>NZ_JBSGQV010000061.1:0-20785 GCF_053606025.1 Streptomyces sp. NPDC055254 | reverse complement strand
CGCGACTACATCTTCAACGGCACCCTGGCCACCGCGGCCATCGTGATCTGGCTCCGCGACCTCATCAAAGAGCCACCAGACACTGCCTAGGCCGTGCTGCGCCCCCTGACCCGCAACCGGTCCGCCACCCCGTACCAGCGGGCCCGTCTCGCCGCCGACGCGCTGATCGCCCGGGTCCACGCCGCACGCCGCGCGGACCGCCTGAACTCCCGGCCCCGGCCGCGCACCGTCACCGTGCTGGCCACCCTGAGCCCCCGCCCCGGGCGGAGGACCGGCCGAGACCTGGAGCCGATGACGGACGTCGCTGCGGTGGAGCTGACCAGCCGGACGCTGGAGGCCGCCGCCGCCGAGATGGCCGCGCGCCTCCAGGCCGGCATCCGGGAACGAGCTGCCGCCCGCCGTCCTGCATCAGCCCGGCCCGGCGACGGTCCCGCCGCCGCGCCCCCAGCAGCCCGTCCAGCCCGCACAGGGACGGACACCACCCACCGGAGGAATCGCATGACCAACATGCCGCCCGCGGACCCGAGGATCGAAGCCGTCGCTGCCCGGCTGAAGGAGGCCGCCCAGAAGCGCGCCGAGGCGTACGTGCCGCCGACAGACTGGCAGCCGATCTGGAAGCGGCCCCGGAAGCCGAAGTCCATCAAGGCGAAGAAGGCGGAGCTGGCCAAGCAGCGCAAGCGGCTCAAGGCGGCGGGAGTCCGACGGTTCTACGGCGCCCAGGCGCGCCGGCCCCGGCCCCGGCAGAACCGCATCGGCAGCGCCGCCGCCCGCCGCGACGCCCGCGCCCTGTCCCGGATGCGGCACTCGAACGCCTGGCTGTGGTGACGAGGACGGACACCGTCCACCGAGTGGACCGCCCGGAGTCGATACCGGGTGGATCCCATCGGATGGGCTCCACCCGGTGGACTCCACCCAGTGGGCGCCACCCTCGCGGTGGACTCCACCCACGCGGTGGATCACGCGGTGGAGTCCACTGCGGTGCGCATCCGATTGACAGTGGGCTCCACTCTCGGGCGCACCACGATGTCCCGCACCGCACCGGGTGTGCACCATCCGCACCCTCGCACAGCCACCCCTTGTCCAAGTTCGGCCGACCCCCTTGTCCACGCTCGGGACCACCCCTTGACCAGGTTCCACCGACCCCCTTGACCGGGTTCGGCTCCACCCCTTGACCAGGTTCTCCACTGTGTTTGTAAGCACTTGTTTTGGGACCGGGGTTCCGGGTTCTTTTGGCTCCACTGAGTGGGTGTTGGAGGCGTGCGGGAGACGCGTTCTGCTGGCCGTGAATCGGTGTCTGAGCGGTAGCGAGGGCCATCGGATCCGGCGGCCCGTGGCGCCCCCGACAGGCGCGACGGTTCCGCGGATCTCGACCCGTGTTCGATCCGGGGCCCTCGGATTCTCCGAGGCGCGGTGGACGAAGAGGACGGGCATTGGCTCAGCCGGTCGGAGA
This sequence comes from Streptomyces sp. NPDC055254, assembly GCF_053606025.1. Taxonomy (NCBI): domain Bacteria; kingdom Bacillati; phylum Actinomycetota; class Actinomycetes; order Kitasatosporales; family Streptomycetaceae; genus Streptomyces; species Streptomyces sp. NPDC055254. Next base: position 19,335 of record NZ_JBSGQV010000061.1, on the reverse strand, counting down.
GCGGACGAGTCGGCAAGGTTGAGGCCGGTGCCCTGCTGGGCGCTGGCCTCAGTCCTTTCAGGGGTGCCGCTCGGGACTGGTGGACGAGCTGATCGGCGGTCGCCGTCAGGAAAGCCGCTTGTGCTTGTGCGGTGCGTGAACAGAATCAGGGCATGCAGATCCTGTCCTTTCCGGAAGAAGCCACTCCGTCCGAGCTGCGCGTCCAGGTGCTGCAGATCCAGCATCAGGCGTGGCCGTCCGATGGCGACGGCCCTTCACGGAGTGCGCTGACCCACGACCCGGAGCTGAGGCCGTTGTCGATGCTCCTCGTGGACGGTGGCAGTGTGCTCGCCGCGCTGGACATTCTGTCCAAGGAGATCGTCCATGCCGGTCAGCGTTATGCCGCCGGTGGGTTGAGCACGATGGTGACGCGTCGCGAGGCACGCGGCTTTGGGCATGGGCGGCGCCTGGCGGCAGCGGCCCGGGAAACGATGATCGCCCGGAACCTGGACCTGGGACTGTTCACTTGCGACCGCCCGCTCCAGGCGTTCTATGAGAGCGCGGGTTGGCACCTTCTTCCGGGCACGGTGCTGATCGGAGGAACGCCGCATGCTCCCTTCCCCAGTGATCAGCCCGGCTACGACAAGGTCACTATGGCGGACTTCTTCTCGGCTGCGAGCAGGCACGTGCAGGCGTCGTTCCAGCACACCCGCATCGAGCTGTATCCAGGGGAGAACGACAAGCTCTGGTGACTCCGCCACAGATCGTCTGCAGCTGGCGCAGGGCCCTGACTCGCCGGTGGACGGAGTCAGGATTTGCGGTGCCTCCCCTGGGGCTGGGCGAGCCGGAACGAGTCGGTGCCCGCCCCACCCCGGCTTCCCGACATGAACGTGAACGACGGATCACACCCGGTCGTCGCGAGGCGCACGGGCACACAGCATTCACTCCAACGTGGGCACGTCGTGCACTGGGAGCGGGTGGAGCCAAATCAACTTCTTACGCCCCGTGGAGCCACTTCACGTTCCCACCCTGGAGCCCAAAGAAGCGCTTACAGACACCACTGGCACGTTTCTCCTTGACACAGCCGGTTGCGGCTGCCGATCAGGGCCTGGTCAAGGGGGTGTGTGATAGGGCCCCGCCAACACGGAAGCGCACGCGGTGCAATGCACGGTGGTGCGCATCATGGCCGGTGCGGTGCGGTGCGGTGCGGTGCGGTGCGGTGCGGTGCGGTGCGGTGCGGTGCGGTGCGGTGCGGTGCGGTGCGGTGCGGTGGTGCGGTGCGGTGGTGCGCCCCTCGGGTGGAGGCCACCCGGTGGGCGCGGTGCGCACCACCGTCGTCCCCGCCGCGAACTACACGATGGAGAGGCGCACCAGGCGGGCACCGTCCGGTGCGGGGTGGGCAGCGAGGGCCTGGCCCACTCCCACCGCCTCCAGCTGGCGCAGGACCTCGGCGACGTCCTCGTGGTCGTCGGTGAGGAACTGCAGGACGAAGTCGATGACGGCGCAGGCGATGCCCTCCGCGGCGTCCGGCCCGGCCTGCGCCCAGGTTCGAAGGGTGGCCACCAGGACCTGCCCGAGGGTTTCCAGTGCGAACATCTCCGTGGTCGGCTCGCCGGCCTCGGGGCTGGGCAGGGCGGTGACGGGGACGACGATCCGCTCGACGGCGTCGACGAGCCGCTCGGCCATCCGCGGCTCTGGCGAACTCGCGGGCGGCTTCGACGTCCTCGGCCTGGACGGCGCGGAGGTAGCTGAACGCGCTGATCGCCGCGTGCGGGGTCATCGGGGCGAGCGGCAGGGCGGTGGTCTCGGGCATGACGGCTCCTCCTGTACGGGCTGCCGCGCGGTTCACGGCGGCAACGAACCGATGCTCGAACGAGGCCCCTGTGGACAGAGTCCTGTGCCGAGGGGGAGAAATCTCCCTCTTCTCGGTTGATCACGATGCGGTCACGGCAGAGAGGTTCTCCGAGGGCGGCGTCACACCGAGGCCGAAAAACCTACCTGTAGCAGGTGAATGGCGGGATAGGCCCGCCCTCACCCCTTCAGGAGCACCTGTGGCGAGCACCGCCGAGCCTGAACAGACCCCCGAGCAGGCCCCGAAGACCCCCTCCGTGGACCCCTCCATCACCCCCTCCGCGCCCCGTTCCGGCGAGTGGGGTGTATCCGCAGGTCAGACCGGGCGGGCAAGGGGTCGCCGCAGGTCCGACAACCCTCATGTACCCAGGCGTCCCAAGCACAGGAGGACTTCGACCGGACCCAGGCGCCGAGAACTGCTGCAAGCGCTGGGGATCTTCCAGCGGGCCACGCCCGATCAGCTGTGGAAGCTGACCCGACCGGAGAACCGGCACGACAAGCTGACGCGGGACAACCTCCTGGATCTGGAGGACCACCACCTGGTGAGGATCGAGTCGGTGCAGGAGGACCAGCGACAGGTGTGGGTGCTGACCAAGAGGGGACACGGCGAGGCGAAGCAGCTGCTGGAGCCGAAGGGCATACGGGTCTCTGTGCTGCGCGAGGAGAAGTACGACCCGGACACGGGGGAGCTGCTCGGCACCGGATACGACGACCACGCCGCGGCGGTCACCTCGACGGCCGCTGAACTCCACCGGGCCGGGATCGGCCACCGGATCGGCTTCCAGACCGAGATCGGGCACCGGCTGGGCAACAGCTTCGTGCAGCGGGCGGACCTGGTGGTGCGAGCGCCGGCGGCGGGGGTGCCGGTGCTGCTGCTGGAGATCGACCGCCGTACCGAAGACGCCCACGAGCTGGTGCAGAAGTTGCACCGGTACTGGGAGTGGGGCCGGCTGCTGCCGCCGGACGCGGACGAGCGCACCGTGGACCTGGTCCGGTCCCGGCCGGACGCGATCGACACGGTCGACCACGAGGAGCGGTTGTGGCGCCGGGTCTACCCACCGACCGGCAGGGAGGGCCTGCCTCCGGTGGCATTCGTGTTCGCGGACACCACCGAGGCGAAGGTCGACAACACGGTCGCCGTGCTGGAGGAGGCCGGCCGACGCTACTGGGCGCCGCGCCGGTACGAGTCCTACCACCGGGGGATCACCGCCCTCGACTACGGCCAGGCGGTGCCCGTCGTGGTCACCACCCTGGAGCAGCTCCAGGAGCACGGCGCCGACGGGGAGGTGTGGCGGCGGCTGGGACGGACGGGCGAGCAGACGCTGACGGCCGCGCTCGACAACCCTGACGGCGACGCCCTCTACCGCGCCCAGGCCGCCCGCGCCGACGAGCGGGCAGCACGGCGTCGTGCCGCCGAGCGGGAGGCGCAGCGCCCCGTGTGCAGCCGGTGCGGGCAGAAGTTCATCGACGACCGCTGGGAGGAGACCACCGCGCGCGGCGGCGCCTGGACGGCCGGGGACCTGACCGTGTGCGGCACCTGCCACGCCGACGACGTCGCCCGCGAACAGGCCGCCCGCCTCCAGGCTGCCGTGCAGCCGCCCCTTGAGGACGACCGGGAGCCGGCCCGGCCCGGCCGCGGCCTCTTCCGCCGACGCGGCTGACTGCGACGCCCTCCGGGCAAGCCCAAGGGGAGCCTGGGCGAGCCACCTTGCGCAGCGGCTTGCCCACCCTCACAGGGCGGCCGGTGATCGGTCATCGGTCACCGCCAGCCCCGGCTCCCGGGCGCGGCTGTGGCTGGCCGGTGACCGATGACCGATCATCAGCCGTTCGGGAGTTGCACGGACCGGTCACGGCGGTGACGTGCTGTTTGACCGATCGCGGGCGACGGATCGGTCACGGCTGGCCCGCCGACCGGTCACGGGAACTGCTGGGCAAGCCCTCGGCCGGAGGGCTTGCCCAGCGTCCGGATCACGTGGCGGGACGGCTCCCGAAGCCGTGGCGTCACCGCCTGGGACGCGGAGGCCCGGAGCCGGCCGACGTCGCCTGGCCAGCCGTAGACCGGAACCATGAAACGAAAGAAGCAGAATTACGCCGGGCTCGTGCCGAGCCTTCCGGGAGACATGTGGCATGCCCTTGCCTCCTTCCACGGGGCCCACGGCGAGCCCGTCGGCCGACTCGTACCCTTCGACCACCCCGACGCGTTCCTCTCCCTCACCCAGCCCGACGACATCGGCTTCACCGCGCGAGTGGAGCTGTCAGGCGGGGAGACGATGAGCCAGCTCCACAAACTGGTCACGACGGTCACCCGCGACATCACCTACGAACTGGGCACTGCCACGCCCGGGACCGCGCTGGAGATCATGGTCGGCAAGCGCCACCAGATCGACCTCCACGCCGGTCACGTCGACGGCCTCGCCCGGCTCCTGCGCGATGCCGTCGACAACATCAACGCGCATGGCTCCTCCGGAGGCGACGGATCGTGCCGCCACTGCCATGGCACCGGGCGGGCGTATCCCGTGTGGGGGGTGAAGGACGAAGAAGCCTGAGAGCCTGGGCAAGCCTTAGGCGACCCTGGGCAAGCCCTTCGCGAAGGGCTTGCCCAGGCTCCAGTCACGGGCTGTGCCGTCCCGGGCGCAGGACGTCGGCGTAGATCCGGGCCCGGACGCCGGGCTCCCCGGGATCCCGGCGCACCGGGCCAACACCCGATGTGGCCCAGTGCTCGTCCAGCGTGGCCATGACGGCCCGGACGGTGTCCTCGTCCCCGCCGGTGATGTCCAGGACCACCAGGCCGGGCTCCGCGATGTGCTGCTCGTCGATCGGCTTCATGAGCCCTGTGACGGCGTTGGGACCGTACCGGTTCGTCGGCGGCCCCGGGTCCAGGGATCCCAGGCCGCGGGTGTCTCATGGTCGGCAAGCTCTGTCGGGGTGCGGCCCCCGTCGCGGCCCTGGTGGCCAGGGCCGCACCCCGTACGTCCGAACGTACTCCGGGGCCGAAGCCACCGGTGGGGCTTTTCGCTGGTGGCCGTGAACTGCCGCCTCACCCGTTCGCGTGCGGCCAGGTGCCAGTGGGGTGCGACGGGAACAGGCTGGGCGCATGTCCGCGAAGCTGATCGTCTACCCGCCCGATGAGCAGGGCTGGCGCCGGGTGCGCTACGACGGCGTCGCTATCGGGGTCGCGCACCGGCCTGCCGACATCCGGGTCTTCCTCGCGGCCGCCGGGCTGGAGAACGCCGACGATGTGGACCTCACCGACCCCGACTTCGTGGAGTGGCGAGGCGCCGGCCCGGAAGCCTGGGAGCCCTCCCGCTGATCCTCCGCAGGGGGTTGCACCGGAGGGTGACCTGGGAGAACACCGGCCAAAGGCCGGTCTGGGGCCGCGTTGCAGCTCCGTGTTGCACCGCTATCCGGTACCAGGAGGCAAGACGAAGGCCCCGGGGGTCACGACGCTCCGGGGCCTCCACTTCGCTGACCTCCCCGCTCAACGACGTGCCGGGCAACCTGTTACGCCCAGCTTCGTGCTGCCTTCTGTCAGGGGTCGTCTCTACCCTGGCGTCATGACACGGTCTGGGTTCAAGTTCGCCTACCTGCAGCCGCTGTTCGCGGACGTGGAGCGACTGCGTAGAGTTCCGGATGAGCGTGGACGCGGAGTACATGCCCAACGGAGGACACGGACCACCAGCCAGGCCCCGGTGGCAAGACCGGACGAGAGCGCCGCCAGGACATAGCCGACCTCGCCCTGTCCCTCGGCATTCCCACCACCTCACTCAGCAAGCCAGAGGCTGGGAAGGTCATCGAGGAAGCTGCCGAGGATGCTGGCCTGAAAGCCCGAGAGGTCTCCGCAGCCTGGCGCGCGGCGTCAGGGTTCGCCCATGGCTGGTACTGGCCCAACCTCCGGGCATCCATGCCAATCGACGCCGTGCGCAGCGGCCCCGACCACTACCTGATGGCCTTGGTCATCGACGAGGACCAGCACCGCCCGCTGACACGGCATACCAGAACGCTGCTCCACCGACTGCACGACAGGTACCAGGTCAGGGCCACAGCCCACTGACCACGCAGCGGAGCCCATCAGGCGCCGGTGACTCGGGGCGCTTTCGCGCACAGTGCTCGGTCAGGCCCAGTCGACGCCCAGCTGAGGGCGGCGAGCTGGTCGGCGGTGAGCTTGTCGCGTCGGCTCTTGGTGTTGGAGACCCATACGCCGAGCTTCACGATCACCGGCTGCGCCTCACCGTTGACTGCGATCGCCTCGCCGTGGGACCTCGGGACCGGCCGGTGGCGGCGCCTTCCCGCTCCACCCACTGGGTGAGGGCCTCCAGGCCCCGCTGGAACACCTGCTGCGCCTTGCTCGGCCCCTCTTCGTCCCGCGACTGGCTGCCGGGGCGGGAGAGGGCGCCTGGTCGGGCTGCACACTCAGCGCGGTCAGACGCTCTTGCTGCTCGGTCGACAAGTTGAGCCCAGATGCCCGGCTTCCGCTGCTGCTGGAGTCAGCGTCCGCGGTGGCAGTGCGTGTACGGGCACGCATCCCTCGGCTGCGCCAGCGCGCTTACCTCACGTTTATCCACGGCGTTTCGGGTAGGAGCTAGGTGCGGCGTCGATCTTGACGCGGTTGTCCCCCCGCCCCCCCGGTAGGGGAGATACCAAGCGCTTCGCACGACGGAACGGATACTCACCCATGAGTAATGTGAACCCGGCCCACCACGCCGCAGGCAACGACCTGGCCGCGCACCGGCCCCGGCGACTGTCGACCGAGACGAAGTCGGCCTTGAAGACCACCGAGTTCTTCGTCTACCTGGCTGCCGTGGTGGCGGTGCTGATCGCTTCCATGGTCGTGGGTAGGGAAGACGGCCACGGCGACTACTTCCGTGCCGACCAGGCATGGCTGTACATCGTGATCCTGACCGTGGGATACATGATCAGCCGTGGGCTGGCCAAGTCCGGCAGCCGCGACTCCTACGACGAGGACTCCTCTGCCGCGCAGGCCCGTCACCTCTGAGCCGTCCTGCACATCCCTCGCGGCAGCCGCAGGCCCTTGTCGGCTCCAAGGCGGTACGCGGCCCGCCCTCTTAATGGGCGGCCGCAAATGTTGAGCGAGGCGGATACGTGCACAAAAGAGCCCCGGACCGTGCGGTCCGGGGCTCTTTTGCGTCACACGGGGTCGAGGTGCGTAGGACGCCCGAGGTCACTGTCGGTTCCCACAGGGAAGGGACCCGCCATTCGAGGCAACGCGCGGCGAACTGCGGGCGCCCTTCGAATACCAGATGCGGCCGCCCCCCACTTTGCCTGGCGGCCGCCGCGGGGGTTACGCGGTGGCTGTGTTCTGGCTGGGGGTGTGTGCGGTGAGGGCGTGGGCGGCGGTGGGGTGGGCGGGCAGCAGGGCGCTGAGGCCGGTGAGGTCTAGCATCCGCTCAAGGCGGTCGGGGACGGCGGCGAGGACCAGGGTGCCGTCGGCGGTCTTGGCGCAGCGGAGGATGCCGACGAGGGCGTTGAAGCCGGAGGAGTCGCAGAAGGTGAGGTCCTGGAGGTCCAGGATCAGGTGGCGGTGGCCTTGTTCGATCAGGGCCAGGGCCTGGGTGCGCAGGTGGGGGGCGGTGTCGATGTCGAGGTCTCCGGCGATGTGGGCCAGGGCGAGGTCGCCGTCGGTGTGCTGTGCGGTGAGGCGGAAGTCGGTCACGGGCGTCTCTCCGGCGTCTCGCCGGCGGGGGCGATGGTGTGGGCGGTGGCGGTTGCGGTGAGGCCGTTCGCGATGTGGGCGAGGGGGACGGACAGGGCCAGCAGGGCGACGTCGTCACCGGCCCCGTGGGGCATGGCGTCGATGAGGTCGACGGTGTCCTCTATGACCTCCGCCGCGCTGACGGGCCCGGTGCGCGCGGCGAGGAAACGGGTCAGGCCCTCTTCTCCGATCATGTCTCCTCCCAGGGTGCGGGCCTCGGTCAGCCCGTCGGTGTACAGGAGCAGTCCTTCACCCGGGGCGAGGTGAAGGGTGAGGGAGGCGAAGTGCGCGTCAGCGAGGGCGCCGATGAGCATGCCGCCCTTGGGGTGCACCGCTTCGACTGTCCCGTGGCCGCGCAGGTGATAGGCCGGAGGGTGCCCGCCGGTGGCCACCGTGATGGTGAATCCTTCCTCCTCGTGCGGTTCGAGGACGCCGAAGACAGCGGTGCAGAACCGGCTGCCGACGGCGGGGTCGAGGAGCAGCGCCGTGTTCAGCGAAGCGAGGACCACGTCGGGGTCGGGGTCGATCAGGGCCGCGGCGCGCAGCGTGTAGCGGGTCAAAGAGGTCAGGGCGGCGGCTTCGGGGCCCTTGCCGCACACATCTCCCAGGAAGAACGCCCACCTCTTCCCGTCGAGGGGGAAGACGTCGTAGAAGTCGCCGCCCACGTTCTGCGGGGAGGCGGTGGCGTAGTGGCAGGCCAGCTCCAGCCCCGGCACCACCGGCAGCGCCGGCGGCAGCAGGGTGCGCTGAAGGGTGGAGGCGAACGCCTCGATGGCGCTCTTGTCCCGCTCGGCGCGCTGCCGGGCCTCCTCCTGCTCCCGGCGCCGCTCCTGCTCGGTGCGCAGGGCGTTGAGCGCCGCCAGGCGCATCTCCAGCTCGTCGAGCACGATCGCGGCCAGGTCCGCGAGGGTGGCGGTGTCGTCCTCGGTGATCAGGCGCGGCCTGGTGTCGAGGATGTTGACGGTGCCCAGCCGGTGCCCGTCGCCGGTGATGATCGGAGCCGCGGCATAGAAACGGACGCCCATCGGTCCGGCGACCAAGCCATTGTCGAAGGCGACGGGATCGGTGAGCGTGTCCGGGATCACCAGGGTCTCGTCGGACAGGATCGCCGAACCGCACAGGCCCGGCTCCCGGCCTATCTCGCTGACGCCTTCCAGACCGTGGGCGGCCTTGAACCAGATCCGGTCCTCGTCCACGATCGTCACGCTCGCCACCGGCACCTTGAACAGCCGGGCTGCCATCGCCGCGACACGGTCGAACGCGCCGTCCGGCGGGGTGTCGAGGATGTCGTAGCGGCGCACCGCGTCCATCCGGGCCGCTTCTTCTGCCGCACTGAGCGTCTGCCGGCCCGGCGTGGGCGCCGGGCCGGTCGCGTGTCCCGCTAGCGGCATCGTTTGCCTTTCCTTGCCGCGCCGGCCTCGGTGGCCGACGACTGTCGCAGCCTAGGCCCGCCCACCGGACGTCAAGAAACCTGGACCAAACCGGATGGCACAGACACGCCCGCCCCCGGAGGTATCAAGATCCGACGGAAGGACACCTTGTGCCAGCAGCTCATGAACTAGTGCAGCCAGGCGAAGGCGCGCTCGACCACCCAGCGCACCTTGCCCAGTCCTGGGCGACGCCGCGTCGGGCGATCATCGGCTTGATGCCGCGCTTCATGCCGAACGGCGCATCCGAAACCCGGCCACGCGTCGGCAAACGCGTCAGTTCGAAGTACAGCGCTGCAACCGCGGTCGATAGGACCAGATGAAAGCCACCATGAGCATTGCGTGACCACAGCATCCCTTGACGCCGGGACGCCCAACTACATGGAATCGCTGCGGCGCTGGACGGCGGACTGGTCCCCAACCATCGTCCCCTGCCCGCAGGTCCTCAGGCCTCAAGGATCAAGCCCCGGGTCGTGCAAGGTGCCACAGAGGTGTCCGCGACCAGCAAGGATTGACTCAATGTATCCATTACATTACTCTCCGTAGGTACATGGCTCGGAAAGTAGGGATCTCAATGCGACTCCCCCGTGCCCTCTCAGCCGCCGTAGCTGGAGCCTTTATGGTTGCTGGGGCGTTTACCGCCCTCCCGTCCGCAAACGCCGCTACGCCCGGATCCCCACACGGCGCCAAATCCGCGACCATGGCCAGGGCGAATGTCACCGTCATTACGGAAGTGCAGAACGCCACGGATTACCCAGCCTGGCTCTATATCGGAGAGACTGACTCCTGGTTCGGGCCGATCGACGCACACAGTACAAAAACCAGCAATATGCGGGTTCCATGGGTCGGCAGTTCAGACGAGATGTCGAAGAGCATCAGAGTTTATAAGGATGGCCTAACCTGCCCACCTGGTGAACCTTGCCGACCGCATAAATTTCATCGCTACTACATTTTTCAGGACTACTGGCAGCCGAACGACCAGGTGAAGTACACCGGTACCGGCGTCTACGAATATGCCCAGCCCGTACCTGATCCTAGCACCGGCGGCGGCAATAAGCGTCTCATCATCGCCCCCGACCACCCATCCATGTAGGAAATGCGATACCTGCGGCCACCGTTTCTCCTTGGTCTTTCCGAGCAAGGATGATCATCGGTGGCCGTACCCGTGCACGGCCCCGCCGATACCAGCAAGGTTCATGATGCGATCTACAGAAGGTCGCTGGCGTTCATGTCGGTCGGCTCGCGTCGGCAGCGGCCTGATGCTGCGGGTCCAGCACTGCGGTAGTGCCCGCGGGTTACCCCTCGGGGCCGCGGGCAGTCCACACTGCCGGCCCACCACCGCGCCACCCGATCAGGCGCATCGTCCAGCGGGGAATCGTCCGGGTGCAGGCCCGCCCGTCGCAGGAGCTCCAAAAGATCGCCGGGACCGAAAGCACGGCCGAGGATCTTGCCGTCACGGCACTCCTGCGCCCGCCCTCGGCGTCCGGCGGGTAAACGATCACGCCCAGGCCTCGACTCGGGCTCGCCTCTCCACCCTGCCGCTCACCGGACACTCCAGCACCCGCCGCGGCCGGGCACCAGCGCCCGGCCGCGCTCCCACCAACCAGCTCCTGGCCGAACTCGCCCAGTCCTGGACCGGCCCCAACGGCCAGAAGATCCTCCCCATCGTCGCCGGCCTCATGCCGCAGTAACACCCGTGCTCCAGCCCGGAGCACCCGCTCCTGCCCGGACCGCTGGTCCGGGCAGGAGCCACGCCACGCCGTATCCCGCCTGATCGCTGCTGCCCCCGGCGCGGCTGAGCCGCAAGCCGGAGGACCTGCCTCCGGTGGCCCTCTCGCAGATCGTGTGCACGCTGGCGGACAGCGAGGCGGTGTCGGCGGGGCCGGGGCCGGTGGTCCTGGGCGGGCCGGACGCGGATCCGCCGCGTGCGTGGGAGTGCACGGATGCGGTCCGCTCCCGGCCGGAGTCGGTGCCGACGCTGGGTGAGATCGTCCGCCCGTCCGCCAAGCCTTCCTGAGCCACGCGGGCAGGGCTTCCGGGGCGGGCTTCCGGGGCGGGCCGGGGGCCGGTCCGCCCCGGTGGCTCGGCTACCGCGAGACCGGTTCGGTCGTCGGCTCCGCGGGGGCCCGGTCCGCGACGGTCAGCGTGCACCGGCCGTCCTCGCAGCTGCGCTGCAGCCGGCCCCGCGAGACGGTCTGCACCAGGCCGATGGCCCAGCACATCGGGCAGCCGCGCAGGGCCAGTACGCCGACCGGCAGGAGCAGCAGGCTGACCGGGCCGGCGGCCGGGAGCAGCGCGATCGAGCCGATCAGGCTGCCGAAGCCGATCACACCCCGGACCAGGTGGCGCGGCAGCGAGGAACTCGCGAAGTCAGGGCCGTCGGCTTTCATCGTCCTCATGGGCATCTCCAGACGCAGGTTCGGGATGGGCGCGCAGGGACTGCCGCACCGCAGCGCGGGCGCGGTGCAGCCGCGATTTTTCGGCGGGGGTACTAAGGCCGAGCGCCTCGGCGACCATGCGTCCGCTGTGGCCTTGGATGTCCCGCATGATCAGTACGCGGCGCTGCTCGGCCGGCAGGGCGGCGATCGCGGCCGCCACCCTGCCCGCCTCGATGCGCTCCAGCACCACGTCCTCGGCCGAGCGCACGGAGCCGTCCGAGGCGGGCGAGGCGTCCCAGGCGTCCGGCAGCGGCGCACGGGCCCGTACCGCCCGCGCGCGCCGCAGGCACTCGTTGCGGACGATGCGGAACATCCACGACGCCAGCGCACCGGACGCCCGGAGCATCCCGATCTTGCGGTACAGGATGATCAGGGCTTCCTGCGCCGCGTCCTCGGCATCCTCGGGAGTGGCGCAGAGCGAACGGGCGAACCGCTGCACGTTCGGGTGCGAGCCGGACACCAGCGCGGTGATCGAGTCGACGTCGCCGCGCTGGGCGGCGACGATCAGCTGTTCACCGGGCCAGGACGGGTCAGCCACGGGCTTGCCTGCGCTTGCGCAGGACGAAGTAGCTGCACGTGCAGAGCAGCACGGCGCCGGCGCCGATGGCGATGCCCACGATCATGAAGACCTCCTGGTTCTGTCCCGACGTCTGTCGGTACATGTATAGGAGGCGGGGGGCCGCCGAAAGGATTCGGCCCGCGCCCGGAAATGTTGCCGCACGGGCCGATCGCGCCGCCGGAGCACCCCGCAGGCGCCGCGTGCGGGCGGGCGGACAGCCGACGGCCCCCCGAGCCGGGTGGAGCTCGGGGGGTCGTAGAGCGGGGGCTGGGGCCGGGGCCGGAGGGCGGTGGCCGGCCGGTGCCGGAAGGATCAGATGCCGGCGGCTGCCGCGAGGTCCTCGGTCGTACCGGCCCCGGCGGGGGCCTGCGCGAGCTCGGCGTACGTCTGCTGCCACGCCCTTTGGAGCGTGATCAGGTCCTCGGAGAAGCGGAACCACACCCCAAGTGAAACATGTGTTCGATTTCCTCCGCGAACGCCATGCTCCGGTCATCAGCCGTAGGTCTGGTGGCAGAGCGCGGCCACGGCAGGGCTGGTGACGCCGTGCGCGGCGCGGCAAAGTTCCGTCATGTCCGCCGCCCCCGCCCCTGGGGCTCGTACCGGACGGTGCGGTGCGGGCGTACGGTTCGGACGCTTCGCCTTCCTGGGCTTGGGTTTGGCGGCGGGGCGCACGGCAGGCCGGGGCGGGGTCGTCCGGCGCGGCTGTACCGGGCCTTCGGCCCTGCGGTCGGGAGCCCGCCGGGCGGGCTGAGTCTCGGCGGCCGCCTCGCGGGCCGCGGGGGCGGGACGGGTCGGCGCGGGAGCACGGCCGGCCTCGGGAACGGCGCCGGCCGGAGGTGCGGCCGCAGACTCGGGCATGGGGGAGAGGGGCAGCGCCGCCCCTGTGTCCGGTCGTGCGGGCCGGGGGTCGACGGGTTGCTTGTGGTCTTCCGAGACCGCGGCGGGCGAGGCCCCGGCGGGCCGGGTGGGTGCGGGGTGGACGGTGACGCATCCCGGGGCCGCGAGCAGCACGGTAAGGAGCAGGGGCAGGGACCAGCGGCGCATGCCGCCACCGTGCCGCACAAGCCCCGCAGGGTGCCTTTGACGGGCCCGCTGCGCCCCTCGGATGGATGATGCGACGGCCGTCCTGCAGGGCCGCCTCTGGCTGGTCTGGCGGACCCTGGAAGAGGGGCAGGCAAGCTGTGAGGGAGGTCCCTGTGACGCTGAGACCGCCGGTGGAGCCGATGCTGGCGCAGGCCGCGGAAGCCGTGCCGGGCCCGGCAGCTTTGCGGGCGGGGGTGGCGCGTACGAGCAGAAGCTGGACGGTCACCGGGCGCTGCTGTTCACCGCGGCCGGCCCGGGCGGCACGGTGTTGGTGCAGACCCGTCGCGGTGCGCTGGTGCAGGACCGGTGGCCGGAACTGGTGGCGGCCGCCGAGGCGCAGTTGCCGCCCAGCCTGGTCCTCGATGGCGAACTGGTCGTGTGGGACGCCGAGGCGGGCCGGTTGTCGTTCAAGGCGTTGCAGCGCCGGGCCGTCACCCGCGCCCGCGGCGCCCTGGCCCTGGCCGCCCGGTGGCCGGCCTACTTCGTCGCCTTCGACCTCTTGCAGCAGGACGGCGAGGAGCTTTTGAGGCGTCCGTATGTCGAGCGGCGCGCCCTGCTGGAGGACCTGTTCTCCGAGCACGCCCTGACGGCCCCGTGGACGCTGTGCCCGCAGACGACGGACCTGGCCAAGGCGCGGGAATGGCTGGAGTCCTGGACGGACGTGTCGGGCGTGGAGGGGATCCTGATCAAGCCTCTGAACAGCCGCTATCTGACCGGATATCGCGGCTGGACCAAGATCAGAAGGCGGGACACCACGGAGACGATCGTCGGCGCGATCACCGGCACCCTGACCCGCCCGCAGCTCCTCGTCCTCGGACGCCACGACGAGAACGGCCGGCTGCGCGCGGTCGGCCGGACCGTACCGCTGCGCCCGGATGCCGCCCGGCAGGCCGCCGAGCACCTCACCGCGGCCGCGCCCGGGCACCCGTGGGAGGGCGTGCGTTTCTCGGCGACGTGGGGGAGCCGCGACGTCCTCGACACCACCCTCGTCCACCCCGCCCTGGTCGCCGAGGTCAGCGCCGACCGCGCCATCGACCACGGCGGCATCTACCGCCACCCGCTCCGGTTCCAGCGCCTGCGCCTGGACGTGGGGCTGGAGGACGTACCCGGGTTCGGCGAGGGTCCTGCGGCCGCCGGATGACCCGGTGGGGGATGCTCGGGATGGCACCGCGGGGTCGGTGGCCAGTCGGCACCCCTCGGCGTGCACGGCGGCGGCCCGCCCACGGGTCCGGCCGTCCAGGACCCACATCAATGGCGCGGCGCGGCGCCGGCGTGTGCACGGTCCCGCGGGCGCGGTGTGGGGTGGTTGGGGGGTGGGGGTGGGGGTCATGGTGGGCGCAGCGCGTCTTCTCATCCGCGCAGAGGACCGGCGCTTGCGCCTGGCCGGCTATGTCGACTGCTCCGCCGGAACTGTCCCGGCCTGGGCCATACCGTTCTACGGTGGCCGGTAGCACCCGCCGCAGGAGGAGCCGATGAGCGCCCAGCCCGACCACACCCTCGCCCCCACCGCCCCGTACGCGCCCGCCCCCGGCGCCGCGGCCGAACTCCTCGCCCAGCTCCGGGCGGATCGCCGTGCCGGGCAGTGGGTGCCGGCGTTCGAGCGGGACTGGGCCAAGGCCCTGGAGGACGCCCGCCACGCCTTCAGCCTCACCCCTCTGCACGAGGTGGTGCGCACCTGGCAGCTGCGCGTGGCCGCGGCCCCGGACGTCGACGCCTTCATGGACTCCGGCCAGGACGACTCCGGCTTCGTGGACCTGGACGACGTCCTCGGCGGCCGCCCGTGACTGAACAGCCGTGGGCGGTACGTCTGTCCCCGCAGGCGGCGAAGACCCTCGCCGGGCTCCCCGAGCCGGCCCGGGAGACGGTCCGCGACGTCCTGGACATCGCGGTGCGCTCCCCGTGGGGCTGGCCGCAGTGGAACGTCGGCGATCCGGAGGGCGAGGACGTCCGGGCTGCGTCCGTCGGGCAGCTGTCTGTCGTGTACGTGGCCAACCGCCTCACCCAGCGCTTGTCCGTGCTGGGCATCGTCTGGCTTGGCTAGCGCGGAGGAGCACGGCGGCAACGGTTCCATGGCCGCCACGACCCGCCCTGCTGTGGCCCGGGGTAAGGGTCGTCTCGTCCGGCAGTCCGGCGGAACCGGTGGCGTGTCCGGTCGTTGAAGATCATGGGTCGCAGCCCGGGCACGCCCTGCCGTTCTTCTCGGCCTGCCCGGGGGCGGACCCCGGTCCTGGTGCCTGACGCCTTCCGTCCCCTGCTGCTGTCGTCGGGGGAGGGATGTCGCCGTTCGTGGTGGTGGCAGCGTCAGGTGTCAGGACCGGTTTTCCGGGCTGTGCTTCAACCGGTGCGGGTGGCGGTTAGGGTCGTGGCCAGCCCGCGCCGATATGGCGTGCGTGGGTGAGGCCCGGTGCCCAGAGCGCTCTGGGGGCAGCAGTACCACCGGGCCGCCCCAACGTCACTGGCCGCTGATCGGTCCGTCGACCGGTGTGGTGCACAGCCGAGTCCGCTACGCCCGCGAACGCGCCGAGAAGCGGGGGTGTTCACGTAGTGGGGATGCGCATACGGCGCAGCAGGTACGCGTGTGGCGGCCAGGGTCTGGATGCAGCGCCCGGGTGGTGCCCAGCTCGCCGACCTGGCCGTCGCCGACGCGCATCCGTGGTCACCGAGCTCGTCCGGGGCCAGGCCGCCACCGTGAGCAAGACGGACCGGCGACGGCCGAGCCTGCCCTCGACGTCACAAGGGGGTCGAACCAGGTGGAACACCGCACCGAACTACGGGAACGGCACCGTCCACGAGGCGCATCACGTTGGTAATCACGGAAAGTGAGTCCGGGTCAAAAAATCGCGGCCGCCGCGTGGACCGGGAGTGCTCCGTGCGGCCGCCGTCGACGAGGCCCTTGACGACGAGGAAGGACAGCCAGGGCGCTGCGCAGCTGTTCGGGGCGGTCGAGCTGCCGGACCGGGAGTACCCGCCGGCGGCCGCGGCCGGGCCCCGGCGGCGGGGGCCACTACCTTGCCGGGGCCTCGTCGTTGTCCGCGTGAGGGGCGCGGCCGGCCGGCCGCGGCATTGCTTGTTGGGCTGGGAAGGGCGTGGGGGCTTTGGTGATGCCGTCGGGCGGGCGGAGTGTGCTGGTGACGGGGGCGACGGGAGGTTTCGGCCGGGTGATTGTGTTCCGTCTGGCGGGCGCGGGCTGGGACGTGATTGCCGGAGCACGCGACCGGGACAAGGCGCGGGACCTCGTGGCGGATGCCGCCGAGTGGGGCCTGGCCCTGCGCACCGTCCAGCTGGACGTTGCGTGCGAGGCATCCTGCCACCAGGCGCTGCAGGAGTGCGCCGAGATGACCGGAGGCGGCGGCCCGTGGGCGCTGGTCAACAATGCCGGCATCCCACAGGCAGGCGCGGTCGCCGACGTGAACGACGAGCACGCCCGTCGCCTGCTGGAGGTGAATCTGCTGGGTCCGGCTCGGCTGTGCCGGCTCGTCCTGCCGGCGATGGCCGCCTGCGGAGGCGGCCGGATCGTCAACATCTCCTCGGGCCTGGGCCGCATCCCCTGGCCGATGGGCGCCTGGTACAGCGCCGGCAAGCACGCCCTCTCGGCCCTCACCCACTGCCTGCGCGTAGAGGCCGCCCACCTGGGCGTCCGCGTCAGCCTGGTGGAACCCGGAGCGTTCGCCACCCCCATGCTCGGCCGTGCCCTGACCGACCTCGACACCCTCCGCGATCCGGCGAACCCCGGATACGACAGCACCACACGCCTGTTCACCGCCGTGGACCGTCGGGTGCCCGGACCAGAACCGGTGGCTCGCACCGTCGAGACATGCCTGACGGCCCGCCGGCCGCGTCCCCGCTACGTCGTCGGCCGGGAAGCCCGCTTCCTGATCCCCCTCCACACGATGCTGCCGCTGAGCCTCACCGACCGCATCAAGCACGCGGTCACCGGCCTGCCCCGCACCCTCGCAGCGGTAGCCCGGCCACCAGGCCAGCGACCCGGCGAAAGGTCCGGGCCCGTGAAGGAGACGGCGTGAGCACCCACAGCCGCATCGCCCACACCGCAGTCCATCTGCCCACCCGACGCCAGCACGTTACCGAGATCGAACAACGCCTGCACCGCCACAGCCCCGACCTCAAACTCCCCGCCGGCCTCCTGCAGCGCACCTTCGGCCTGCACCAGCGCACCGTCGCCGATCCCGGCGATCTGCCCTCCGACCTCGCCGCCCGGGCCGCCGCCCCCTCTTACACACCGCCCGCCTCTCACCGGCCGACATCGACCTCCTGCTGTTCGCCGCGGTCAGCGCCGACGTCCGCGAACCCGCCAACGCCCATATCGTCGCGGCGAAGACGGGCCTGACCTGCCCGGCCTTCGACATCGGCAACGCCTGCAACGGCGTCATCAACGCCCTTCAGGTCGCCGACGCTCTCATCCGCACCGGCCAGCACCGCCGCGTCCTGATCACCTGCGGGGAAACCCTCACCCGCCTCTCCCGCTGGAACCTCACCCGCGATCAGCTGCGCACCGGACTGACCTCCCTGACCGGCGCGGACCTGGGTGCCGCCCTTCTGGTGGAGTCCTCACCCGTGCCCGGCATCACCGGCTCGGTGTTCCTCGCCAACTCCGGGGGGTGGCCCGCCGCCACCCTCTACGACCCCCACCACGCCCCCGACCACCCTCAGGGCCTTCACGTCGACTCCGAGGCCCTGCTGGGCTCCTTCGTCGACCTTGATGTCCAGGGGGCCCAGTGGCTCAAGGAACAGCACGTCGATGTCCGCGATCTCGATCTTGTCTGCGTCCACCAGCCGTCCGTGCCCTTCGTGGACGCCTTCCGCACCCGCATGGGCATCGACACCGCGCAGATCATCCCTACTTTCCCGCACACCGGGAACGCCGCCGCCGCGACCCTGCCCCTCCAACTAGCCCACGCTGTCGGCCACCGCCGACTGGCCCCGGGCGACACGGTCGCGCTCTTCGGACTCGCCAGCGGCGCCAGCGGCGCGGTGATGCTCCTGCGCTGGTGACACCGACAGCGGCCCCTGAAGCAGACACCGAGGTGACTGCCCCACCTGTCCCCGGACGCGCCTGGATCCTGGGCGAAGACTCCGCGCGGGCGCGGGCGCGGGCGTGGGCGCCGGGGGACGCTCGCGGGGGTTCGGTCACGGTCAGGGGCGGGCGAACTGCTCCTGCCGGGCCTGCCGGCACGACGTGCAGAGCGAGTTCTCTCGGCGTGCAAGTGTGGTGCGACGGTGATCCGTGAGAATAGCGCAGGTCAGCACTGATGCGCGCCAGCGCAGCCCGCGCAACACGTGTGGTGCCCACTGCCTCAGGCCGTCACCGCCTTCCGGTCAGAGAACGGCAAGTGCGTCGGCGCTGACGGGTGATGTGGGCCGGGCGCAACTCCGGCGGGTCAAGATCGTTGGCGGGGTATGAACAACACCGTGCGGCGCACGCTCGTCGCTCTAGCCCTCGCTGGAACAGCCCTCACCATGTCCGGGACGGCTCACGCTGACGGCCCGGACCCGAGGGTGCAGCCGGGGCACGTGGTGAAGAGCAACTCGGACCCGCGCCAAGACAAGAAGCACAAGGTGGACACCAAGTTGCTCCCGGGGCACGTGGACAAGCGAACGGAGGACAAGCACAAGACGCCGCCCTTGATGCATCGAGCCACGAGCCCGGAACTCTCCCCGCAGCAGCCGGAGGTCTAGCACGGGGCACCAGCGCTCCGTCGTCGGCCAGGGCCATGACCGTGTCCGCCACGGGTCCCTGCATGGCGACGTGCTGGAGCCAGGCCCGTCCCGCGGGGCCGAGGACGGCCGGCCGGTTCAGGGAGATATCGGGGCGGGCGAGGACGGCGTCATGGAGCAGCCCGCAGAGCTGC
Organism: Streptomyces sp. NPDC055254; assembly: GCF_053606025.1. NCBI lineage: Bacteria > Bacillati > Actinomycetota > Actinomycetes > Kitasatosporales > Streptomycetaceae > Streptomyces > Streptomyces sp. NPDC055254. The sequence goes on along the minus strand of NZ_JBSGQV010000061.1, from coordinate 421 downwards.
TGGCGCGCGTAGGCCGTGGTGGTCGGGCAGACGGCGCTGTCGGCTATGGCGGAGGCGATGGCCTCGGCGTCGTGGGTGAGGAGGGCCAGCATCAGGTCCAGGGCGGCGTTCTCACCGGCGATCTGCTGTGCACTGATCATGCCGGTACAACGTGCCGCCCGTGTCCGCGGTTGCGTCCGGGGCCGTCCCGCTCGGTGCGACAGGCGGAGTGGGAGGACACCGGTCAGGGCCCGGTTAGAGTCGCTGCAGCCCGTGCCGATATGGCGTGCGCGGGTCAGGCCCGGTGCCCATCCGTTGGGGGCAGTACCGCCGGGCCGACCCTTCCCCTCCCATTACCGTTTTGGTTGCCTCGCAATGGGGCGCCCGGCCTCCGGAGTTGGCATGACTTTCTCCCCCTGTCGATCGCATGTCTTGGGGGGTG
>NZ_JBSGQV010000060.1:14281-20869 GCF_053606025.1 Streptomyces sp. NPDC055254 | reverse complement strand
CGCGAAGGCCCCCGCGGGGGCCTTCGCGGGGGCCTCCCAGGGGCCCGCGCGCGATGCTCCGCGGGGGCTTTCGCGGCCCTCTCCCCCGGCCCCGTCCTACGGACCCGCGCGGAAGGCCGGGTGCGCGGCCAGGAGCCGCAGGTCGTCGAGGATGTCGGGGGTGTGGTGGGTGACGATCCGGCCGCTCCAGGTGTCGCAGAGGGCGGGGACCGTCAGCGTCCCGTCGAAGTGGTGCCCGGCGGCCTCGTAGGCCAGGCGCAGGGCCGCGTACCCGGGGGTGTCGCGGGCCTCCGGGCCCTCGCCGAGGACGGTGGTGGTGACGAAGTCCTCCAGACCGAGCAGGGCCAGGGCCTCGCGGACCCGCGCGGAGCGGGGACAGCCGACGCGGAGGTAGAGGTGGTAGCGGTGGGGGACCGGGGAGAAGCCGGTGCCGATGCGGCCGCGCAGGGCGGGGGCCGGACCGGTGAAGGGCAGGACGGAACGCGACATGACTCTCCAGGGCGGTGGCGGGAGGGGCGGGGGCGGCGGAGGTTCAGCCGCGTGCGCCGAATGCGCTGCACACCCGCAGGAGGTCGATGTGCAGGCGCCGGGTCAGCCACCAGCGGCGGAGGTTGCGCGCCTCCGCGTCCGCCGTCGTGGCCGTGTCCACCGGTGCCCCGCCCCCTCGTCCCGTCATCTGCGGCCCGCCCGGGGGTCGTTACGCTTCCCGCTGGGGGGATGCCGTCCCGCCGGCCGTCCCCCGCAGTCTCGTGGCGGCGCCCGGGGCCGTCAAGAAGGCGGTCGCGGCCGATCGCGCCGCCCACCGACCGGAGGAGCCCCGCACCCATGTCCCAGCACACCGGCGCAGCCGCCGGCCCCCGGTGTGACGCCGAGGTGCTCGACAACCCGGTGTGGGCGGCGCTGACGGGTCCGCACCGGGATGTCGCCGAGTACGGTCCCGGCGGCCTGGCCGCCCGCTACCGCGCGGACGCGACCCCTTTCGGAGCGCTCGCCGACCCGGCGGATCCCCGCGCCTGGGCGGATCTCGCCGCGCTGGCCGGGCCCGGGGAGGGGGTCTTCGTGACGGGGCTGCTGACCCCTCCGCCGGGGTGGGAGACCGTGATGAGCATCCCGGGCGTGCAGCTGGACGGCCGGGCGGTACGGGCCGAGGCGGCGCCGGAGGCGGTCCCGCTGGGGCCCGCCGACGTACCGGAGATGCTGGAGCTGGTCGAGCTGACCCGGCCGGGGCCGTTCCTGGACCGGACGGTCGAGCTGGGCACGTACCTCGGGATCCGGCACGGGGGCCGGCTGGTGGCGATGGCCGGGGAGCGGATGCGGCCGACGGGCTGGTCGGAGATCAGCGCGGTGTGCACCCGTCCGGAGCACCGGGGCCGGGGGCTGGCCGCGCGGCTGATCCGCGCGGTCGCGGCGGAGGTGCGCGAGCGCGGGGACAGCCCGTTCCTGCACGCGGCGGCTGACAACACCGGGGCGGTACGACTGTACGAGTCGATGGGGTTCACGCTGCGCCGCCACCCGCTCTTCCTGGGCCTGCGCACCCCACCGGCGGCCGGCTGAGGGCGCCGCGTCGGGTTTCGGCGGGCGCCGCGCGGGTTTCAGCGGGCGGTCAGCGGTCACACGGAGGTAAACCCTGGAGAGGAGACCGCGATGAACGACGTCGCACGCCTGCCCGGTGCCACGCACGAGTTCTGGCAGTGGCAGTCCCGCGCGGCCTGCCGGGACCTGGGTTCCGGCCGGTTCTTCCACCCCGTCGGCGAGCGGGGCGAGGACCGGGCGGAGCGGGACGCGGCCGCGAAGCGGGTCTGCGCGGCGTGCCCGGTGCGCACGGCCTGCCTGGAGCACGCGCTGCGCACCCGGGAGCCCTTCGGCGTCTGGGGCGGCACCACCGAGGAGGAACGCCGCGCCCTGCTGTCCCCCCTGGCCACCGGCGCCCGCGCGAGCGCCTGACCCCCCGCCCGGTCCGGAGCGGGGCCGGGGCGACGGGCGCGGGGCGGCCGGTTCCCTTCACCCCCCGCCCGAGCCGGTCAGGCCGGGGCGCCCGAGGTGAAGCGGCGCAGGAGGGGGGAGAGCACCAGCACGGATTTGGTGCGTTCCACGAAGGGCTCCCCCGCGATCCGCTCCAGCACCCGCTCGAAGTGGCGCATGTCGGAGGCGAAGATCTGGACGAGGGCGTCCGCGTCGCCGGTGACGGTCGACGCGGACACCACCTCGGGGTAGCGCTCCAGGCCTCGCCGGATGTCGTCCGGCGAGGTGTTGTGGCGGCAGTAGATCTCGATGAAGCCCTCGGTCTCCCAGCCCATCGCGGCGGGGTCGACCCGGACGGTGAAGCCGGTGATGGCGCCTTCGGCGCGCAGCCGGTCGACCCGCCGCTTCACCGCGGGGGCGGAGAGCCCGACCTCGGAGCCGATGTCCGCGTAGGAGCGGCGGGCATCCTCGGCGAGGGCGTGCACGATGCGTTCGTCGAGATCGTTCAGTCGCACGGGGGGTGAATCACTTCTATTCAGCGGCCTCCGAGGCCGAGGCGGCCACGGCGGCCACAGTGGCCAGGCTGGAGCGGCGCATGCCGTAGAGGAAGTAGATCACGAGCCCGACCGCCATCCAGCCACCGAAGACCACCCACGTCGCCAGCGGCAGCTCGGTCATCAGGTACGCGCAGAACAGGAAACCCAGGATCGGGGTGACCGGGAAGAGCGCGACCTTGAAGGTCCGGTTCATGTCCGGGCGGGTGAAGCGCAGGATGACGACGGCCACGTTGACCAGGCCGAAGGCGAAGAGCGTGCCGATGCTGGTGGCGTTGGCCAGCTCGCCGAGCGGGATGGTGGCGGCCAGGATGCCGCAGAAGAGGCAGACGATGATCGTGTTGACCTTCGGCGTGCCGGTCTTCGGGTCGACCTTCGCGAACGCCTTCGGCATCAGTCCGTCGCGGGACATGGCGAAGAGGATGCGGGTCTGGCCGTAGAGCACGGCGAAGACGACGCTGGCGATGGCGACGACCGCTCCGGCGGCGAGGACGACGCTCCAGAAGGAGTGCCCGGTGACGTTCTCCATGATCTGGGCCAGGGCGGCCTCGCTGCCCTCGAACTCCTGCCACGGCATCGCGCCGACGGCGACCAGGGCGACCAGGCAGTACAGGGCGGTGACGATCAGCAGCGAGAGCATGATCGCGCGGGGCAGGTCCTTCTTCGGGTTCTTGGCTTCCTCACCGGCGGTGGAGGCCGCGTCGAAGCCGATGTACGAGAAGAAGAGCATGGCGGCCGCGGTGCTGATGGCGGTCACGCCGAGCGGGGCCAGGGGGGTGTAGTTGCCGGCCTTGATGCCCATGAAGCCGATGACGCAGAAGAGCACCAGCGTGACGATCTTGATGCCGACCATGATGGAGTTGATCCGGGCGCTCTCCTTGGCGCCGCGCATCAGGAACACCATGCAGAGCAGGACGACGACCAGGGCCGGCATGTTGATGTAGCCGCCCTCGCCCAGCGGGGCGGAGAAGCCCTCGGGGATGGTGAAGCCGAGGGTGCCGTCGAGCAGCTCGTTGAGGTACTGGCCCCAGCCGACGGCGACGGCCGCGACCGAGACGCCGTACTCCAGGATCAGGCACCAGCCGCAGATCCAGGCGACGAGCTCGCCCATGGTGGCGTAGGCGTAGGAGTAGGAGGAACCGGAGACCGGGATGGAGCCCGCGAGCTCGGCGTAGGACAGCGCCGAGAACAGCGCGGTCAGGCCGGCGACGATGAAGGCTACCCAGACGACCGGACCCACGATCGGGGTCGCCTCGCCGAGCACGACGAAGATGCCGGTGCCCAGGGTCGCGCCGATGCTGATCATGGTCAGCTGCCACATGGTGAGCGAGCGCTTGAGGGCGCCGCCCTCACCCTGACCGCCCTCGGCGACCAGCTGCTCGACCGGCTTGCGGCGCAGCAGCGGGTGGGCGGGCCTACGGGACTCGGGAGCGAGCGGTGGCGCCTGGCCGTGGTCGAGCACGAGGAAACTCCTTGTCACTGCGGATCGGGGAGGCCGGGGACGAGGCGTCGACCGCGACGGTCCGGAGCAGGACAGGGCCCGAAGGGGGAAGGGCCTGAGCATGGGGGGACCGCCGAGCAGGCAGTCGCACCACTCCACGTACAGCGAGTGAGCCTACGAGCTGAGTGATACCGCCCGTAATGCACCATCCTTGCACATTGGCGCACGATCGTTGCGCGGATCTGTCCGTGATGGTCCTTTGTTGCGTATGGATGATCGATCGCTGCGCAGAGGCCCTTTTGGGTCGTTCTTGACACCTTGTCAGATCTGTCGCAGCGTGCGGACGTGCACGTCAGTACTCCCCGCCTCTTCGGTACTCCCTGCCTCCTCGCCGCTCGCCCCGTGCGTCACGGGGCAGACGCGGGGGTGGACGGCGGGGGGTCGGCAGGAGTTCCCGTATCCGACGATCGGAGGCGACAGAGTGAGCCGTGGCCCGGACGAGCGGTGGCAGGACCCCGAGCCCTTCCTGCGGGGAGTGGCCTGGCTGGACCAGGGGCGCCCGGTGCGCGCCGACCCGGCGGACACCATGCGGCTGCCCTGGGACACCGGCGAACGGGCCGCCCTGCCCATCGGGGTCCGGCTGGAGTTCACCGCCGGGACGGCGCACGCGGTGGACATCCGCTACCGGGCGACCGTGCCCGGACCCGCGGACGCCCTGCGCGACCTCGCGCACGGGTTCGCCCTGTGGGACCGGCACGGGGTGGTCGGCGAGGTGTTCACCGAACCGGTGCCGGAGGCCGTTGTACGGATCGATCTCCGCGGCGCGAGCGGGCCCCTGACCGTCCACCCGCCCGAGAACCAGGCCCCGGTGATCCTGGGCCTGCGCGGGGTCGGCGGGACCCTCACCCCGGCCCCGCCCGCCACGCGCTGGGTCGTGCACGGCGACTCCATCACCGAGGGCTGGTGGTCCACCCGCCCCGCCCACGGCTGGCCCGCGGTCACCGGCCGGGCCCTGGGCTGGGACACGGTCAACCTCGGCTACGCCGGCGCCGCGCGCGGCGAGCTGGCCACCGCGGAACAGCTCGCCGGCCTTCCCGCCGACGTCCTCACGCTCGCCTTCGGCACCAACTGCTGGTCCCGCATGCCCTTCACCGCGCCACTGCTGTACGAGACCACGCGCGCCTTCCTGGACCTGGTGCGCCAGGGGCATCCGCGGACCCCGCTGCTGCTGCTCTCCCCCGTCCTGCGGCCCGACGCCGAGCGGACCCCGAACCGGCTCGGCGCCACCCTGGGGGCCCTGCGCGACGCCATGGAGCGGGCCGCCCGGGACCGGATCGCGGCCGGGGACGAACGGCTCGCCGTCCTCCCGGGGCGCGACGTGCTCGGTCCCGAGCACCTGGCGGACGGGCTGCACCCGAACGACGGCGGACACCAGGTACTCGGCCTCGCTGTGGCCACGGCGCTCCGGCGCGCCGGGTTCGGCGCGCACTGAGTGAAACACCCCACAGCCGCCGGACTGAACAGTTTCCTCCCACCACGCCGTGTCATGAGCACGAGTCGCCGACGCCGAGGCGGCGGACACGACAGACACCACAGTGGGAGAGATCAAGATGGGCATGAAGCGCGGAACCACCCTTGCCGCGGCCGCGATCGCCGTCGTCCTCGGGGCCACGGCCTGCGGACCGACCGGCGACAAGGCCGCCGACACGGCCCAGCCGGCCGGCGCCGCCGCCGCCCAGGACTCCTACCCCGCTCCGGCGGCGGACGGCGCGGGAGCGACGTCCGCCGGGCAGCTGGCCGTCGCCGGCAACGAGCAGCTCGGCCCGGTGCTCACCGACAGCGCGGGCCTGACCCTGTACCGCTTCGACAAGGACACGGCCGAGCCGTCCAAGTCGAACTGCGACGGGGACTGCGCGAAGACCTGGCCCGTGGTCGCGGCCGGCGACGCCGTGGCCGCCGCCGAGATGGACCCGGCGCTGCTGGGCGAGGTGGTCCGCACCGACGGCAGCAAGCAGCTGACCGTCGCGGGCTGGCCCGCGTACCGCTTCAACAAGGACACCAAGGCGGGCGACGTCAACGGGCAGGGCGTCGGCGGCGTGTGGTTCTCCTTCGCCCCCGACGGCAAGAAGGCCGCGAAGCCGGCGCCGGGTGCCGGCGGCGGCAACACGGGCGCATCGCAGGGCGCGCAGCCGGGCCTGTCGGTGGCCGAGGATCCCGAGCTCGGTGCGCACATCGTCGACGGCAAGGGCATGACCGTCTACCGGTTCAAGCCCGACACCGCCTGGCCGATGGTCTCCAAGTGCACGGACGACTGCCTGGCCAAGTGGCCCGTGGTGGCGCCGGTGGACAAGGCGAACACCAAGGGCATCACCGAGCGGAACTACCTGGTCCTGGACCGCCCCGACGGCAAGAAGCAGCAGACCGTCGACTGCTGGCCGGTCTACACCTTCGCGGGCGACAAGAAGCCCGGTGACACCAACGGGCAGGGCGTCGGCGGCACGTGGTACGCCGTCGCCCCCGACGGCAAGCTCATCACCGCCCCGTAGCCACCCCTCCCCCCCGGGGGGGGGGGGCCCCCCGGCGGGGGGGGGGCCCCCCCCCCCCCCGCCCGCCCCACGCGGGGGTTGTGGG
>NZ_JBSGQV010000060.1:0-14271 GCF_053606025.1 Streptomyces sp. NPDC055254 | reverse complement strand
GGCGCCCCGGGGTCCGCCGCCCCCCCCCCCGCCACCCACACCCCCCCCCCGTACCCCCCCCCCCCCCCCGGCCGGGGCCGCCGCCGCCGGCGGCCCCGCCCGCCCCCAAGCGGCGCCTGCCGTCGAGGTGTTAGCCGGCGGGGGGTGTGTGAGCCTGCACTCCCGACTCCTTCAACGGGCCCTCGATCTGCTGTCGCGCCACGGGGTCCCCCACGATGATTCGCGAGGTCACCGGATGGTGGGTGACCTGTGCGACAGTGACCGGCCCGCGGGCCTGTTCCGGGGCGCCGGGGTGACCAGAGCTGTATTCGATCACCATGGCATTCTTGCCGCACAACAGAGATGCCCAGATTTTTGGATCGCCGACACCAGAAGCACTGTTGTAGGGACCTTGGGGGTAACGATTACTTCCCTCACCACCGGAAGGCCACTTCGAAACCAGGTGGATTTGGTTGACCGTGGGTTGATTCTTGGAAGTGGCCAGGATTCCACAGGAGTCGTTTCTTACGTAAGCAATGAGGCGCTCCTGGCCGAATTTCAGCTCGGACAGGATTTTGATTGGGCCATCCATGTCAGCCAGTGGATCATCGGCTACGGAAATCGTTTCCATTTCAGCCAACGGGATGATACCGATGCCCTTCGAGGGGGACTCGCCATCAGGGGTGCCGCCGCTCTCGCAGCCCGCGAGTAAGAGGATGAAGGCAGCCCCAAAGACTAGGGTTTGCATGTGTCGAGCCATGGGGCCGCACCTCATTCAAAGTCGCTTCTGGTAATCGTCAGGCTGTCCACTGATTGAAGCAGACCCCGATCGGCTTGTGGGCCCAGACCCGCTTCCCCGTGGGCAAGTCGCCGCCAACGCCTGCCCAGGCCTCACCCTCGTACACGTCGTAAAGCGGGAAGGCCTGGATGGCTCCCCACTTGCCTGCGGGTACCTCGTAGCGCGACTCGTTCTTGACGGTGTATGTGCTCGTCACGCTCCATCCCAGGCCCGCCGAGATGTACTTGAGATCGACGTTGATCTCCTTGGTGACGGTGGCGGCGACGCTCTTCTCGACCGACATGACGAGAGTGGTCTTACCCTGCCCGCTCGTCTGCTGGATCACGTCGGTCCCGCACACTTGGTTGATCCAGTGACCGTTCTTGATCCTGTAGTAGGCCTCCGCGCCTTCCGGCGCAGGGGCTACCGGGGAAGTGATTCCGGCCGAGGACTGGCCGTTGGGGGCCGGCACCTCAGCCTGCTTGAGGACGGTGTTCGGGCCGGGGGTGAAGAACTTGCCGTCCGCAGAGATCGAGCTCGAGGGGATACCTAACGGCGAACCACCGTCCGCATGTGAAACACCTGCGCCCGTGGTTGCCGTCAGGGCGACAGCCACGACCGGGCGGCGCCCCAGGCCGATCGTCCGAACCCGCACCGTCTCGTGGCGCGACCCGAAGAAGCCCACCAAACGGACCATCCCGGGATGAACAACGGACGAAAACGACCTCTTAGGGCATTTCTCGTCGGTCAGGCACCGGCCCCGTCAGAAGTCTCCTCGGCGGGGTGGCCTGGGTCGCTGCCGGACTTCGTGTCGCTGAACGTGAGCGAACCGGGCTTCGGTGAGATGGCGCACGTGCTCGGTGGGATGGGCGTCGGAGTCGAGGCCGGCGTCTGGTCGGTAGCCGCTGCCTCGCCTTTCCGACAGTCAGACGGCCGGGTCGTGCGTCCGTGTGCTGGTGGAGGTCATTGGCCTGCCACGACAGCGTGCCGTGGATGAAGCGGATCGGACCTTGTCGGTGCTGCACGACGCCGGCCCGGCCGTCCCCATGCTGTTGCACGGGGACGGGGACAGCACGTGGCCTGTACTGGACAGGGCCCTGGCCCGCGGGACGGAGAGCCGGACAGGGCCCTGGCCCGCGGGACGGAGAGCCGGACAGGGCCCTGGCCCGCGGGACGGAGAGCCGGACAGGGCTGGAGGATGTCCTGACGGATGCCGACGGTGCCCGCGTGCGTGGCAGCGCCCATCTGATGCGCTTTGCGCGCGCCCGCCGTGCTGTCGGGTCGGGTGACGGTCGTGTCAAAGGGCACGGTGCCGAGGAGCGGGGCGCCGAGGGGCGGGGTGCCGGCGGGCAGGGGACAGCAGGCTGACCGCACACCAGGACCCGGGCCGGCCGATGCCGGCTCTTGAGGGTCCCGTCCTTCCGGGCGGGTTCAGGAGATCCACCCCCTGCGCACATGCCGCTGAACCTTCCGCGAGCGCCTGGAGCTGCTGACCCGCGGCTCACGAGTCCGACGAGTCCGCCGGGTACGACGCGGGGCGGTCGGGCAGCACAACGCCGCCGTTTTCGCCGTCGTTCAGTACTGTACGGAGCGGCCGTTCCGTACCGTGCGGAGCGGCGGAAGGGGACTCGCGATGGCCGGTCTGAGGCTGGGCCCGCTCCTGCGGCACGTGGACTGGGAGTCGGGCACGAGCGCGACGGTGTGGGTCGAGACCGACCGGGCGTGCACGGCGGAGGTCCGGTGCCCGGGCGGCGCCGGTGGTTCGGCTCGCACGTTCTGCGTCGTCGGCCACCACTACGCACTGGTGGTCGTGACCGGACTCGCCCCCGGGTCCGCCACCACGTACGAGGTGCTGCTCGACGGCGAGCGGGTGTGGCCCCTCGCGGACTCGCCCCAGCCGCCCAGCACCATCCACACGCCGCCGGTCCCGGCGACGGGCGCAGTGGTCGCCTTCGGCTCGTGCCGGTGGGCGGCGCCCGCTGTGGGCGAGCCCGATCCGGTGGGCCCCGATGTCCTCGACACCCTCTCCGCCCGGCTCGCCGCCGACCCGGAGGCCGAGCGTCCGGACGTTCTCCTCCTCCTCGGCGACCAGGTGTACGCGGACGAGACGTCCGCGGACACCCGCGCCTGGATCGCCCGGCGTCGGCGGGCCGCCGGCACCGGCTCCGCCGCCCCGCCGGACCAGGTCTGCGACTACGAGGAGTACACCCACCTCTACGACGAGTCCTGGGGCGACCCCGAGCTGCGCTGGCTGCTCTCGACCGTACCCAGCTGCATGATCTTCGACGACCACGACGTCATCGACGACTGGAACACCAGCGCCGCCTGGGTGGCCGACATGCGGGCAACGCCCTGGTGGCACGAGCGGATCACCAGCGGCCTGATGTCGTACTGGGTCTACCAGCACCTCGGGAACCTCTCCCCCGCCGAGCTCGCCGAGGACGAGCTGTACGCGGCGGTACTGGCGGCCGACGACGGCACGGAGGTGCTGCGCGCGTTCGCCGAACGCGCCGACGCCGACCCGGCGACGGTGCGCTGGAGCTACCGCAGGGACTTCGGCCGCACCCGGCTGCTGATGGTCGACACCCGGGCCGCGCGGGTGCTGGAGGAGCAGCACCGGTCGATGCTGGACGCCGAGGAGGCGGCCTGGTTGCGGACGCAGGCGTTCGACGACCCCGGCGGCGTCGACCACCTGCTGGTCGGGACCTCGCTCCCGTGGCTGCTGCCCCCGATGGTCCACTTCGCGGAGAGCTGGCACGCGGCGCTCTGCCGGGGCGAACGCGGGCCGCGCTGGGCGCGCTTCGGCGAATGGCTGCGCCGGCGGGCGGACCTGGAGCACTGGGCGGCGTTCACCTCGTCGTTCGAAAGGCTGACGGAGACGGTCGCCGAGGTGGGGAGGGCCGACGCCGCCCCGGCGACGGTGTGCGTGCTCTCCGGGGACGTACACCACGCGTATGTGGCGGAGCCCGTCTGGACCACTGGACAGCAGCCGCGCTCCCGTGTCTTCCAGTTCACCTGCTCACCGCTGCACAACTCGGTGCCCGCGGCCATACGGGCCGGATTCCGTTTCGGCTGGAGCCGGTTCGCCAACAGGATCGGGCATCTCCTCGCCCGCCACGGACGGGTCGCGAGACCGGCGATCCGGTGGGAGCGCAGCGGCGGCCCCTGGTTCGGCAACCAGTTGATGACGCTGACACTGCGCGGACGTACGGCGCGGCTGCGGCTGGAGATGGCCTCGACGGGTGCGAAGCGGGGGCGCCGCGGGACCGACCGCACGGGAGCGCGGCTCATCGGTGTCTTCGACCGGAGTCTGACGGACGGAAGCTGACGCCCCGCCGGACGGTGCCCCCCCACCTCCGGACCGCGCGGCCCCCGCCCTCCCCCACGGGGGCCGCGCACCGATCCGCCCGCAGACCACCGGTCCCGTTCCGCCCCCGCCGGCCGGTACCTACACTCGCCGCATGCTGCGCGTACTGGCCGTCGACGACGAGAAGCCGCTCCTGGAGGAGCTCCTCTACCTCCTGCGCTCCGACCCCCGGGTGCGCAGCGCGGAGGGCGCCTCGGACGCCACCGGGGCACTGCGCCGGATCACGCGGGCGCTGGAGACCGGCCCGGACGGTGCGGACGGCATCGACGTGGTCTTCCTCGACATCCACATGGCCGGGCTGACCGGCCTGGACATCGCCCGGCTGCTGGCCGGGTTCGCGCGGCCGCCGCTCATCGTGTTCGTGACCGCCCACGAGGGCTTCGCCGTACAGGCCTTCGACCTCAAGGCCGTGGACTACGTCCTCAAGCCCGTCCGCCCCGAGCGGCTCGCCGAGGCCGTCCGGCGGGCCTGCGCCCAGCTCGGCCGTGACGCGGAGCCGGGGCAAGGCGCCGGGGCCGCGTACGCCCCCGCGGCGCCGGCGGCCGACGCCGGCCGGGCGGCCCCGCCCGCGCCGCCGCCGGGGCTGCGCCCGGCCGCCGGTGCCACCGCCGTCGGCGAGCGCGGCCCGGACCAGATCGCCGTCGAACTGGGAGGCGTCGTCCGCTTCGTGGCGATCGCCGACATCGCCTACGTCGAGGCCCAGGGCGACTACGCCCGGCTGCACACCGACGACGGCAGCCATCTGGTGCGCATCCCGCTGTCCACGCTGGAGGAGCGCTGGGCCGCGCGCGGCTTCGTCCGCATCCACCGCCGCCATCTGGTGGCACTGGCCCGCATCGACGAGCTCCGGCTGGACGCGGGCACAACCAGCGTGCGCGTGGGCGCCGCGGAACTCCAGGTCAGCCGCCGGCACGCACGCGAGCTGCGCGACCTCCTGATGCGGCAGGCCACGGGCTGACACCGGGAGTCCGCGCGCCGCTCCCCGGAGCCCCCTCCCGGGCTCTCTGCCGGCGCCCGCAGCCCTCCACCCGGGCGGTCCGCCGCGGCCGACACCGCGAACCGGGCGATCCGACCGCCGGCCGACACCGCGAACCGGGCGATCCGACCGCCCGGTTCGCGCCCCGCGGCCGCCCGGCGGTCCGCCCCCCGGACGGGCCGGATCACCCCTGTCGCCCCGTCGGGGGCGTGCATAGACTCCGGGCAGCCTCCCCTGCCGAAGGACCGACCGGTGAACCAGACGTACGCGCTGACCGCGGTCGCCGTCGTCGTCCTGGCCACGGTCCTGGTCGGCGGGCTCGGCCTGCGGATGTCCCGGACCACCTCCGACTTCTACGTGGCCTCGCGCACCGTGGGGCCCCGCCTGAACGCGGCGGCCGTCAGCGGCGAGTACCTCTCCGCCGCCTCCTTCCTCGGGGTGGCGGGGCTGGTGCTGCTCCAGGGCCCCGAGATGCTCTGGTACCCGGTGGGCTACACCGCCGGCTACCTGGTGCTGCTGGTCCTGGTGGCGGCCCCGCTGCGCCGCTCGGGCGCGTACACGCTGCCCGACTTCGCCGAGGCCCGGCTCCAGTCGCGGGCGGTGCGCCGGATCGCGGTGCTGTTCGTCATCGGAGTGGGCTGGCTGTACCTGCTGCCGCAACTGCAAGGTGCGGGCCTGACCCTGGAGATCCTGACCGGGGCCCCGCACTGGGTCGGCGGGGTCGTCGTCGCGGCCGTGGTCTGCGCGGCCGTCGCCGCCGGCGGGATGCGCAGCATCACCTTCGTGCAGGCGTTCCAGTACTGGTTGAAGCTGACGGCCCTGCTGGTGCCCGTCTTCTTCCTGGTGGCGGCCTGGGCGGGGGACGGCGCGCCGCGGGCCCGCTTCGACGCCCCGGCCGTCTTCCGCGAGCACACCGCGGTGACGCTCGCCGAGGACGTCCGGATGTCCCTGGACGCCCCCCTGACCGTGACGGTCACCGGGCAGGTGGACGGGCGCGCCCATGTGGCGGCCCCGCTGGCCCTCGGCGCCGGGGAGCACTTGGTAGGAGCCCGCACGCGACTGGAGTTCGCCCCGGGCACGCCCGTCCCGCGCGGCAGGACCGAGGCCGGTCCCGGCGTGTCCAGCTGGTCCGCGCCGTTGTCCGGGGACCGGCCGCTCCAGCGCCGTGCGGCCCGGCTGTACGCGACGTACGGGCTGATCCTGGCCACCTTCCTGGGCACGATGGGCCTCCCGCACGTCGCGGTGCGCTTCTACACCAGCCCCAACGGGCGGGCCGCGCGGCGCACCACGCTGGTGGTGCTCGGGCTGGTCGGCGCCTTCTACCTGCTGCCGCCGGTGTACGGGGCACTGGGCCGGATCTACGCACCCGAGCTGGCCCTCACCGGTGACGCGGACGCGGCGGTGCTGGTACTGCCCGAACGGATGCTGGGCGGGCTGCTCGGGGACCTGCTGGGCGCGCTGCTGGCGGGGGGCGCCTTCGCCGCGTTCCTGTCGACGGCGTCGGGGCTGACCATGGCGGTGGCCGGGGTGCTGCACCAGGACGTGCTGCCGACGCGGGGGCTGCGCGGCTTCCGCCCGGCGGTGCTGCTGGCGATCGCGGTGCCGCTGGCCGGGAGCGCGGCGGCCCGGGACGTGCCGGTGGCCGACGCGGTGGGGCTGGCCTTCGCGGTGTCGGCCTCCTCGTTCTGCCCGCTGCTGGTGCTGGGCATCTGGTGGCGCGGGCTGACCCCGCCGGGTGCGGTGGCCGGGCTCGTCATCGGCGGCGGGGCGGCGCTGAGCGCGGTGCTGGTGACGTGGACGGGGCTGCCCCCGGCGGGCTGGACGCACACGCTGCTGGCGTGGCCGGCCGCGTGGTCGGTGCCGCTCGGCTTCCTGACCATGGTGCTGGTGTCCCTGGGGACCCGCAGCCGGATCCCGCCGGGGGCCGCCGCGATCCTGGCGCGCCTGCACCTGCCGGAGAGCGTGTCCTGCGAACGGGCCGGAGGTGCACGGTGAGCGAGCTGCCGCAGGGCACGGTGGCGGCCCTGATGGCGGGCGGCGCGGTCCTGCTGCCGGCCGCGGGCTGGTTGGCGGGCCGGTGGCACGCCCGGCGCGGCGACCGGGCGGACGGGCTGGACCTCGGGACCCCGGTGGAGCGGGCCACCTTCCACACCCTGCACACGGCGTCGCTGGCCGCTCCCCCGCTGCGCGCCGGGCTGACCGAGGACGCCGCCCGCAAGGCCGCCCGGCCGTTGCGGTCGCTGCTGGGCACGGAGGCCCTGTGCCTCACCGACAGAGAGTCGGTGCTGGCCTGGGACGGGCCGGGCGCGGACCACCACGAGCGGCGGGCGATGGCCCGGGTGGCCCTGATGCTGGCCTCGGGGCGCAGTCAGAGCGTGCGGACGGAGTGCGAGCGCCCCGACTGCCCGCTGAAGTGGGCGGTGGTGGCCCCGCTCACCGGAGAGGACGGGATGCTGGGCGCGCTCGTGGCGTACGGGTCGCGGGAGTCGGCGGTGCTGGTGCGGGCCGCGACGGAGGTCGCCCGGTGGGTGTCCGTACAGCTGGAGCTGTCCGAGCTGGACCGCTCGCGGACCCGGTTGATGGAGGCGGAGATCAAGGCGCTGCGGGCGCAGATCTCCCCGCACTTCATCTTCAACTCGCTCGCCGCGATCGCCTCGTTCGTGCGTACCGATCCGGAGCGGGCCCGGGACCTGCTGCTGGAGTTCGCGGACTTCACCCGGTACTCCTTCCGGCGGCACGGCGACTTCACCACCCTGGCCGACGAGTTGCGCTCGATCGAGCAGTACCTGGCGCTGGCCGGCGCCCGGTTCGGGGACCGGCTGAAGGTGACCTTGCAGGTGGCTCCGGAGGTGCTGCCGGTGGCCCTGCCGTTCCTGTGCCTCCAGCCGCTGGTGGAGAACGCGGTCAAGCACGGCCTGGAGGACTCCACCGAGGAGTGCCGGATCACCATCACCGCGCGCGACGCGGGATCGGAGGCGGTGATCACCGTGGAGGACAACGGCATCGGGATGGATCCGGCACTGTTGCGCCGGATCCTGGCCGGGGAGCGGCCCGGCTCGTCCTCGGGCATCGGACTGCCCAACGTCGACGAGCGCATCCGGCAGGTGTACGGGGACGCGTACGGGCCGGTGATCGAGACGGGGATCGGGGCGGGCATGAAGGTCACCCTCCGGATCCCCAAGTACCGGTCGGGCGTCCACGGTCCGTCGCCCGGTGACCGCCGGCCCCGGCGCTGACGGGGCGAGGGCCGGCCCCGGCCCCGCCCGGCCGGCGGAGCCCCGGGAACGCGCGCGGCCCCGGCCGTCCCGCGAAAGGGGCGGCCGGGGCGGCGGCACTAGCTCCAGCTGGCGTGCAGCGGCTTGCCCTCGGCATAGCCGGCGGCGGACTGGATGCCCACCACGGCCTTCTCCTCGAACTCCGCGAGGGAGCCGGCACCGGCGTAGGTGCAGGAGGAGCGGACGCCCGCGATGATCGAGTCGATCAGGTCCTCGACGCCCGGGCGGGCCGGGTCGAGGAACATCCGCGACGTGGAGATGCCCTCTTCGAACAGCCCCTTGCGGGCGCGGTCGTAGGCGGATTCCTCGGAGGTGCGGTTGCGCACCGCGCGGGCCGAGGCCATACCGAAGGACTCCTTGTACAGGCGGCCCTCGGCCGACTGCTGGAGGTCGCCCGGGGACTCGTACGTACCCGCGAACCAGGAGCCGATCATGACGTTCGACGCACCGGCGGCGAGGGCCATGGCCACGTCGCGCGGGTGACGGACGCCGCCGTCGGCCCACACGTGCTTGCCGTACTTCTTCGCCTCGGCCGCGCACTCCATGACCGCGGAGAACTGCGGGCGGCCGACGCCGGTCATCATGCGGGTGGTGCACATGGCGCCGGGACCCACGCCGACCTTGATGATGTCCGCGCCGGCCTCGATGAGGTCCTTGACGCCCTCGGCGGCCACGATGTTGCCGGCCACGATCGGGACCCGCGGGTCCAGCGCGCGGACGGCCTTGATCGCGTTGATCATCGACTCCTGGTGCCCGTGCGCCGTGTCGATGACGAGCGTGTCCACGCCCGCGTCGAGCAGCTGCTGGGCCTTGGCCGCGAAGTCGCCGTTGATGCCGACGGCGGCCGCGATGCGCAGCTTGCCGTTCGCGTCGGTGGCCGGGGTGTACAGGGTCGCGCGGAGCGCGCCCTTGCGGGTGAGGATGCCGACGAGCCTGCCGTCCTTGTCGACGGCCGGCGCCAGCTTGCGGTGGCCGGCGTCGAGCTGGTTGAAGGCGTCGCGCGGGTCCATGTCGGCGTCGATGAGCAGCAGCTCCTTCGACATGACCTCGGAGAGCTGGGTGAAGCGGTCCACGCCGGCCAGGTCGTGGTCGGTGACGACGCCGACCGGGCGGCCCTCGCCGTCGACGACGACCCCGGCGCCGTGGGCGCGCTTGGGCAGCAGGGAGAGCGCGTCGGCGACGGTCTGGGCGGGTGTCAGCGTGATCGGGGTGTCGAGCACGAGGTGGCGGGTCTTCACCCAGGAGATCACGTCGGTGACGATCTCGATCGGGATGTCCTGGGGAATGACGACGATTCCGCCGCGGCGGGCGACCGTCTCGGCCATCCGGCGGCCCGCGATGGCGGTCATGTTCGCCACGACGAGCGGAATGGTGGTGCCCGTGCCGTCGGGCGAGGAGAGGTCGACGGCCTGGCGGGAACCGACCGCGGAGCGGCTCGGCACCATGAACACATCGTCGTACGTGAGGTCGTACGGCGGCTTCAGGTCATTGAGGAAACGCACGTGCTGAACATCCCAGTCGATCGAAGGATCCTTGTGGATGGCTGACAGGGCAGCCGAGGAAACGCACGTACTTCATTCTCCCACGACGTGGCGTTCACACCGCCCCGGCCGATCGTCCAGGACGTACCGGGCCTCCTGGTCGGTTCCTACGGGGCCTCGGTGCCGCCCCGCCGGCGCCGGGGGCCCGCGGCCCGGGCCAGCACGACCACCAGCGGAGCCCCGCCGTCCGGCTCGGACTCCCAGAAGTCGACGGCCTCCTCCAGGATCTCGACGAGCGTCTCCCACTCGCTCGGTCGCTCTCCGGCGAACTCCCGCCACGAGGTCACGGCCACCAGCCGCCCGCCGTCCGGCAGCCACGACAGGTCCCGCAGCGCGTCCGCCAGCGCGTCCCAGTTCCCGCCGAACCACTGCGGCAGCCGCAGGGCGTCCCCGCACGCCCGCATCAGCCCGGCCTTGCCGCGTACGCCGTCCAGGTCCAGCCGTACGGTGGTCCAGCCCGCCTTCTCGGCGGCGTCGAGCGCGGGGGCGAGCGGCTGCGGTTCGAGGGTCATCGGACGACCGCCTTGAAGGTCTCGTAGTGGTCGTCCGTGTAGAAGAACTCCCCACCCCGGCCGGTCACGATCCGCCGGGCCCCGCGGTCCGGCTCCCCCGGTGTGCGCACGGTGAACTCGCGGTAGTAGCCGCGTTTCCGCTGGGGCAGGACCTGCTCGAAGTTCCCGAAGACGGTCCCGTCCTGCCGGTACGGGTACGGTCCGCCCGCGTCGATGAGCGCGAGCACGTCCCGGGCCTGCTGCGGCAGCGCCTCGGCCCGTACGGTGGCCAGCCCCTCCGCCCACCCGGGGGCGGCGCTGGGCGCGGCGCCGCGTCCGCGGCTCGGCGCGGCACTCGGCGCGTCACCGGAACCGACACCGGCACCGGTACTGGCGGCGGCAGGCGCGGGAGTCTTCCCGCCGCAGCCCGCCGCGCCGACCAGCGCGACGCACAGGAACAGAGCCCCCAGCGCATACAGCCACGATCGGGGCACGTTCCGAAAGATCATGCACCGATCGTGCCAAATATCCGATTCGCTCGCGAATCGTCAGATGGCCTCAGAGAGCGGCCAACTTGGTGTACGGGCTCAGGATTCGTTTCTGGACCGACCCGAAGTCGACGAGAACAGCGATTCCCTCCTCGATCCCGACGACACGGCCCAGACCGTGCTCGTCGTGAGAGACCCGGTCGCCGACGCTGAACTGCCGGAGCGGCGGTTCCACGGGGGCCTTGAACGGGCTGGACGGCAAATGGCGGCGAGGTACTGCTGACTTTGTCATTGGAACCAGTATGCGCCCAGCGGGCCCCCGCGCGGCCCGCCGTTCGGATCTCAATTCCGGCACCATCCGCATCAGCGGCGTCCCGGCCCCCTCCGTCGGCCCCGTCCACGGGGCCGTCCAGGGTCCGAGCGGCGGTGTGTCAGTCGTCCGGATCGGCCCGGTCCAACGCCGGCCGCAGGCCCGGCGCCGACTCGGTGAGCAGGTAGTCGGCGACCGCCGTGTCCGTGACCAGGCTGGTGACCAGGCCCGACCGCAGCACCGCCCCGATCGCGGAGGCCTTGCGCAGGCCGCCCGCGATCGCGACGACCTCGGGGATCCGGCGCAGCCGGTCCGCCTCGACCGTGATGCACCGCTCGCCCAGGTCCCGGCCGACCCGCCGCCCCTCGGAGTCGAACAGGTGGGCGGACATCTCGGCGGCGACGCCGAGCGAGGCGTAGTGGGCCCGCTCCTCGTCCGTCAGCATGTCGTGGACGGTCGAGATGCCCGGCTCCCAGGAGCCGATGGAAACGGCGGCGACCGTCACCTTGTCGAAGTACTCGAAGGCGCGCGCGATCCCGGTCTGGCCGCGCAGCGCGGCAGCGGTCGCCGGGTCCGGCAGCAGCATCGGGGCGTAGATGGGGTGCGCGTCCCCGCCGGAGACCTGCGCGGCCCGCCGTACGGCCTCCACGGAGCCGCGCTCGGCGGTCCCGGCGTCGTACACGCCCGTCAGCTGGACGACGGTGCACGGCGGCAGCCGGTGCAGGGAGGCCGCCATGTGGATGGTCGAGCGCCCCCAGGCAAGGCCCAGTACGTCGCCCTCGTTGACCAGCTCACCCAGCAGGTCGGCGGCGACGGCCCCGAGGTTCTCCGGGTCCGGAGCGTCCTCGGTGGCGTCGGCGGGCGACTCCACGACGACCGCGTGCCGCAGGCCGTACCGGGCCCGGAGCGCGTCGGAGCGCTCCGCGTCCAGTTCGGCCGGCACCCGGATCTCGATCCGTACGAGGTCGCGTTCGAGAGCGGTCTCCAGGACCCGGGCCACCTTGAAGCGGCTCACGCCGAACTCCTCGGCGATCTGGATCTTGGACTTGCCCTCCAGGTAGAAGCGGCGCGCCATGGCAGCCGCCTGCACGAGCTCCGCGGGTCCCATCCGCAGGGCTGACCGTCCCGCCGACATTGCAGACACCGCGTTCTCCTCACTGCTGTTCACACTCTCGACTCGCCGTTCATCCTGTCAGATCCGGCGGCCGTTGATCAGCCTGGACAGCTCCCGTTCATCGAGCCGTCCACCAACGCTCCGCTCAGTGGTCGCAGGCCCACGGCGCCGCGGCGATCGCCGCACCCGCCCGGTCCCGCAAGGTGCGTACGGCGGCGGCCGGGTCGACCGCTCCGTAGACGGCGCTGCCCGCCACGAAGACGTCCGCGCCGGCCTCGGCGCAGCGTTCGATGGTCGAGGCCGAGACCCCGCCGTCGACCTGCAGCCACAGTTCCAGTCCGTGCTTGGTGATCAGCTCGCGGGTGCGGCGGATCTTGGGCAGCATGATGTCGAGGAAGGGCTGGCCGCCGAAGCCCGGCTCGACCGTCATGATCAGCAGCATGTCGAGCTCGGGGAGGATGTCCTCGTACTGCTCGATCGGGGTGGCCGGCTTGAGCGCCATGGACGCCCGGGCGCCCTTGGCCCGGATCTCGCGCGCGAGGCGTACGGGGGCGGCCGCCGCCTCGGCGTGGAAGGTGACCGAGCCGGCGCCGGCCTCCACGTACTGGGGGGCCCAGCGGTCCGGGTCCTCGATCATCAGGTGGAGGTCCAGCGGGATGTCCGTGGCCCGGCTCAGCGACTCCACGATCGGCATGCCGAGGGTGAGGTTCGGGACGAAGTGGTTGTCCATCACGTCCACGTGCAGCCAGTCGGCCCCCTCGACGGCCTTCGCCTCCTCGGCGAGACGGGCGAAGTCGGCGGACAGGATGCTGGGATAGATCTGAGCGGCCATGCCCCCAAGACTGCCATGCCCGGGGCCGGTTCCAGCCACGACCCCGTAACTCACTCGTACCGCCGCGAACGCCGGACCGGGCCCCGGGGCGCCCGTGAGGCGTAGCGCCGCGGGACCCGGGGCCCGACTACGCCGTGCGGCGCAGCAGGGCCAGGTACATCGCGTCCGTCCCGTGCAGGTGCGGCCACAGCTGGACGTCGGGGCCGTCACCCAGGGCCGGTACGTCGCCCAGGTACGGCCGGGCGTCGATCAGCTCGGCGGACACCGGCGCCGCGCCGGCGCCGCGGCCCTTGAGGACGTCCTCCACGACCACCCGGGTCTCCGCCAGGTGCGGCGAACAGGTGGCGTAGCCCACGATCCCGCCGACCCGCACGGCCGCGAGCGCCTCCCGCAGCAGCCCGCGCTGGAGCGGCGCGAAGCCCTCCAGGTCCTCGGGGCGGCGGCGCCAACGCGCTTCCGGGCGGCGGCGCAGCGCGCCGAGGCCCGTGCAGGGGACGTCCATCAGCACGCGGTCGAAGGAGCCCGGCAGCCACGGCGGCCGGGTGCCGTCCGCCGCGATCACCTGGTACGGGCCGGGGTTGCCGGCCAGCGCCTTCCCCACGAGCCGCGCCCGGTGCGGCTGCTTCTCGGAAGCCAGTAGGAACGCCCCGCGCTGCGCCGCCAGCGCCGCGAGCAGCGCCGCCTTGCCGCCGGGTCCCGCGCAGCCGTCGAGCCAGCGCTCGTCGCGGCCCTCGACCGGCGCCGCCGCCAGGGCCATCGCCACGAGCTGGCTGCCCTCGTCCTGCACTCCGGCGCGACCCTCGCGGACCGCCTCCAGGGCTCCGGGCTCGCCGCCCTCGGCCATCCGGACGGCGTACGGCGACCAGCGCCCCGGCAGCGCCGAGTCCTCGCCCACCGCTTCCAGCAGCTCCTGCGTGGTCGCGGGGGGGGGGCCCGGCGCCCCCCAGAACAACCCCCCCCCGCGGTTGGGCGCCCCCACCGCCAACAACACCCGCCCCCCCCCCCCCCCCCAGAACCACCCCCGGCCGCATCCCCCCGCGGCCCCGCCCCCCCGAGAAGAAGCACCCCGCAAGACAACCACCACCACCCACCACCCCGCGCGCCAAGCCCACAAACAAGA
>NZ_JBSGQV010000059.1:0-22426 GCF_053606025.1 Streptomyces sp. NPDC055254 | reverse complement strand
CCAGCCGCCAGGCTATTGCCCTCAAAGATCCGCCCGACCGTGTCGGCGTCGTCGTAAACAGTGAGGAAGTCGTCGCCCTGCAGGTAGTACTGGCAGTACGAGACAAACATGCGATCCGAATCCCACCGTGTGCAGCTCATTCGCCGGATCATGCCCTGCCCCACTGACACCCCTCGAACAACCCTACAAAGATGATCTACGGCTACGAAAATCTTGCCAGAGCCACTCACAGGAGTACGCCGACAGGCCGGCGGTGACAGCGGCGAGATCCCGTTCCGTTCCTTCGCAGTACCCCACTTGGGGCCTTCGTCGCGCTGTAGGAGATCAGGGTTCCGGCACAGACCTTTCTGGAGCGGCTCGAACCCCGCTCGACCGTTGAGGTGCCTTGTGGTCTCAACACGCAGCGCCTGCCGTGTGATCCGCGTTGAAGGACAGGCCAGCGCCTGTTCCCGTGGTCCGTCCGCCCGTGATGCCGTCGACGTCCGCTCCTGGCAGCAGCTGAAGGAACAGCCCGTAAACTCTGGCTTCGAACTCGGTTTGATCTTGGGGGGCAGGAAAATGTTAAGCAGACGAGGTCTGTTGGGCGGGGCGGCCATTGCGGGGGCCGGGGCGCTTGTGGGTGTGGCGCGGACCGCGGGGGTGGCCGAGGCTGCGGAGACGCTGACTACTCCCTTCACGCCGGTCTCGGTACCGCATTTGGTGCAAGCCGAGCAGATGGTCCAGTACCAGCGCATGCTGGCCGCCGGATACCTGCCGGCCGGCCTGACGGGTCATTGGCCGCTGGACGGCAACGGCGCAGACCGGTCGGGTTTCGAGCGGTCCGTCGCGCTGGGTTCGGGCGCGAGCTGGACGAAGCTGCGCGCGGGTGGCGAGCTGAGTTTCGACGGCTCCTCCGGGGCGTACGCGTCCACGACCACCGTGCTCGACACCACGGCCCCCTTCACCGTCGCCGCATGGGTGCGCCTGTCCGACGATCCCGCGAACCCGGCGCCGCTGGACGCGAACCCCTACACGGCGGTCAGCCAGGACGGCGTTAAGACCAGCCGCTTCCTGCTGATGTACGACGACATCGCCCGGAAGTGGGCGTTCAAGGTGCGCAGCGAGGACCAGAAGGCCAAGGCAGAGGTGTTCGCGACGACCCCTGTCGTGCCCGGCCAATGGGTTCACCTGACTGGCGTGTGGGACAAGGGCAACCTCCGGATCCACGTCGATGGCGTCCAGGAGGGCAGCGGCACGGACGTGACGATCGCCTGGGCCGCTACCCAGGGGTTCAATATCGGACGGGCCAAGTGGGATGGTGCACCGGCGAACCGGTGGCACGGCAGCATCGATGACGTCCGCTCGTACAACAGGGCGCTGACGGCCGATGAGATATCCGTCATCAGTGGGAAGACGGCCCGGCACAACAACGCCTATCTCATCGGCGAAACACCCGAGGTCGTCTGGGGCTCGCCCGCCGATCCCACGACGTGGATCGCCCGCGCCCGGTGTTCGTCATTCATCACCAGGGTGCTCCGCCAGACCTACCCGGCGTGGGCCGCGACCACCGGAACGTACTTCAAGGACCACTTCGGTGACGCCGGCCCGGAGGCCGCGGACTACCGCGTCGGCTTCGACGCCGACCCCGGACCCCACTTCAAGAAGATCCGCAAGGTGGCCGACCTGCAGCCGGGCGATCTCATCGCGGTGGACTATCAGGGCGCCGTCCCGAACAACACCGGGCACATCGTCATGGTCCGCGAGGTCAAGGGCGTCTTCACAGGGTCGGTGAATCTCCCGAACCAGACCCAGTACGCGGTCGAGGTCATCGACAGCACAGCCGCACCCCATGGTGTCTTCGGCCTGTCCACCTACGAGCCCTACCCCGACTCGAGGATGGTCGACAATCTCGACGAATCCCGGTCGTTGAACTTCAAGGGCGTCGGCATCGGACACATGATGTTCTACGCATCGAACGCGACCGGCGAGTTCTCAGCGTACCGCTGGAGCGTCAACTCCGGGTCGGACAAGACGTACGCCACCTCGGCCCGCCCGATCTCCGCCGCCCGCGTCGTCTGACCCTTCGCCACCCCCGGGATTTCGAGCGCCTCTCGCACAGAGCGAGCTGCCTAGAACGCCCGGATCATGGCTGCGGGAACCTCGGGGGCAGACACCCGGGGGCCCCGCAGCCGTAGGTCGAAGTCGACCTCTCATGTCCGCCGCGGACATGCACCAGACGCGGTACGTCGACTAGTTCGACGCAGTCTCCAACCGTGATACCGCTGATCAGTCCGCCCTTGCAGGCGAGACGGATCAAACGACCCCGCGGCGCTGGCCGTCGGGGTCGTCATGAACACAGAAAATGACCGCATTTCGCGGGTTTTCTATGCCTCCAACGACGGGCGGCGCTGCGGGCCCTGCGCACCTATCGGGCAGCGGAATCACATCCCGCCATCCTGCTTGGTGCTCTCGGCCGGTGACAGCGAGCTGTGCGCCGCTTGCGCGTACCTGGCCACACGCAAAGAGAGATCCGGTAACCGTGTCCACATTTTTGCTGCTCAGAGCCGTCCGACGGGTATTGACCCTGACCGCTGCCGTCCTACTGACGGCCTTCGGCACGGCCGCGTCCGCTCAGGCCGACATCGTCTCGGCGTCGACTGCTCCCTCCGTGCGGATGCTGACCTACAACGCCTGCGGCGCGGCCTGTGATGACCGCGTCTCGAAGGATCAGTGGAGCGAGACGATCAAGACCTCCATGGACAACTGGTCCGCGGACTCCGTCATGCTCACCGAGATCTGCTACGACCAGTACGAAGCCCTGCGCGACAAGCTCACCGGATACGCGCCCGCTTGGTACGCGACGAGCAACGTCAAGGGGTGCGGCGAGTGGGACAAGGACAACCCCGACCTGCGCATCGGGCTGGCGATCTTCGTCAAGACCGCCTCCGTGGAACGGCTGACCTTCGCACTGCCGGCCAACCCGGAGGACGGTAACCCGCGCGGCCTGCTCTGCGCCAAGGGCGCAATCGAGGGACGTACGACGCTGTCCTGCGTGACGCATCTGTCGCACGTCGGCGACGCCGGCCGCCTCGCGCAGGCCAAGGCGGTCCGCGCGAAGGTCGACGAGTGGGCGGGGAACCTGCCCGTGATCCTGGCGGGAGACTTCAACGCAGCCCCCACCAGCGCCGCGATGAGCGAGTTCTACGGATTCCAGGGAGGTACAGGCCGCTACGGGGAGGTCGACGAAAGCGACCAGGACTACTTCACCCCCAACTGCACCGGCACTTACTGCCGCTCCGGAGAGACCACACACGCCAACGGGAAGCTGGACTACATCTTCGTCTCGGCGGACCACTTCCGGAACGTGCAGGGCGACGCCATGGGCAAGGGTGCGAACATGTCCGACCACAACCTCCTTCGAGGCGCCGCGGAGTGGGAGTAAAGGGCGCGCTCTAGAACTCGAAAACTCGGGTGAGAGACGGCCCCATCGAGGATGGGCGCGGTCCTCGCCGGAGACCAGCCGCGCAGCAACTCGTCGCGCAGTAGGGTCTCCGTGGTGACCTCGAAAAGGCAGGGGTGGTAGGCCCGGCTTGGCCACGGCCCACCACCCCCGCAGGGTTCGCTCAGGCCGCCGTTTGCCTCTCGCCTTGAGTAGTACGGCGTCGGAGAGAACGTGATTCGCCGCGCCCAGGCATCACCAGGGACGCCCAGGGGCCGCTATGTCCGCCAGTGACCTGCAAAAGAGTGTCTCCGCAGGATGCGCTGCCGTGCTCCGGGCGCCACAGCCCCCCCGCTCGCCCGCGATATTTCCCGCGGGCGCGCGGTGGGCGCGTGACCGGGAGCAGCCCACCAGCTCAGCGCCGCCACCGGAACCCCCAACGCCAGCGGGTAGATCTGCATCGACGGCAACGACCACCTCGTCGAGCCCGAGGGCACCGTCATCCGCGCCGGCTTGGGGCATTGAGATCTTTCCAACCTGACCGCGATATCGGGCTGTTGGGGATCAAGGGCTGTACGCAACGACGCAGCTCCTGGTAGACGGGTTCTCGACCAAGATCACCCGTGTGTGCCAGGGGCTGCGCGTGTTTGTCTACCCGTCCTCGATCGATCTGTCGAGCAGCACTCTGCGGCTCCTGACCGCGACAGCTCACGGCGGGGCGGGCGGGAGATCGGCACGCGGTGGCGGCGTCTGCCCGTCGCCGCCAGGCCCTGCTCGCTCTGGCCCATCCACGGTGCGGTGAAACCTTCGCCCAGCTCGCCGCGGGGGTCGGCACTGGCATCTTGACCGTCTACCGGGACCTCGGCGCACTATGGGGGAACGGTTCGCGACATCTGGCATCCAAGCGGAAGCTATGGTGCACGCTGGAGTCGTGGTTACCTACGACCACGGTCCGGAGGGCTCGTGGCTGATCGTGTTCTCCGCCAATCCGAAGAAGCTGCGGATGCCCCAGTTCGACGACGTCCAGGGCATGCAGACTGCGCTGCAGCCGTTCCTGCCGGGCGTCGAGGTGGAGAGCATCGTCGGCTGGGACTGGAGCAACGACCCGCTTGCGCTGGGCACGTGGTGCATCTACCGGCCGGGACAGCTGGCGAAGGTGCTGCCGGACCTGCGCACCACCGAAGGGCGGCTGTTCTTCGCGGGCGCCGACTCGGCGAGCGTGTGGCGCGGTTTCATCGACGGGGCGATCGAGAGCGGCTACCGCTCCGCCCGCGACATCGACAACTACCTGACCAGCTGATCACCGGCGGCGGTGCCTGCCGCAGGCCCCGCCACCGTGATCCGGCTAAGGGTCCTCGGCAACGGTCAGGGCGGCGGGAGCGAGCACCCACAGCAGGGCCCGGCCGGTGAGCGGCGTGGTCGCGATGAGGGAGAGGTAGACCTCGGCGACCGATCCGTCGCCCCGCAGGACGTCGAGGTCGCCGGACAGTCGCGACAACAGGAGCAGGACGACGTCGACGATGAGCCATGAGGCCAGGTTGGCGCCGATCCACCACTTCCAGCGTGTGGTGACCTTGCGCAGTACCAGCGACTGCGACAGGCCGAGCAGGGGACCCAGCGCCAGGCTCTGGCTGGCGGCCAGGAGATAGGCCATCGACACGTCCTGGTCCGAGTTCTGGGCGCCGATCACCGCAGGCGGGCTGAGTCTCGCCGGACGCCTCGCGGGCCGCGGGCGCGGGACGGGCCGGCGCGGGAGCACGGCCGGCCTCGGGAACGGCGCCGGCCGCAGGTGCGGCCGCAGACTCGGGCATGGGGGAGAGGGGCAGCGCCGCTCCCGTGCCCGGTCGTGCGGGCTGGGGGTCGACGGGGTGCTTTGTGGTCTTCCGAGACCGCGGCGGGCGAGGCCCCGGCGGGCCGGGTAGGTGCGGGGTGGACGGTGACGCATTCCGAGGCCGCGAGCAGCGCGGTAAGGAGCAGGAGCAGGGACCAGCGACGCGCAGTGCCGCCGCCGTGCCGCACAAGCCCCGCAGGGCGCCTTTGACGGGCCCGTGCGCCCCTCGGATGGATGACGCGACGGCAGTCCTGCAGAGCCGCCTCCGGCTGGGGTATTCCGCAGGGACGGTGTACGCGGTGGGGGGCGGGGTGAGCGGATCGACGCGTGGCCTCTGTGCCGCCTGGTCGTTGATCGTGAGGACCTGCGATACCGACATCGCCAGGGCGAATTGAACCAAGGAGTCCGTCATAGCGCGCATCCGTTCGACCGAGCCGTCCGCCGTGGAAACCGCCCCCGCCCGCCGTGCCGCGTTGCGGTCGGTGCTTGGCGTGGGTGCGCTGTGTCTCGCGCTCCTCGCGGCCGACCCGGCCCATGCCATTTCCGGCACAGGCGAAGCTTCCTTCTACGTGGGCGAGCCGGGGGGTCGATCGTGTGCCGCTGTGCCCGGCACCCTCAACGCGATGGCGGGCATCCCGGTCTTTTCGGACGGCAAGGGCTGCGGCCAATCCATCAAGGTGATCAACACGGACACTTTCCAGTCCGTTGTGGTCGAGGTGGTCGGCGAGTGTGTCGGATGCGGTGTTTCCGACCTCGACCTGAGCTTGGAGGCGTTCGAACGCATCGGCGAGGTGGCCGATGGCAGGGTCGACATCGAGTGGTATTTCGTCGAGGGTCCCAACAACCCCAAGGAGTAGGAATCCGAGGAGTTGGAGCCAGCCCGCTTCCTCTGCGCTTCTGGAGGATGAGACCCGTGGTCCGTGTACATGATCGCTCCATCGAGACTGCCGCGGGTTCGCTCGGCTGCCGCCAGGGCGTCGATGACGAGCTCGGTGCGCATGTGATCGGCGATCGCTCACCCGGCCAGCCGGCGGGAGGCGAGGTCGATGACGGTCGCGAGATAGAGCGGCTTCGCGCCGCTGACCGGCAGGTATGTGATGTCGCCGACGTATTTCGTGTTCACCTCGGCCGCGGTGAAGTCACGTCCGATCAGATCCGGCGCCTTCGGAGCCGCCTGGTCCGCGAGGGTGGTCCGGTGCCGGCGGCGCAGACGGACTCCCTCCAGTCCGATGGTCCGCATGATCCGCGCGACGCGTTTGTGGTTGACTACCGGGCCGCCCTCGTCGCGGAGTTCGGCGGTGATCCTGGGGGCTCCGTAGGTGCCGTCGGAGTCCTGGTGGACCTTGCGTATCCGGGCTGCGAGCCCGGCCTCGGTGATCTGCCGGGCCGCCCTTGCCGCTGCGGTGCGGCGCCAGTAGTAGAAGCTCGAGCGAGAGATACCCAGCATCGAACACAACCGCGTGACGCCGAACCGGCGCTGATGATCTTCAACGAACTGGCAGCGGTTCACTAGCGCGTCTCCCCTGCGAATTACCGGGCCGCCTTGCGGAGAATGTCGCGCTGTTCCTCCAGCTCGCGGATCCTCTTCCGGGCCGCGGCCAACTCCGCCTGAACGTCGTCACCGCTGGCTTGCGAGGCGGCCGGCTGTGTCGAGTGGGAGCCGGGGCGGCGCCCGTCGGCAGCCCGGATCCAGTTCCGCAGCGTCTCGGTGTTCACCCCGAGATCAGCGGCGACCGACTTGATCGTCGCTCCCGGCCTCGACCGGTACAACGCGACCGCGTCCGCCTTGAACTCGGCGGGGTAGTGCTTCATCCCCACGGGGACTCCGTTCTCCTGGACCATCAAGATCCAAGTCTCTCTGGCCAAAATCCGGGGTCAAGGCCCGGGAGACTAGGGATCATGACCGACCGTCGACCGCTCTCGCTGCCCGTCTTCTCCGAGCCCGATTCCGACGCTCCCGTACCCGCCCAGGCGGGTGGGCGCCGGCTGATGCCGGTCGAGCAGGGCGCCGATTTCCGTCAGCCGCCCGGCGAGACCGAGCCCGCGCCCGCCCCGGCCCGACGTCCGCTCGCCCCCGGCCTCACCTTCTCAGACCCGGACCGCCATATCTGAGCGCTACCACCACGGGTTGCGCCACGTCCAGGACCAGCTCACCACCTAGCCCCACCGCCCGGGGTGGCAGCGCCTCCACCTGGACAGTGGTCGTAGCCGGCCCGGCTCCCGCCTCGGATATCGTGTTCCTCTACGGGGTGCCATAACGGATGTGACGCCCCCCACCGGAGGTAGTCAGCGTATGAGTTCAAAGCGCAGCAAGAATCCAGCCCTGCCCGTACTTGACGACGCATTCCGACTCGCGTCGGTCAAGGACGCCGAAGAGTCCACCCGTGACTTGGCCGCGCGGCTGGCCACCGCCGAGCTGCGCCGCGTTTCCCACCCGGGCCGGGTCACCTGGGAGCCCACCGATCAGGCCGAGCCCGTACCGGTCCCGCCGACTGTGGTCGACGGTGACGGGGACCTGTGGCTGCGGGACCGGGGCACTGGCACCTGGACCATGCCCGAGTTCAACCCGAAGGAATTCCCGGCCCGTTGTGGCGAGGTTCTGACGTGGAACCAGCTTGCCCGCGAGTTCGGCCCGCTGACCGCACTGGCCGACGACCGCCGCATCGGCGGCGGCCGGCGCTGACCGCGCAGCCTTCTGGGATGACCGCGCCCCTGAAGCGCCCGTTACGGGTAGCTTAAGAGCTCCAGCTCACCGCCGAGCTCGACGATGGCGGCGAGGTGAGCGTGGTGGTCGGTCACGATGTCTCCATGTTGCGGCCGGATACGCTCGCAGACCGCGCACACCCGGGCCCCGGTCGCAACCGGCTGGATGCAGCCTCTGCTGCGCGGCCTCCCGGTCACCGCCCAGCAACTTCGCGAGGACCGAATCCTCGAAGAGGCCGCCGTCACCGGCGCTGATCAGCAGCACCTATGCGCGGTGTTCAACATCACTCCGGAGACCGGACTCCGCTACACCCGCTTCTTCCACCCCGCCCCCACGGACAGCGACGACAAGGCCGTGCTGCGCCCCCTGACCCGCAACCGGTGCCACCCCGTACCAGCGGGCCCGCCTCGCCGCCGGTGGCGGCCCCGGAAGCCGAAGTCCATCAAGGCGAAGAAGGCGGAGCTGGCCAAGCAGCGCAAGCGGCTCAAGGCGGCCGGAGTACGCCGGTTCTACGGCGCCCAGGCGCGCCGGCCCCGGCCCCGGCAGAACCGCATCGGCAGCGCCGCCGCGCGCCGCGATGCCCGCGCCCTGTCCCGGATGCGGCACTCGAACGCCTGGCTGTGGTGACGATGCCGGGCATCGTCCACCGAGTGGACCGCCCGATGTCGAACCGGGTGGAGCCCATCGAGTGGGCTCCACCCGGTGAACTCCACCGAGTGGGTGCCACTCCACTCAGTGGACTCCACCGGATGGAGTCCACTGCGGTGCGCACCGATTGACGGTGGGCTGACGATGGAGAGGCGCACCGGGTGGGATCCGGCCGGTGCGGGGTGGGCGGCGATGGCCTGGCCCACTCCGACCGCCTCCAGCTGGCGCAGGACCTCGGCCACGTCCTCGTGGTCGTCGGTGAGGAACTGCACGACGAAGTCGACAACGGAACGGGCGATGCCTTCCGCCGCGTCCGGCCCGGCCTGCGCCCACGTCCGCAAGGAGGCCACCAGGACCCGCCCAAGGGCCTCCAGGGCGAAGGTCTCCGTGGACGGCTCGCCCGCCTCCGGGTCGGGCAGGGCGGTGACGGGGACGACGATCCGCTCGACGACGTCGACGAGCAGCTCGGCCATCCGCGGCTCGGGGCCGGCGAACTCGCGGGCGGCTTCGACGTCATCGGCCTGGACGGCCCGGAGGTAGCTGAACGCGCTGATCGCCGCGTGCGGGGTCATCGGGGCGAGCGGCGCGGTGGTGTCGGGCATGTCGGCTCCTTGTGTACGGGCCACCTCGCTGTTCGAGGCGGCCTCGAAACCGAGCATCGGTTCGGGGCCCTGTGGACAGAGTCCGGTGCCGGAGGGGGGAGAAGTCTCCGCCCCGGACCGGTGTGACCACGCAGCACAGTTGGCAAATCAGCACGCTTGCCGGCAAATGCTGCTGAGGCTGCTCCCGTGGATACTCTGCGGATTGGTTTCTGACGCCGGGAGGCCGGTCTAGGCTGCGACGGTCGTTGGCCACCAAGGCCGGCGCGCCAAGGAAAGGCAATCGATGCCGCAAGCGCGACATGCGACCGGCCCGACGGACACGCCGCGCCGGCGAACGCTCAGTGCGGTGGAAGAAGCGGCCCGGATGGACGCGGTGCGCCGCTACGACATCCTCGACACCCCGCCCGACGGCGCGTTCGACCGGGTGGCGGCGATGGCGGCCCGGCTGTTCACGGTGCCGGTGGCGAGCGTGACGATCGTCGACGAGGACCGGATCTGGTTCAAGGCCGCCCACGGTTTGGAAGGCGTCAGCGAGATCGGCCGAGAGCCGGGCCTGTGCGGCTCGGCGATCCTCGCCGACGACACGCTGGTGATCCCTGACACTCTCACCGACCCCGTCGCCTTCAACAACGGCCTGGTCACCGGGCCGATGGCGGTCCGTTTCTACGCCGCCGCGCCGATCATCACCCGTGACGGGCATCGGCTGGGCACCGTCAACATCCTCGACACCAAGCCTCGCCTGATCACCGAGGACGACACCGCCACCCTCGCGGACCTGGCCGCGATCGTGCTCGACGAGCTGGAGATGCGCCTGGCGGCCTTGAACGCCCTGCGCACCGAGCAGGAGCGGCGCATCGAGCAGGAGGAGGCCCGCGAGCGCGCGGAGCGCGACATGGCCGCCATCCAGGCGTTCGCCTCCACCCTCCAGCGCACCCTGCTGCCGCCGGCACTGCCGGTAGTACCGGGCCTGGAGCTGGCCTGCCACTACGCCACCGCCTCCCCGCAGAACGTGGGCGGCGACTTCTACGACGTCTTCCCCCTCGACGGCACCAGGTGGGCGTTCTTCCTGGGAGACGTGTGCGGCAAGGGCCCCGAAGCCGCCGCCCTGACCTCCCTGACCCGCTACACCCTGCGCGCCGCAGCCCTGATCGACCCCGACCCCGAAAATGTCCTCACCGCCCTGAACACGGCGCTGCTGCTGGACCCGGCCGTCGGCACCCGGTTCTGCACCGCTGTCTTCGGCGTCCTCGAACCGCACGAGGAGGAAGGGTTCACCGTCACGGTGGCCACCGGCGGGCACCCCCCGGCCTATCACCTGCGCGGGCAGGGGACAGTCGAAGCGGTGCAGCCCAAGGGCGGCATGCTCATCGGCGCCATCGCCGGCGCACACTTCGCCTCCCACAGCATCCACCTCGCCCCGGGCGAAGGACTGCTCCTCTACACCGACGGGCTGACCGAGGCCCGCACCCTGGGCGGAGAAATGATCGGAGAAGAGGGCCTGACCCGTTTCCTCTCCGCGCGCACCGGGCCCGTCAGCGCGGCGGCGGTCATAGGCGACACCGTCGACTTCCTCGACGCCATGCCCCACGGGGTCGGTGACGACGTCGCCCTGCTGGCCCTGTCCGTCCCCCTCGCCGACGCCGCGGACGGCCTCACCGCGACCGCCACCGCCTACACCATCGCCCCCGCCGGCGAGACGCCGGAGAGACGCCCGTGACCGACTTCCGCCTCACCGCACAGCACACCGAGGGCGACCTCGCCCTGGCCCACGTTGCCGGGGAACTCGACATCGACACCGCCCCCCACCTGCGCGCCCAGGCACTGGCCCTGATCGAACAAGGCCACCGCCATCTGATCCTGGACCTCGGGGCCGTCACCTTCTGCGACTCCTCCGGCTTCAACGCCTTGGTCGGCATCTTCCGCTGCGCCAACACCGTCGACGGCACCCTGGTCCTCGCCGCCGTCCCCGACCGCCTCCAGCGGATGCTGAACCTCACCGGCCTCCACACCCTGCTGCCCGCCCACCCCACCACCGCCCACGCCCTCGTCGCGCACACCCGCAGCCCAGACACGGCCACCGCGTAACCCCCTTGCGGTGTCCGTCCATCCGGGCGGGCGCTTCTCACGGACCTGCGCAACCTCCTGCCGGACCGCACCCGAAGGGTCCGGCGGGGCAGATCACTGGCCGGCATGCGTCGTACCAACCAACTACGAAGCGCTACGAGTCGCTGAGCAGGCACAACCGTGCCGTCCCTTGGCAGCAAGCCTGCGTCGTCGCAACCGGCTCCAGGAGTGCGGCGCCGACGGGGCGGCGTGGCGACGGCTGTGACGGAAGGGTGAGGGCAGGCGCGGCTGAGCGGTCGGTCGGGCGGTGTGGTGTCGGCCACGGACAAATCGGCGCGGTCCAGGGGTAGTCAAGGCGAAATCGGACACCCGCGTGGGTGATCGTCAGACCGCGGTCAAGGGGTTCTTCTTCACGGTGGCCCCGGCCCGCGCGCACCTCAGCGTGTGGGCCGGACCTGTCACCGATCCGGCCGCGATGGCCGGAGAACCGCGAGGATCCGATGACCACCGTCCCCACCCCGCACACTCCGACCGCCCCTGCTGGCACAGCCGCGACGGCGGGCCCCGCTGTGAGCCCTGCGGCGAGCCCTGCGCCCAGCCCCGCAGCCGTCGGCCGCCGCCTGAGCGTTGTCGCTGATCAGAACCCCAATCCGGCTGCCCCGGCCGGTTGCAACTCCTCTTCTCCCCGTACTGATGTACCTGGAGAAGCGTCCCGGGCCCGGAAGGCAGCGGTGGCGAAGGCCGGCGCGGACATCCGAGGCGAGGTCCTGCTGACCCTCGCCCAGCTGCGCCTGGCCACCCCCCCCGCCAGCTGAAGGCCCTGCTGCTGCCGCACCAGCAGGGCACCGACCACGTACGCCGCGCTTTGCGCAACCTCCAGGGCGAATCCCCGGCCCTGGTCGGCCGGACCCACCGCGCCCAGCAGAGCTACTGGTACTGCACCCCGGCGGGTCTCGCCGAAGCCGCGGCTTCCGGTGAGCTCGCGCCGACGGTCGGCCGGACCACCGGCAGGCGCGCGGCCAGCAAGACCGGCCTGCGCGAGCACGGCCTCGCCCTGGTCGACACTGTCGTCGCCTTCCACCAAGCGCAGGTAGCCGACCACGCGGACTGGCAGGTGGAAGTCGCCCACCCCACCCCCGCCGGGAACCTGGTCCCCGACGGCGTGGTGCTCCTGGCAAGCGGCTCCAGCGCGTTCGTGGAGATCGACCGCACGATGTCCTACGCCCGCCTGATCGCCAAACTGGAGCGCTACGACGCCTACCGCAACGCCCCGGCATCCGGCCGCGGCAACGCCGGCCGCGCCCCGCACAGCCACTGGCAGGAGACCTACGCCGGCCCGTCCCTGGAGCGGCCGTTCCCGCCGGTGCTGTTCGTCTTCGCCCCGGCCCCACGCCGCGCTCACCCAGGACGCTGCCGCCCGCCGCCGCGCCGTCGCTGACCGTCTCCAGCAGACCGGGCAACCGTCCATGGAAGAGGTCCACCCTGCCGATCAGCAGCAGCCGCACCACACCGCCCGGCCCGACCAGGACAAGGGACCCCGGCTGCAATCGGTAGAGGATGCCAACCGGCCAGGGCGTGGCCGATCTGCGACTTCACCCGCAAGTCCCGGCAGGCCGGACTGAGAATCAGGACGTTGGTACCCGGCACGGGAGGAACCTTGACCGGCCTGTACGAACCGTTGGAACCCCTCGACACTTACCCGGACGAACTGCCGCCGCCCCACCAGCGTGGCGACGTGAACCTGGTGGGCTGCTCAGCATGGCCGACGACCTCGCCCGTGGCCTGTCCGCGCTGAAGATCCGGGTGCAGCCCCACGACCCGAAGACCTCCCTCGTCAGCCCTGAGAAGGCCCGCGAGAACACGGAGAAGGAAGTCGACCGGCTCCTGGCCACGGCCGCCTACCTTCAGCGCCATGCCCACGCCGCGGTGCTCGGGCGGTGCGTGCTCGGTGCGGACTCCAAGGAGGACTGCTCCAACGAGGGCGCCAACCTCCAGCTCAACGTCTGGGACGACACCACGCGCCAGGACATCGTCGAAGACGGCACCACCGGCTGCGTCGCCCACACGGTCGAAGCCGCCTGTCGGACCATGGCCGACCCCGCCAGCCACAAGATCCTGCTCGCCTTCGTCCGCGACGACGAAGGCACCGCCGTCTCCCGCGCCCTCGGTCTCGGACCGGACGATGCCGCGCAGTTCTTCGACCGCAGCCTGGTCCTGCGCCCCGAACACTGACGACGTCCAGGGTGGGAGTGGAGCCCATCGCGGCGGTGCGGACCGGGGCGGAGAGTGGAGTCCGCTCCGTGCAAAGCATGCACTTGTTGCCCCGTGGGCCTGGGTCACGGACGGGTGGTGAACCGGGCATCGGGCAGTTTGCGCAGCCAGCCGCGATCGGCGAGCCTGACCAGCTTGTAACTCTTCCCGCAGGAACACGAAGGTGTCAGGCACGACATCCCCATCGCTCACACACGCACCCTCCCTCACGAGGTACGCCGACACCCATCAACGACCCCTGGGCCGACGGGATGCCAAATGCCCGGCGAGACCAGCACATCGGACGAAAAAGCGCCGGAGAAGTTGACCAGCCGGACCGCTCACAACCGAAGTCGCTGTGGACGTCGAGCGATCACATCCGTGGAACGCGGCGGACACCGGCGCGTACCGCCGCCAGCCGGCGTGCGCATGATCCGCAGCGGGTCGAGGACTGGTCGCTGGCGCTGACTGGCGCCCCGGTCAGTCGGCAGTGCGCCGTTCGCCGTCGAGGTGGGCCATGGCGAAGCCGAGTTCCTCCGGATGCCGGTCCAGGCGGGCCATCACCCACGCGGTAACGGGCGTCTATGCCCTCCCCGAAGTCGGCTGCCAGACGCCGCGCCCGCCACGTCGTCCGTGGGGCGAGCCCCCACCGTACGAGCGGGAACCGGACCCGGACCGTGCCGGCGGTCGTCGATCCCACCCCGCCAAGGGGATTCTCGGAGGGGACGTCGGGGATGTTCGGATCGGCCATGATCGCGAGTCTGGCGACAGCCACGTCACCGCGGGGGCCGTCAGGTCGGAGATCACCGAAACGAGCGCTGCCGCTGAACAGGGTTGAGCCACGCGCTGTGGCCTTTCGTTGATCTTTGCAAGCTGGTCAGCGTCGGGGCGGGCCCGAGAACGCCGTCGTTCAGCGCGAGGGGCTTCCAGCGATGAGAGCTCGTAAAAGGACCTTGAACATGGTTGCCCGATGGCCGGGGCGACGGTTTACGGGGTGTTGCCTCTGTAGTGAATCAGGACAGTGGCCGAAACCGCGCCTGGATTCCGGTATCCGTCATTCCGTACAGGTCAGGGCTGGGTCGCTCGGCTTCGGTGTCGGCAACGGTCGGCCGTGGCGCGTTTGTTGGATTTGGTGTGCTCTGCGCTCGCCTTCGACCGTGGGTTCGGTAGCGCTTCCGCGAGGTGTGGGTTTCAAGCCGTTCGGGGATCGCGGCGGCCTTCCGTTCCTTGATCGACGAGGGGGCTTGCCTCAAGATTACGAACATATTTGCGCATGTCTGATCGGTGGGCGTGTGGAGTCCGTGGGGGGCTTGTGGTGTTGGCTGTTGTGTCCGCGCGTGTGCGTGTGTTGGTCGTGGTTCTGGCGCTGTCCGTGATCGCGGGTGGTGGCTGGCTGCTGCGGATGCCGACC
Organism: Streptomyces sp. NPDC055254; assembly: GCF_053606025.1. NCBI lineage: Bacteria > Bacillati > Actinomycetota > Actinomycetes > Kitasatosporales > Streptomycetaceae > Streptomyces > Streptomyces sp. NPDC055254. The sequence continues at coordinate 7,498 of NZ_JBSGQV010000059.1, read as the reverse complement.
GGCGAGGGGCCGAGTGACGCGAGCCGTTACGACGGCCCGCAACCGGTTGCGCACCAGAAACCCGTGTCGTTGAAGCAGCGGCAAGAACAGACGCAACAGGCGCGTTCTACGAGACGTTCACCGACGCCCAGATCCCGGCGCCCGGCGTACCGCTGGCGGTCTCCCGGGCGTACTCCTCCGACTACACGGCCACCGGAGCCCTCGGCCAGGGCTGGCAACTGCCCTGGGAGAGCCGCCTGGAGATCAGTGCCGACAAGGCGGTACTCGTCGGCGAGGGCGGAGCCCGCCACACCTACACCAAGTCCGGGACGACCTTCACCGCACCGGCCCAGGCCCGCTCCACCCTCACCGCGGACGGCAGCGGCTACAAGCTCACCACCCCGGACCAGCGCGCCTACACCTTCAACAGCACCGGCCAGCTCACTGCCGTCAAGGACCGCGGCGGCCGGGGCCTGACCCTCGAATACACCGGCGGCCGACCGACGAAGATCACCGACGCCGTGGGACGCGCTGCCACCCTCGCCTACACGGGAAGCCGGCTCGACACGGTGACGCTGGCCGACGGCCGCATCGTGGACTACGGCTACTCCAACGACCGGCTCTCCAGCGTCAAAGCCCTCGACGGCGCCATCGAGACCTACGGCTACGACGGCTCCGGGCGCCTGAACAAGGTCACCGACGCGGCCGGCAAGGCCGTCGCCACGAACGTCTACGACACGCAGGGCCGAGTCGTGTCGCAGACCGACCCGGCCAACAACATCACCAAGTTCGCGTACTCGAAGAACGGCGAGTTCGACCAGACCGACACCACCGCACCGGACGGCGGAGTCTGGACGGACATCTACTACAAGAACGTCCTGTTCACCCAGATCGACCCGCTGGGGAACAAGAGCTACTACCGCTACGACGCGCGCTTCAACCGCACCAGCGACATCGATGGTGAGGGCCGCAAGACCACCAGGGAGTACTCCGCCACCGGTCAGCTGGCCTACCGAGGCAACCCCGCGTCCAACGAACGCTGGACCTACAACACCGACGGCACCGTCGCCACCCACAAGGGCAGCGTGTACGACACCACCACCTTCGGCTACACCGGCGGCCTGCTGACATCCGTGAAGGACCCGCTCGGCAAAACCTCGACCCTGACCTACAGCGCCACCACCGGCCTGCTGGAGACGAGCACCACCGCACGCGGCAAGACCACCCGCTACGCCTACGACACGCTCGGAAACCTGACGTCGCTCACCACACCGACCGGCGCCAAGACCACCTACACCTACCACCCCTCCGGGCAGGTGAAGACGGTCACCGACCCGCGCGGCAACCTCGCCGGCGCGACCCCCGCCCAATACACGACCAGCTTCACCTACGACGCCGCCGACCGGGTCAAAACCGTCACCGACCCCCGGGGCGGCAAAACGTCGTACGACTACGACGTCCTCGGCCTCCTGCGCAAGGCCACCGACGCCAAGTCCCGTGTGACGCTGTACGACTACGACACCCTGGACCGCCTCACCAAGGTCACCGACCCGGTGGGCAAGACCACGCTCAGCACGTACAACGCGATGAGCCGGCCCGCCACGGTCACCGACCGCACCGGGGCGACGACGAGCTACGAATACGACAAGGCCGGCCGCCAGATCAAGATGGTCACCGCCCGCGGCAACACCAGCGGCGCCGTCAAGGCCGACCACACCTGGACGTACGGCTACGACAAGGTCGGCAACCGCAAGACGGTCACCGACCCCAAGGGCAAGACCACGGCGATCACCTGGAACGCCGACGACCAGGCACTGACCGTCACCGATCCCCTCAACCACACCCGCAAGGTCGACTACGACGGCAACGGCCGCATGACCAAGACCTACGACGGCCTCGGCAACGGCACGATCCTCACCTACGATGCGGCGGGTCGGCTCACCACGTCCGAGACCGCGCGCGACGTCACTACGTACGGGTACGACGACGACGGCAACCTCACCTCGGTGCAGAACCCCGAGGGCGGCCGCACCACCCACGGCTACGACGACGACGGCCGCCGCACCACCAGCGTCGAGCCCCGCGGCAACGCCATCGGAGCGGATCCGGCCAAGTACACCTGGCAGTTCGGCTTCGACGCCGCCGGCCACCCGGTGTCGGTCAAGAACCCGCTGGGCCACCAGCGCACCGCCGGCTTCGACGCACTCGGCAACGTCGCATGGGCCAAGGACGGCCGCGGAAAGCAGACCCTGTTCGAGTACGACGAGCTCGGACGGAACACCAAGGTCACCAACCCCGACGGCGGCATCACCCTCAACGGGTACAACGCGGCGGGGCACCTGGAGACCAGCACCAACGCGAAGCAGCAGGCCACCACCTACGGCTACGACGCCGAAGGCCGCGTCACCTCCGTCAAAAACCCCCTGGGTAAGACCGTCGCCTACGCCTACGACCCCGACGGCAACAGGACCACCACGACCAACGCCCGCGGCCAGAAGATCACCACCACGATCGACGGACGCGGCCTGCCCACCAAGGTCACCTACTCCGACGGCACCCCCACCGTCACCTACACCCACGACGACGCCGGCCGCATCAAGACCGTCGCCGACGCCACCGGCACCCGCACCGCCACCTACAACGACGACAACCGCATCGCCGCCATCACCTCACCGGGCCTCGCCGGCTCCTTCCAGTACGCCTGGAACACCGACGGAACCGTGCGCCAGCGCACCTACCCCGACGGCCGCCGCACCAGCTACACCTACGACCGCAACGACCAGGTCACCGCACAGACCACCGACGGCAAGACCACCGGCTACGCCTACGACCCGGCAGGCAACGTCACCTCGATCACCCTGCCCACCACCACGGCCCGCTCGGAGACACGTACCTACGACGAGGCCGGCCGGCTCAGCTCCCTGACCGCCCCGGCCGCCGGGACCCGGAGCTTCGGCTACGACGAGAACGATCGCCTCGTCCGGGAATCCCCCGCCACCGGCTACCCCACCCGCCGAGGCTACGACGACGCCGGCCGCCTCACCCGCGCCTGCACCGACACCTCCGCCACCTCATGCCTGCCCGGAATCTCGGGCACCACCCACACCTACGACAAGGTCGGCAACACCACCGCGACGATGGACGGCGACCTGCCCGCGGCCTGGTCCAACATGGCCCAGACCGTCAGCGGTGATGTCAACAACGACGGCATCAGCGACATCATCGCCGCCGACAAGCAGGGCACCCTGCACACCTACCTCGGCAGGGCCGACGGCACCTTCGCCCTCGGACAGACCCAAACCGGCAACAGCCCGGCCGGCTTCACCCAGATCCTCCCCATCGAGTACACCGGCGACGGCAACCTCGACATCCTCGCCATCGACAAGACCACCGGCCACCTCTTGCGTTACAACGGCGACGGCAACGGTGGCTTCGCCGCTCCCAACGACCGGGGCCAGGGCTGGGCCGCCATGACCCTGAGCGCGGGCGACTTCAACAAGGACGGCAAGCAGGACTTCCTCGCCGTCAACTCAAGCTCGGACCGTATGTACTTCTACCCCGGCACCGGCGCCGGCGGCTTCGACTTCAGCAAGCGCATCGACTTCGGCACCGGCTGGGGAACCTCCCGCCTCACCCTGCTCGACTACGACGGCGACAGCAAACTCGATGTCCTCGCCGTCAACAACACCGACGGCCACCTGTACTTCCACCCCGGCGACGGCGCCGGCGGCCTCGGCGCACGGGTGGACCGCGGCGGCGGCTGGGCCGCCATGCACCTCGTCCCCGGAGACTTCAACAACGACAACAAGCAGGACTTCCTCGCCGTCGACACCGCCCGCAAGAAGCTGCGCTTCTACCCCGGCAACGGCACCGGCGGCTTCGGTACCTACATCCTCCAGGCCGACGACTGGGCCCCCTACTCCACACCCGCCCCCCTCCGCTTCAGCACGACCGGGAATCTAGGCGTCGTAGCCGCCGACACCTCCGGCCAGCTGCGACTGTGGCAGGGCGACGGCCAGGGCAAGCTCACCGGCGCCGTCCCTGTCAACGGCCGCACCACCAACTCCGCCTACGACACCGGCGACCGGCTGACCTCGACCACCACCGGCACAGAAGCAACCGGCTACACCTACGACGACGACGGCAACCAGCTCACCGACGGCAACGAGACCTACACCTACGACCCCGTCGGCCGTATCAAGACCGCCGCCGTCGGAGCCGACACCTACGCCTTCACCTACGACTCCGACGGCAACCGCACCACCACCAAGAAGAACAACACCCTCACCAGCACCTCCCGCTGGGACATCAACAACCCCCTCGCCCAGCTCGCCACAGACACCGACGCCACCGGCGCCCTGGTCGCCGACTACCAGTACGACCCCGACGGCACCGCCCGCTCCATGGACCGCACCGCCGGCAAGTACTACTTCGCCCAGGACCGCCAGAACTCCGTCTCCACCGTCTACGACGCCGCCGGCACCGACAACTACCGCTACACCTACAACCCCTGGGGCAAGACCACCGGCACCGCCACCGTCACCGGCGGCCAGACCAGCCCCTTCGGCTACACCGGCCAGTACAAGGACCAGACCCTCCCCGACCGCCTCCAACTCCGCGCCCGCTCCTACGACCCCGCCCAACAGCGCTTCACCACCGCCGACCCCGTCTCCGCGCCTCTCGCCAGCCCCAACCGCTCCGCGTACAACTACGCCAACAACGACCCCACCAACCTCTCCGACCCCTCCGGCGCCTGCCCCATGTGCATCGGAGCCGGCATCGGAGCCGTCTTCAGCGCCGGCATCTACGCCTACACCCACCAGGACGACTTCAACTGGCGCGACTTCGCCGCGGCGACAGCCAAGGGCGCCCTCATAGGCGCCGGCGCCGGCTTCCTTGCCCCCGCAGGCGCAGGCCTCGCTGCCACCCTCGGCCTCTCCGGCGGCCGCGCCCTCGCGGTGGCGGCCATCACCGACGCGGGTATCGGCGCCGCCTTCAGCTGGTTCATCAACACCGCACAATGTCAACCCACCACCCCCACCGACCTCCTGATCGGCGCTCTCAGCGGTGGCTTCGCTCCTCTCGTCAAACCTGCTTTGAGCTCACTCAAGAGTGGCATCGCAACCCGATACGGTGTTGCTTCCGAGGGCAACCTGATCAGCAGCCTGCTGTATGGCGCGAGGCCGGGAGTCAACCTGCCAGGCTACGAGGGCGTTGCCATCCCTAGGAGGCCGACTTTTACCGAACTAGAGAATCTTACTGTTAAGCATGGGGTCGAGTTTGCGGTGACATATAAGTACGGCCCCGGAAGGAACGGTGGCGGCGGACAGTACTATCTGCACGCAGGTGGTCAGTCCCATGTCAGGTTCCCCCTTGAGCCTGATCGGATGCTTGTTTATCACACGCATCCGAAAGGCGCGCATAGCCCCAGCGAAGCCGACGAGCGCGTACTGGAATCCCTCGAAAGGCTCGGCTCACCACAGCGCGTATCAGGGATAATACCGGTGGGTGGCTCAGGTAAAGTTCAGCTATTTGACAAGGAGGGCAGTGCGCCATGGCTATGGAAGACGTTTCGACTCTAGCGGATGAATTCGCGTACGTCTGGGACGGTACGGAGAGAGGGTGGGTTCTATTCGGATCTCCTGAAAGGCCGCTGATCTTCAATCGTAACAACCGGCAGGCCCTGGTAATCGAGGACAACGACGTGAACGCTTTCGTTATAGAACGGATGCGTATGGCCGGGATTGATCATTTCCTCGATCCGCCGCAGCCTGAGTAGCGAGAGTGCCCCGGCTTTCCCTGCGGCGGGGAGCCTCAGGTGGGTCTTCGCTTGCAGGGGCTGGAGGAGCACCCGGGCAGCCTGAAGTGCACCGGCTGGCGTGCCCGTCTTCGCGCGCAGGTTCCTGAACCCGCGACGGACCCGGGCCGGCGTGAGCCTGTTCGGCCCCGACGGTCGCTCCCATGGCCTGCGGAGGTCCCGTTCTTCGACACCATCAGGACTGACCTGGTCGACCTCGTGCCCGCGGGGATGGTCCGAGGTCCACGCGGGGCCGGTAGCCGGCTTCCGCGTCGACCCCGCGCCAGCGGGGAACGGTGGGACCCACGGTGACGGTGACCGAGACCGAAAGGATCACGACGACAACCAAGGAGAGCGGGGGAAGACACTGCCCAATTGGCGGTCGCGGGCGCCGCGGTGCTTACGGCGCTGTCCGGCGCGACCACCACCGTGGCCGGAGTACGGAAGGATCGTCGGCGGCCGCGGTCCCGCAGGAGGTAGCCGCACATCCGGCGCTGTCGAGGGTCAGTGAATCTGCGCAGTCGTCAAGCTTCTGACCTGGGGTTGTGCAGTTTGGTTGAGCGGGTTGCCGACTAACTGATCGTTTCAGAATGAGGTTCGGAGGCGGCGGAGGCATATGAGGCTGCAGGCCAGTTCGAGCAGGCCCTGGTGGAGGTCAGCGCGTCGCTCGTAGCGGGTGCGGAGTCGTTTGAACTGGTGCAGCCAGGCGAAGGCGCGTTCGGCTACCCAGCGCACCTTGCCCAGTCCGGAACCGTGGGCGACGCCGCGTCGGGCGATCAGCGGTTTGATGCCGCGCTTCCACAGCAGGCGGCGGTACTTGTCGAAGTCGTAGCCCCGGTCGGCGTACAGGCGTCGGGGCTTGCGGCGGGGACGTCCCCGCCGGCCCCGGATCGGCGGGACGGCGTCGAGTAGGGGCAGGAGCTGGGTGACGTCGTGCCGGTTGCCGCCGGTGAGCATGACGGCGAGCGGGGTTCCGTGGCGGTCGACGATCAGGTGGTGCTTGGAGCCGGGGCGGGCGCGGTCAACGGGTGAGGGGCCGACGTGATCCCCCCTTTGAGGGCCCGGACATGCGATCCGTCCACGGAGCAGTCATCCAGGTCCAGCAGGTCGGCCCGGCGGAGTTCGGTCAGCAGGGCGGCGTGCAGGCGGGGCCAGACGCCGGCCTCGGTCCAGTCCCGCAGCCGGCGCCAGGCCGTTACTCCGGAGCAGCCCACGGTCTCGGTCGGGACGTCGCGCCAGGCAACGCCGGTCCGCAGGACGTACATGATGCCCGCGAGAGCCGCCCGGTCCGGAACGCGAAGTCGCCCGGGATGCCGGCGGCGCCGGTCGGGAGGTGGTGGCAGCAGCGGGGCCACCCGCTCCCACAGGTCGTCAGGAACAAGATCAGCACGCACTGGGACACCCTGCCGACCAAGATCGGCAAGTGCAAGACCCGCAGCTCAATTCATTCTGAAACGATCAGTAAGACCGTGTCCTATGTGGTGAGGCGTCGTTGGTGTCGGTATGGGGCGGGGTACTTGGAGTTGGATTGTTCCGGATGGATTGTGGGAGATCGCGGAGCCGCTGATCCCACCGTCGAAGGTGCGGCCGCAGGGCGGTGGAACACCGGATACGCCTGATGAGACGGTGTTCGCGGCGATCATCTATGTCCTGGTCAGCGGGTGTGCCTGGCGGGCTCTGCCGCCGTGCTTCGGGATATCGAAGTCGACGGCGCACCGACGG
>NZ_JBSGQV010000058.1:3198-23287 GCF_053606025.1 Streptomyces sp. NPDC055254 | reverse complement strand
AAACCAGCCACCACCCCCCACCCACCACCCACCCAAAACCCCCACCCCCCACCAAACCACCCCACCCACCCCCCACGTGAACCACATCACACCCCCACCCCCCACCACCCAACCCACGGGACGACAGAGGCTCCAGAGGCTGTGGAGTCCCATGAGGTGCGCCCGGACTCGCATCGGCCACTCCCTCCCGGCGCCGCTCCGCCACCGCCCCGACAAATCAAGACCCCCGTTCCGCCGGGCGGCGGGCAGGGAGAGACGTACGGCTTTGTGGCCCGATCCTGGATTGACGCGGCCGTGACATGTCAGAGAAAGCCTTCGGCCGTGCGGAAGCAGCCTGTTGCGGGGTGCGGGGACGTTCCGGCCGACGCGACGTCAGTGGGCGGGCGTCGACAACCGGCCCGAGGGCCCCTCCGGGCGACAGCCACGAGCGGGCTGGATACGCCGACCTGCCATGAGCATGCGCAAGGGACCGCAGTGAGTCAGTATGTCGACCTCGGCGACGAGACCCTGCGGAAGCCGTCCAACGGGGCTTCCCCGTCGTTCCAGAATGTCCGCACCGCCGGAGGGCGGGGTACGAGGCGCCGGAGTGCGCCACGGAGCATGGCAGTTGGAGCGGCGCAGGCCCCGCGGGTCGGGCGCAGCCCGCGCACGTGGTGAGGGTCGAGGGCGGGCCGTCTCGCGGTCCTGCCGCGAGACGGGGGATGTGCAGGCTCAGGCCAGGACGGTCCGGCGGGCTTCGATGAACCGCGTGTACGCCGGGTACCAATCCTGGCCGGCGGCGCGGGAGATGACCTCGTCGGAGTGGCGGCGGCGGCCACGGGCACGGTAGAGGTCCAGGGCGAACCAGAGGCACGCCAGGGGCAGTGCCGTACGCAGCCAGCTCATCGGGATCAGGAGCGCGGCCAGGACCATGACGACCGAGACGACGAGGATCACCCCACCGATCATTCGGGCGGCCAGGTGCTGCGCCGCTGCCTCGTCGGCCGGGGTGGAGTCGCGGTCGGCCGCCGACTCCTCGGCGTCGTCGAGGTCGTAGACCGTGATCGCCGCGGCGAGGGGGCGGATCCGGAGCATCATGTGCAGGCCGGGGACGAAGATGCCGGTCACGGCGACGGCGGTGGCCGCGGTCTCGTTCGGCAGCCAGACGCCCGCGGCGCACACCAGGCTGAGGACGAAGTACGCCCAGGGCGGCATGATGCCGAGCAGGGCGCGGGTGCGCTCGGCTTCCATCAGTTCCGTCAACGTCTCCCGGTCCGGGAGGCTGCCGTCGCTGTTGATCATTGTGGTCCTTCGGTGGCGAAGTGGCGGTGTCGGGGTACGAGGCCGAGGTACGACCTCGCGGTACGAGGCGAGGTACGACGTCGCGGTACGAGGCCGAGGTACGACCTCGCGGTCGAGATGGGCCGGTGCCCGCGCGGACCCCGGAGGGTTCGCGCGGGCACCGGATTCGTCGAACTGTTCAGTGAGTTGCCGAAGAGCCTAGACCGTCAGCGGCCCGTGCTCCTTCTACCACCAGCCGTTCGACGCCTCGATCGACAGCTTCGGGTAGTACCAGCTCATGCCCCACTTCTTGGTCTTCCAGACGCCGAAGCGGATCATCACTCCGGAACCGCGCCGCGTGGCCGCGTACTGGATCTTCCAGCCGAAGTAGCTGGCGCCGTAGCCGAGGACGTAGAGCGCCGCGCTCAGCGCCTTGCTCGCCGCCGTCGGGATGCGACCGACCCACTTGGCGAGGGTCTTCGCGATGTTGCCGCCCTTCTTGAGGGCCTTGGCCAGTGCCTTCGCCTGGCGGTCCGCCAGGTAGTAGGACCAGACCTTGCTCCAGCCGCGGCCGTCCAGGTCGACCATGTTGACCGGGTCGGCCGGGTAGCCGTAGTAGTTCGGCGATCCCGCAGGAACGGGGTCGACGGACAGGAAGCGGCCGGTGGCCGGGTTGTACAGGCGGACGCCCATCAGCAGGGTGCCGGCGAGCGCCTCGCTGGAGCGCTGCTGCGCGCCCAGCCAGTTGTAGCGGGTGGCCGGCTGGCCGGCCCGTGCGTTGCCGCACTCGTCGTTGTCCAGCACCTGCGGGGCATCGGCCGGGTCCAGCGGCAGCTGGAGGGCGACGTCGCCGTGGATGTTGGTCAGCTGGAGGACGGTGCCGCCCTGGCTGCCGGTGGTGGCGGAGAGCAGGCCCGCGGCCGACTCGACGTTGCGGGTGAGCTCGCCGGTGGTGGCGTTCTCGACGATCCAGCGCGGGTTGTCGCTCTGGCCGTCGTAGTGGTTGCGCTTGGCCTGCTCCTGCGACCACACGCCGTCGGCCTGGGACTCCACGGTCCAGGTACGGAAGCGGTGCGCGGCGTCCAGCGTCCAGGTCTGGCGCTGGTTGCCGGCCGTCATCTGCTGCACCAGGTCGTTGGCGTAGTAGTTGACGGTGCTGCCGGGCTGGGAGGTGGTGCGGCCGAACGCGTCGTAGGCGTAGCCCGACTCGATCTGCCGGTCACCCGTGTCGTAGGCGTAGGTGCGGGTGGTGCCGCCCGTGGTGGGGCAGTCGGCGCCGGCGGCGCCTTCCGCCGTGGTCAGGCCGGTGCGGTTGCTGCGCTTGTCGAAGGTGTAGGAGCGGGTCGTGCAGGTGTCGCCGACGCTGTCGTTCACCTTGGTGAGGCGCCCGGCACGGTCGTAGGTGTACTCCTGGGCGGACCAACCCGCGTGGTTGACGGCCTGCTTGTGGGCCGAGGGGCTCACGGTGTCGGTGTACACGAGCTGGCCGTCGCTGTCGCGCGTGTAGGTACGCGCGACCGCTGAACCGGTGGAGTCCTCGCGCTCGGTGAGCGTGTAGCCGCCGGGGAGCTTCTCGGCGGCCACCCCGCCGTCCACGTCGTAGGTCGCCGAGAACGTACCGGCCACCGAGTCGGTGGTGCTGGTGACGAGGCCTCGGGGTTCGGCGTTGTGGTCGTAGGTGTAGGTGACCGTCGACGGCGAGGAGTCGGTGATCTTGACCGGACGGTTCAGCAGGTCGTACTCGGTCTTGGTGACGCCGCCGTCGGCGTCGGTGTAGGAGATGAGGCGGCCGAGCTTGTCGTACTGCTCGCTGATGGTGCCGCCGGTCGGGGAGGTCGTCTTCACGACGTCGCCGGTGTGCGGGTCGTACTCGAAGTTCCGGTCCGGGACCGCGGTGCCCACGCCGCCCGTGGTCTTCACGGAGGTCGGGCGCCCGGCGTTGTCGAACTCGGTGACGGTGGTGCGGGTGACGCCGTTCGCGGTCTCGATGACCTTGGACTGCTCGCCCCACCAGTTGTACTCGACGACGGCACCGGGCAGTTCGGCCGGGTTGCCGGCGCCGCCGGTCGTGGCGGCCGCGGGGCCGCTGGAGCACGGCAGGTCCGCCCACTCGGGACGGCCTGCGCAGGTGCCGGTGCCGGTCGCGGACCAGTAGCGGGTCGCGAACGCGGCGGCGTCCTCACCGGTGGATCCGGGGCGCAGGGACTTCACGGCCCGGCCCTGGGCGTCGTACTGGGTCGTGCTGGTGATGGCCAGACCGGCCGGGTCCTGGATGGTCTGGGTGGGCAGGCCCTTGACCCAGTCGTACACCGTCTGGGTGACGCGGGGTTCGGCGTGCAGGGTCGGGTGCACCAGCAGCTGGGCGCCCGTGGTGGTGCGGGTGATCTGGTCCTCGACGGTGGCCGTGCCGTTGATGGGACGGGCCGCGTCGAACTCGTTCACCGTCCAGCCGCGCGCGACGACCGAGGAGCCGGCGGGTGCGACCGTGGTGCTGCCGGACTTGAGGTCTTCCGTCAGCGAGATCCGGTGCAGCGGCCCGAGCTCCTGGAGCTCGCGGGTGCCGGTCGGGTTGTACTGCGAACGGGTGGAGAGCAGTTCGGCGCGGTCCGCGGTGGACAGGCCGTTGATGCCGAGGTCGGCCAGGGCAGCCTTGTCGGCGTCGGTGATGCCGAGCGCGAGCGCGCGGTTGGCCTCGGTGAGGTCGCGCACCGTGTTGCCGTGGTGGTCGTACTCGGTGGCCGAGATGTGGCCGCCCGGCTGGGCGGTGTTGACCTCGCGGCCGGAGGCGTTGACGTAGGTGATGGTGGCACGGCGGTAGTCGCCGGCCGCGAGGCCGGAGCCGGAGTGGCCGGACGGGACCGCGTCCGCCGGGAAGATGGCGGTGGCGTCGGTCGGGGTGTCGGTCTGCCCCCAGGCCTTCACGTCCGCGGCGCCCATCTTGTACGGAGCCTTGGTCCCGGTGAGGGGGACGTCGTAGACGATGCTGGTGGCGGCGGTGCCTTCCTCGACATCGGCGGTGCCCTGCTTCAGCCCCTTGCGCGAGGCCTTGAGCAGCATGCCCTCACCGGCGGTCGCGGCGTTGCCGGCCCTGCCGTAGGTGAGGTCCCAGGGGATCTCCGACTGGGCGTGGTACCAGGTGATCCGGCCCGCGGCGTCGTAGGAGTACTGGGTCTGCATGCCCTGGTTCAGGTTGGGGTTCCAGGCCTGGCGCAGCCGACCGGACGCGTCGTAGCGGTAGGTGGCGACGGCCTGGGAGGTCGCCGAGGCGGCGCCGCCCCAGGTGGACCACAGGCGGATCTCCTTGACCTGGCCGGAGAAGTCGCCGAACTCGGCGGCCGTGGAGTGGCCGGTGGCGGTGGTGGTGTCCGCGTACACGAACTCCAGCGAGCGGCAGCCCTTGGTGGCCGGGGTGGCCGCGCAGGTGGCGGCCGTGGCGGCGGACGTGGGCGCGATGATCCGCTTGGGGCGGGCCAGCTGCTTGCCGTCGACGGCCACGGACTCGGAGACCACCGTGGTGGTGGAGTGTTCCAGGCCGCTCTTGGTGGCGCTGGTCAGCGGCCAGCTCAGGCCGGCCGCGTCGGCCTTGGCGAAGGTGAGGGTGGCGCCGTCGTTCTCCTTCAGGGTGAAGGAGCCGGCCAGGGAGCCGGTCAGGGCCAGGTGCTCGGCGCCCGGCTCGGACTTCCAACCGCCGCCCGTGGTGGCGGTGAAGGCGGTCTCTTCGCCGGTGTTGTCGACGACCGAGACCGAGGTCGCGGAGGTCTTCTTCAGGTAGGACCAGCTGCTGTCGGTCAGTTCCGCGACCGTGCCGGAGGTCCACTCCTTGCCGAAGATCGGCGCCTGGCCGTCCTGCGGCGCGCCGGCGCCGGGGCGGCGCGAGGAGGCGGTGCGGGTGACCGACATGTCGAAGGCGTTGGCGTCGGTCTCGGTGAGCGCGAAGTCACCGGTCAGCTCGTTGAGCGTGCCGGGTCCGAGCGCGGTGTTGGGCGCGGTGCCCGCGTTGCGGTCCACGGTGACCGTGTGGTGCGGGGAGTAGCTGTATCCCGAGCCGGTGGTGAAGCCGGCCCGCACGTCGATCGCGCCGTCGGTGGCGAAGGTGTCGGTGATGTCCCAGCTCAGGGCGATCGGCTGCCCCTGCGGGGCGGAGGCCGGCCAGCCGGCGAGGACGGAGCCGTCCGCGGTCTTGCGGACGTTGGCGGCGGGGACGTCCTTCCAGGTGTCCGTCTCACCGCGGCGGTACTGGTAGACGACGCCGTTGTGGACGTCCTTGCCCTGCGCGGACAGGGCCACGCGGCGGGCCGGGCGCTCGCCCTCGGCGGGCGTCAGGAGCGCGGAACCGCCGCCGGCGGAGAAGGTGTGGGCGGACTCCGCGGAGGTGTTGCCGGCCGCGTCGCGGGCCTTGGCCCTCAGGGTGTGCTCGCCCGCGCCGAAGGTCAGCGCGCGGGTGACGGCCGTGGTGGTGGCCACGGTGGTCCAGGTGCCGCCGTCCAGCGAGTACTGGATCTCCTTCACGTCCGCCGCGGGCGGCGTGAAGGTGAAGTTGCCGGTGAAGTCGCCGTTCGCGTCCGGGGTGCCGGACCACTGGCCCGCCGGGAAGTCGGTCGAGGAGATGCTGGCGACCGCCGGGGCGGCGGTGTCCACCGTGAAGGTCTGCCAGGCCGACCAGGCGCCGTTCCAGGCGGATCCGTCGTAGACGCCGGCTCGCCACTTGTACTGGCCGGGGGCCAGCGCGGTGGTCGGGGTCCACGGGGCGTTGCCGCCGGAAGCGGTGAACGCGGACTTGCCCGTCTGGAGGGCCGCGGTGCCGCTCGGCGTCCAGATCTCGTAGCTGAGCTGGACGGTGTTGCCGTCCGGGTCGGTGGCCTTGCCCGTGAGGGTCGGCGTGGTGTCGTTCGTCGCGACGCCGGTCAGCGGGGCGACGGGGGTGGCCGCGCCGGGCTTGGTGTTGTAGGTCACCGAGAGGTACGGGGTGTTGGACGCCGCGTTGCCGGAGTTGAACTTCTTCCAGCCGTACGGGTCCGTCTCGTCCGTGGCCCGGATGCCGAGGGTGTTGCTGCCGTTGCCGTTGGCGGCCCAGGCGGCGGCCAGGGACGTGATGTTCTGGCTGGTCCAACCGTCGTTGCAGGAGCTGGAGTAGCCCTTCGTGGAGGTGCTGGAGGCCCACTTCTTGTTCCAGCCGGGCTGCGCGGTCCAGCGCGTGGCGGTGGAGGCGGAGCCGGTGTCCCAGACCTCCCAGCTCTTGGCCGTGCAGGACCAGGAGTGGAAGTTCCACAGGTTGAGCTTGGCGTCCAGGATCTGCCGGCCCGTCATCTTCGCCATGGGGAAGGTGAGGAAGGAGCGGGCGATCTGGCTGGAGCCGTTGTTGCCGAGCTTCAACTCGGTCTGCGCGGAGACGTCGACCGCGTAGCCCTGCTGGACGAAGGTGTCGAAGCCGACGCCGATGCTCACCGCGGGGTCGATGGTGACCGGGAAGGCGGTCTTCGGGTTGGCCAGGAAGGCCGCGTCCGGAGTGAGCGTCAGGTCGATCTGGTCGCCCTGCTGGGTGACCTTGAGGCCTACGTCGGCGATGTTCTTGTGGTCGCCGGACTTCGGGTCGACCTGTGCGTCCCACATGACGGGGGCGGGCAGCTCGCCGACCTGGTTGCCCTTGTCGTCGAGGAAGGTGACCGACCGGTCGGCATGGGCGTGTGCCTTGACGCCCTTGGCGTTCAGCGTGAGGGTGACGGAACCGTTCGCGGCGATCGCGCTGCGGTCCTTGAGTTCGAGGAACTGCTCGAAGCCGGTACGGGTGGACTCGATGATCAGGTCGGTCCGGGTCAGCGCGTCGACGTAGCGTGCGCGGTTGCCCTCGATGGCGGGCTCGGGCAGGATGCCGCGCCAGCCGACGGTGAGGTCCTTGGCCTTCCCGTTCAGCGACACGAGCGGGACCGAAGGGGTCTTGACCTCGCCCGCGGCGCCTCCCGAGGCCCGCACCTTGGCGGCCGCGGCCTCGGGCGTACGGCCCGCGAGCTTGAGGCCCAGCGGGTGCGCCTGGGCGCGGGCTCCGCCGTCGCCGGTCTTGACGAGGCTGACGTCGACGGGCTTCCAGGCACCGGCCTGGTCGCGGAAGCGGACCGGCCCGCTCGCGGACTCGACGGTGGTGGTGCCTTCGGGGTTGGCGTAGGTGGAGGAGTCTTCGGTGCGCTCGGACAGTGCCTCCACGCGCTGGCCCGACAGCCTGGCCGCCACGTGCGCCGAGGGAAGGTCCTTGGCCTCCTTGGCGTACGGCTTGTCCTTCTGCTTCTGGGGAGTCGAGGGCGCCGACGGGACGGCGACCGCCTGACCGGTGGAGCTCACGACCAGCGCGGCTTCCAGGGCCAGGGCCGTGGCGAGGGCCACGGCTATGCGGGGCAGCACCTTGCTTCGGTGGGCTCTGACCCGGCCTCGCGTCGGGGACGTGCGGGCAGTGTCACGCCTCGCCCTGTCCCCCGTGATGCGGTTCATGTTGTCTGCCTTTCGGGCAGGCAAGATCACTCGTCTTGCCGCGAGCGCATCCTCACATCCGCCTCACAGGTAACTGTTGTGAATTGAACGGCTGTTGGCCGAAAGGCTCCGCTCGCACCCGTTACGGAGTGCGAAGCGGAAGCCGGAGCTCAGTCACGCGTGCGGGCTTTTGGGAGGAACCCGCTTTCGCGGAGGGTGATGGAGAACGTCGCTACGGGCGATGCCCTGGCCGGGTTCCATCAGCTGGCCGATCGAGATGCGATCGTTACCGTCCGGGGGGCCGCTCCCGCGTGTCGCGGTTGACCGGTCCGGCGGGACGGGAGCCCCGCCGCGCCACGGGCACGGCAGGGGGCCGCCGTCTTCGCGGGCACGGCCGGGGTCACCCGGCCGTACGGCGCGGCGGGTCGGACCGTTCTCTGCTTTCACCGGCCGGAACCGCATCGGGCCGGGCCCCGACGGTCCGGTGGCGGTTCGTCAGCGGGCACTGGAGCGGGCGGTGCGGAAGGTCCGGCGGTAGGTGTCCGGCGGCACGCCGATGGTGCGGTTGAAGTGCCGCCGCAGCGTCGTGGCGGTGCCCATGCCGGTGGCCGTCGCGATGGCGTCGACGCTCTCGCCGGTGGTCTCCAGCAGCTCCTGGGCGCGCCGGATCCGCTGGATCAGCAGCCATTGCAGCGGGGTGGTGCCGGTCGCCGACCTGAAGTGGCGGCCCAGGTTGCGCGAGCTCATGTTCGCCCGGCGGGCCAGGTCCTCGACGGTCAGTGCGCGGTCGAGCCGTTCGAGCACCCAGGGGAGCAGCGCGGCGAGCGGGTGGTCGTCCTGGGCGGGTACCGGGGCGGTGACGAACTGCGCCTGACCGCCGGCCCGGTGCGGGGGGACGACCAGGTTGCGGGCGACCGTGTTGGCGATCGCCGAGCCGTGGTCGAGGCGGACCAGGTGCAGGCACAGGTCCAACGAGGCGGCCTTGCCGGCGGAGGTGAGGACGCTGCCGTTGTCCACGTAGAGCACGTCCGGGTCGACCTCCACCCTGGGGTACCGGGCGGCCAGGGCGCGGGTGTGTGCCCAGTGGGTGGTGGCGCGCCGGCCGTCCAGCAGGCCGGCTGCCGCCAGGACGAAGGCACCCGTGCACAGGGAGGCCACCCGGGCGCCCGCCTCGTGGGCCGCGCGTACCGCGTCGACCAGGTCCGCGGGCGGGTCCACGTCGACATCGGCCCAGCCGGGGACGATCACCGTGTCCGCGTAAGGGAGTTGGTCGAGCCCGCAGTCGGGCTCCAGCCGGAACCGGCCCACGCGCACGGCGCGCGGCCCGCGGACGGACACGCGGTACCAGGGGTCGGGCACGCCGGAGGGCTCGCTGCCGAAGACCTCGGACGCCACGGACATCTCGAAGTGGAGCATGCCGTCGGTGACGGCGAGTGCGACCGTACTCATGTCCGAAAGTGTACGGGCGGCGTCGTTCCGGACACTCACGGCGGGTCGACCACGGCCGCCAGGATGGAGGCAGTTGAGGGTTCGCATGACGCGGGGAGCACGCAATGGGATCGGGTCGCACGGTGACGGTGTTCGGCGCCTACGGGCACACGGGGCGTTTCGTGGTGGCGGAGCTGCTGGAACGCGGGTACGTGCCGCTCCTGTCCGGCCGCGACGCGGGCAAGCTGGAGGCGCTCGCGGCGGAGGGTGCGGGGCTGGAGGTACGGCCGGCTCCGGTGGACGACCCGGCGGCGCTGGATCGCGCGCTGGCCGGCGCGGACGCGGTGATCAACTGCGCCGGGCCCTTCGCGACGACTTCCGGCCCGGTGGTCGAGGCGGCATTGCGCGCGGGGATCCCGTACGTGGACGTGGCGGCCGAGATCGAGGCCAATCTCGACACCTTCGCGCGGTTCGGGGAGCGCGCCCGCGAGACGGGCGCCGTGGTGATCCCCGCGATGGCCTTCTTCGGCGGGCTCGGCGACCTGCTGGTCACCGCGGCGATGGGTGAGTGGACGTCGGCCGACGAGGCGCACATCGCCTACGGGTTGAGCGGGTGGCACCCCACGGCGGGTACCCGCGCGGCGGGCGCGGTCTCGCGGCAGCGCCGGGACGGCCGGCGCGTCCGCTACAGCGGCGGGCGGCTGGAGTACCGCGACGACGCCGTGACGACGCTGGACTGGGCCTTCCCCGAACCGATGGGCGCCCGGGCCGTGATCGGGGACTTCACGACGACCGATGTCGTCACGGTGCCCAGCCACTTGGCCGTCCCCGAGGTGCGCACCTACATGACGGTCGAGGCGGCCGGGGACCTGGCGGCCCCGGACACTCCGGCGCCGACCGCCACCGATGCGCGCGGGCGGTCCGACCAGACGTTCGTCGTCGATGTCGTCGTACGTTGCGGCGGGGCGCGGCGGCGCGCCGTGGCGAGCGGGCGGGACATCTACGCCGTCAGTGCGCCGCTCGCGGTGGAGGCGGTCCACCGGGTCCTCACGGGAGCGACGCGGGCGGTCGGCGTCGTCTCCGCCGGCGCTGCCTTCGATGCGGCGGGCTTCCTCCGCGCCCTGTCCGCGCACCTGTCGCCGGAGCTGAGCCGGTAGGCGGCCGGGTCCGCGGCCCGCGTCCTGGGGCGTCCCGCCGCGCGCACGCCGCGCCGCCCGCCGCGCGCAGGTGGTCGAGCGGCGCGGCCCGGCGGGGCGCCGTCAGGAGCACCGTTCGGGCTGCGCCGCTCAACCAAGTTCTTTCTACAGGGAGTTGACGTAGCGCGCGAACGCGGCCCTGATTCTTGATCCCGCGCTGCCCTCGACGGCGCCGGTGCAGCCGGTGCAACCCCGTTCCGTTTCGGCCTCCGCCGCGGCGCGGTGACCGACCGTGTCGCTCCCGGCGGTTGCGCCGGGCTCGGCGCTACGCGCGGCCGGGCCGGGCCGGTCGCATGCGCGACCCGGGCCCGGCCCGCCCCGGTGGGCGACGTGCGACGCTCAGACGTTTTCGGCGGCGAACATCCAGTGGTGCTTTTCGAGGTCGCCGGTCAGGCCGATCAGGATGTCCTGGGTCACGGGGTCGGGGTCCCCCGTGGCGTGGATGCGCTCCCGCATGCGGCCGGTCACCGTGCTCAGGGCGTCGACCAGGACGCGTACGGCGTCCACGTCCTTGATCCAGCCCTCCGGCACTCCGTTGATCGCCCCGGACGACGCCACCGTCGCCGCTCGGCCGTCGGGGGTCACACCGAGGGCCGCGGCGCGCTCGGCGACCACGTCGGAGTGGATCCGCGCGGAGCTGACGACTTCGTCGAGCTGGAGGTGGACGGAGCGGAAGCGGGGGCCCACGACGTTCCAGTGCACCTGCTTGGCGACGAGCGCCAAGTCCACCAGGTCCACCAGAGCGCCCTGGAGGGCCTCACCGACCACCTTCAGATCGGCTTCCGGAAGGGCGTTCTTGACGACGGACACAGTGTCTCCATTCCACGGGTGTCAACTATTGATGTCGAAGATTCGGGATGAAACATCTCTTACCCACGAGATACGGAGGAAAACGGTTGGAGGTGGCGGTTGCCCCGGAGGGTCCGGTCATGCGAACCGGACGGCCAGGAGGCAGTAGCGGACGCCGCCGCGCCTGCCCCGTCGACCGGCCCGCACACATCGGGCCGGCCGGCTCCCCTCGTACGGCCGTGGCGGGGACCGTTCGCCGTTTGCCGACGCGTGGGCGGGAAAGGCGCCCATGAGAGCAGCGAAGGACTCAGAGGGTCCACGGCACGAGGAGCGCACCATGAGCGACGACACCCCGCTGGCGAACGACGTGTACCAGCCGGACGGCTCCCAGGGGCAAGGGGACGACGGATCGTCACTCGCTGCCGACCCGGACCTCCAGAACGCCCTCGACGGGCGCACCTACGACGACACGCTGGACGAGGGGTACTCGCCTCCCGAGAAGCCCCTGGGCGTGACCAAGCACGGCACCACGGCCGCCGAGCAGGCCGAGGGCGAGGGACTGGACGCGAGGCTTTCCCAGGAGCTTCCCGAGGTGGCCGCATGGGAAGGGGACGGGATCGGGGACGTGCCCGACGGCGAGGGGGAACCCGTCGACGTCGAGGCCGGCCTCGCCCGAGCCGGCCGCCTGGTGGCCCCGGACGAAGGGGCGCACCCCGACACGGTCAAGGAGCTCACCGCACAGGACCGCGGCATCGACGGCGGCGCCGCCAGCGCCGAGGAGGCGGCCATGCACGTCACCGAGGCGGAGCCCGAGGAGCTCCCGTTCGACGGCCCGGCCCCCGCGTGAGCGCCCGGTTCGCGCGAGCGCGCCGGACGCGGGAGGGTGGCGGAGGACGAACGCCCGGGTGATCGGCGGGGCGGGACCCGGACCCGGGCCTGGACCCGGTCCCGGCCCGGGTCCCGCTCCGCAGCGAAGGAGACCTGATGCAGAGCGTCACGCTGAACAACGGCGTCGAGATGCCCGTCCTCGGCTTCGGCGTCTACCAGATCCCGCCCGAGGAGACCGAGCGGGCCGTCACCGACGCCTTGGCCGCGGGCTACCGGCTGCTCGACACCGCCGCCGCCTACCGGAACGAGGAGGCTGTCGGGCGGGCCCTCGCCCGCAGCGGCATCCCCCGAGACGAGCTGTTCGTCACCACCAAGGTGTGGGTGCAGGACGCGGGCGAGAAGAACACGCGGCGGGCCTTCGAGACGTCGCTTCGCGCCCTGGGGCTGGACTACCTCGACCTGTACCTGATCCACCAGCCCTACGGCGACGTCTACGGCTCGTGGCGCGCCATGGAGGCACTGAACCGCGAGGGCCGCGTCAAGGCGATCGGCGTGTCCAATTTCTACCCGGACCGGCTCATCGACCTGGTGGACCACAACGAGGTCACGCCGGCGGTCAACCAGATCGAGACCCACCCCTTCTTCCAGCGCACCACCGACCAGGACCTGATGCGCGAGCGGGGCGTGCAGATCGAGTCGTGGGGGCCGTTCGCCGAAGGCAGGAACGACCTCTTCTCCCACCCGGTCCTCGCCGCGATCGGCGCGGAACACGGCAGGTCCGTGGCCCAGGTCGTGCTGCGCTGGCTCGTCCAGCGGCAAGTCGTCGTCATTCCGAAGTCGGTCCGCGCCGAGCGGATGGCGGAGAACGTCGACGTCTTCGACTTCGCGCTCACCGACGAGCAGATGACCCGCATCGCCGCCCTGGACACCGGGCGCTCGGTCTTCTTCGCCCACTGGGACCCCGCCGCCGTGAGTCAGCTCGGCAGGTCCCGCATCCACGACTGACGGGGCGCGGCACGGCCGCGGTGGCCGAGGCCCGACCGATTGGTTCGGCGGCGACGGGGTAGCCCCTCCAGGAAGGGGGCGCTCGTCGGGTCGCACCCCAGACGAGAGGGGCCGCTCCATGCATTCGTTTCCCATTCCGCTGATCCCCACGGAGGAAGGAGGCCTCCTCATCCCGGCGGAGCAGGTCACCGGGCTGCTGCGGAGCGTGGCCGCCGACTGGGCGTCCGCGGCCGAGGGCGACACCCCCGATGCCGATCCCCGGACCGTCCTGGCGATGACGGAGGCGCTCACCCAGTTGGCCGACCAGATCGACGCGGAGTGCATCGCCTGCGCGTCCCGGCCGGCGGGAGAGGCGTCCTGATCCCCGTCCGAGCCGCCGCTGCGGGCCCCGGCGCCTCCCGTCAGTGGGCCGGGGACCAGAAGGCCGCCAGCCGCCCCGCCCCGGCAACCAGTCCTTCCCACCCGTCCGGAAGGTCCACCAGCACGGCGCCCGAGGTCGGGAAGCCTGCCCTCAGCCGGTCCAGGAGGTCCGGCGGGCCGCTCCCGCACAGGGCCGAGGCCAGCTCGTGGATACCGGAGTTGTGGCCGACGAGCATGACCCGGCCGAGTCGGCGTCCCCGCTCCGCCAGGACGGTGACCAGGGCGTTGGGCGCCGCGTTGTAGAGCCTGTCGTCGTACACGACGGGGGGCGGCTCGGGCACGGACGGGGCGATCAGCTGCCAGGTCTGACGCGTCCTTCGGGACGGCGAGCACAGCACCAGGTGGGGCGCGAAACCCGACTCCGCCAGCCAGCGGCCCGTCTCGGGGGCGTCGGCGCGACCGCGATCGCTGAGGGCCCTCTCGAAGTCCTCGGCCGCGTCCTTCGGTACGGCCTTCGCGTGGCGTACCAGCAGCAGTCGAGCCCCGGCCGGGCCTTCGGAGGGCGAGGCGGTCACGTGCGGCGCGGCATCCGAGGACGCCGAGGAGGCTGAGGACACCGAGGCCATCGCGATCTCCTTACGCCGCCGGGACCGCTGCACGCTTTCCCGACTACCCGACTACCCGATTTCACGACTACAGCCATGGTGCGGGGGCTTCGGGCGGCGCGCACCCGCAGGCGCGGCCGCGGGGAGGGTTGTTCCCGGTCACGTCCGGTTCTCCGCCCCGGTGAGGTCCCGCAGGACCTCCCGCGCCGCCCGGGCGCCGGAGGCCAGGGCCCCCTGGACGGAACCCGTCGCCCGGTAGTCGCCGCACAGGTACAGGCCCGCGCCGATGCGCGTCCGCCGGCTCAGGGGCCACGGCGCGGGCATGGCGGGGAGGGCTCCGCGCACGGTGAGGGCGGCCACCGGCTCCCAGGCGCCCGCGTCGGTGCCGTACGCCTCGGACAGTGCGTCGAGCAGGGTCCGGCGCCGCGCCGGGGAGTCCTCGCCGAGGACCGACGTCGATACGAGCGAGCGGCCGTCCGCCGCGTACGTCGGCGCCACCTCGGTCAGGACGCAGGTGTTCAGGAACCTGCCCGCCGCGTCGAGCAGGAGCGTCGGCTCGGGCAGCGGGGAGCGCGGACACGCGTGGTGGTAGGTGGTCACGGTACGCGTGGGCGTGGGCGGGCGCCCGGGCAGCAGAGCGGCCGCGGCGGCCGGATCGGTGGCCACCACGACGGCGGCGGCCGGCCGCTCCGTCCCGTCGGCCAGCAGCACTCCCCCGTCCGCGAGGGCGCCGACCGCAGTGCCCAGCTCCAGGCAGCGGGCCGGAAGGTCGGCCGCGAGCCGGCGGGGCACGGCCCCGATGCCGGCGGCGGGCAGGGTCAGTGAGCCGCGCAGGAAGCTGCGCCAGATCAGGTGGAAGACCCTGCTGGAGGTCTCCAGCCCGTCTTCGAGGAAGACACCGGAGAGGAACGGGCGAAGGAACCCCTCCACCAGTTCGTCGGGCACTCTCCAGGAGCGGAGCGCGGACCGGGTGCTCGTGTCGGGCATCCGTCGCAGCACGGCGGCGGGCAGTAGCAGGTCCCGGGCCGTGAGCGCCGCGAAGGAGGCGGCTCCGGCCGGGGACACGTGGCCGTCGGTCAGCAGCCGCAGGGCGTCGGCGGGTCTGCGGGTGGGGTCGCCGAACCGGACGCGGCCCGCCGGGCCGTGGACCAGTGCGCCCGGGGTGAAGGGGCGCAGCCCGAGGGCGCGCAGCGGCAGGCGCCGTTTCAGCTGGGGGTAGGAGGTGTTGAGCACCTGGAAGCCCCGGTCCAGCCGGAAGCCGTCGCGCACGTCGGTGCGCATGCGGCCGCCGACCTCGTCGCCTGCTTCGAGGAGCGAGACCGGGACGCCGGCCGCGGCCAGGTCCGCGGCGCAGGCCAGTCCGGCCAGGCCGGCACCGACCACGAGCACCGGCGCCCGCCTCCCCCGCGTGACGTTCATGGGACTCCTTCAGCCGTCTTCTGTGCCCGCTCTTCGCCGACGCCCGGCCCGGCGGATGCACCGCGGAAGCGTCGCGGGGGATCCCGCCAAGGGTTTCCCGCGGGTTAGCGGCGGGCGTGATCGGGCAGGGGTGCGCATGAGAGGACCGACGGCCGGGGCGTGACCTGCCGCGCGGAGAAGAGGCACCCGTGAAGACTTCGAAGATCGTTTACAGGCCCGTGGGACTGGCTCTGGGTACCGCCGGTGGTGTAGTGGCCGGTGCGGCGTTCAAACAGGTGTGGAAACGGCTCGGCCATGACAGCGACGCGCCGAACGCCACCGACGAGGACCGCTCGTGGCGGGAGATCCTGATCGCCGCCGCGTTGCAGGGGGCGATCTTCGCCGTCGTCAAGGCGTGCATCGACCGCAGCGGCGCCGTGGCGACCAAGCGGCTCATCGGGACCTGGCCCGCCTGAATCCCCTCTGCCAGGTGCTTCGTGCGCGAGGCTGGGGGCATGGTTCACGTACTGGGCAGCAGGATTCTGCTGCGTCCCACGGATCCCGAGCGTTCCCGAGCGTTCTACGGCGACACCTTGGGACTCGCCGTCTACCGGGAGTTCGGTACCGGCCCCGAGCGCGGCACGGTCTACTTCCTCGGCGGCGGTTTCCTGGAGGTGTCGGGGCGCGCCGAGGCCCCGCCCGCCCCGGGACTGCGGCTGTGGCTCCAGGTCGCGGACGCCGGCGCGGCGTACGAGGAGCTGCGCGGCCGGGGCGCCGAGGTGCTGCGGCCCCCGCAGCGCGAACCCTGGGGCCTGATCGAGATGTGGATCGCCGACCCGGACGGGGTGCGGATCGCGGTCGTGGAGGTTCCGGAGGACCACCCGTTGCGCTTCCGCCCCTGATCCCGGCCCCGCGTTCGGCCGGGTGGCGGCACGGCCCGGCCGAACGCGTCAAACCGCGACGGTGCGGATTTCACCCGAGCGGTCCAACGCGGATGGCCGCTTCGGTCCCGCCGGGCTCTGATGGAGACGGGCCGGCTCCGGCCCACGTCGAGCACCGAGGGGTACGCGATGTACAGAATGTGCGCCGAGGCCACAGCGGGTCAGGGTGAACTCCTCTGGCACGTCCTCGCTCAGCTGCCGTCCCGCCACGCCTTGTGCGGGAAGCGCGCCGGTGACGGGGGCGCCGTCCTCACCGCGGTGTCGGAGGCCGCGGACCGCTACTGCCCGCCTTGCCTGGCAGCGCTCCGTACGGCCGTTGAGCACCGCGCCGACCTGGCCCGTCAACCCGTGGCCGCGCACCCGCGGTAGCCGTTCGCCGCCGGTCCCCCGCCCCCACCGGGGGGACTACGGCTGGGGGCGGGTCGTGCCGGGGAGGCAGGTCACCGCCGGGTTGAAGGTGGCGTACATGCCCGCGGGGTTCTTCTTCCAGAGCCACAGGTGGAGTGCGTAGTGCACCGGTTGACCGGGGAAGTTCCCGCGGTGGGGGCCGGTGAAGGGCCTGCCGAACAGCGTGGGCCGGTCGTCGTCCGTGGCCGGGTTCCGGTCGCGGTCGTAGACCAGCCACTGCACGCCGACGAGCCGCTTGCCGCCGCGCCCGTCGTCCTCGTAGTACAGGGCCGCGGGCTTCGCCGGGTCGACGGAATTGTCGTAGGCGTGGTTGAAATGGGGGTAGCCCAGCGCTCCCCTGCCCTCCGTCCGGTCGACCACGCAGTACTTGTCCGGTACGTATCCGGCCTCCACCCCGGCAACGTGCCGGTGGTACGGGGCCGTCGCCGCGTAGGTGGCGGCCCGGTCCGCGGCTGCCCGGCCCCGGTCCTCGGGTCCTGCGGCCACGGCGGCCGAGACGTGGGTCAGCACCGTGGCCGCCGCCAGGGCGAGCGAGACGGTGGTCCTGGCGGCGGGCGTCAGGGTTCGGGCCATGCGAATCTCCTTCGGGCGCGGTGGATGCTCCGGCCGCCCGCGGTCCGTGCCGCGGCCGGGCCGGTGGTTCAGACGGTGGCCAGGCGGGGAATGAGGCGCAGCGCGTTGTCGTGGTAGATCCCCTGGAGTTGCTCCGGGGTGAAGGCGGGGTCCGCGTCGAGCTCGGGCAGCGCGAGATCGAGGACGGTGTCGGCCGGGGCGGCGGGCCAGTCGGTGCCGAAGAGGATGCGTTCGGCGGGGACATGGGTCAGCAGGGTCGCCGCCGGAGCCATCGGGCCCGCCGTGTCGTAGTAGAAGCGTCGCAGGTGGTCCCGGACGGCCGCCGGTTCCAGGGGCGGGTCGCAGAATCGTCCGAGGGCCTGCATGCGCGTCGCGATGGAGGGCAGGAAGCCGCCGGCGTGCGGCAGGACCACCGAGATGTCCGGGAAGCGGTCCAGCGTCCTCTTGGCGATCATGTTCAACGCGGCGCGCGTGGTGTCCAGGAGGAAGTCGCACATGAAATTGGGGATGCCCGGGACCGTCGTCGTGCCCGGCGGGCAGCCCGGCAGGTTGTGGGGGTGCGTGTCCACGACGGCGCGGTGGTCGTTCAGCTCGTGGAACACGCGGTCGTACGCGGGGTCGCCGAGGTAGACGCCGCCGTAGTTGGCCGTCACGTTCACGCCGACGGCGCCGAGCTGCCCGAGCCCTCGGCGGATCGCCCATGAGGAGGCTTCGGGGTCGTCGAGGAAGAGCGGTACGTAGAAGGCGAACCGTCCGGGGTGGGAGGTCGCCGCCTCGATCATGGACTGAAGCGTGATGTTGACGGCTTCGCGCAGTTGGGCCGACGACCGGTACCGGGCCGGCAGCATCGGTTTCAGGACGGCCGTCGCCACTCCCGCGCGGTCCATGAAGCCGATCGCGGCCTCGGTGTCGAGCAGGGTCCACGGCGGGAGTTGCCCGCGCTCGATCAGCCCGTGGTGTTCCGCCCACTCCCGCCACGGGGGCGCGCAGTAGTGGTGGTGCATGTCGATCTTGGACTGGACGCCGTGGATCGCGGTGGGGCCCGGAGCTGCGGCGTCGTGTCCGACGGAGAGGACCGCGCCCGGGGCCCCGGTGGAGCGGCGCCGCTCGTCCACGTCCGGTGCCTGCGTTCGGAGAAGGCCCGGTCCAGAGGTACTCGAAGGGTCGGGCATCGCCGATCCACCACCTGTCCTGCTCGTTAGGTACGGGGGGTCGCGGAGACCGTCGCGGGTGTCCCGGTCATCTCCGGGTCGGGGCCGGGCGTCCGCGTCGGATCCAGGACGACGGGGAGCCGCTCAAGCCCCCGGAAGGCGGCCACCGGTCCCTTGAGCCAGGCCGCGGCGCTCTCGTGCGGCTCCACCAGTTCCATGTCGGGGAAGGCGAGCAGCAGGGAGGTGAGCGCGATCTCCAGTTCGAGCCGCGCCAGCGGGGCGCCCAGGCAGTAGTGGGTGCCGTGCCCGAAGCCGAGGTGTGTCCCCTGGAGTCCCGCGCGCGTGACGTCGAGGTCGTCCGGGGAGTCGAATTTCCGGGGGTCCCGGTTGGCGGAGGAGATGGCGATCTGGACGAGGGACCCCTTGGGAATCCGGGTGCCGCGGATCTCGACGTCCTGCGTGGCGTAGCGGAAGGTCGAGGTCTCGACCGAACCCTCGAAGCGGACGATCTCCTCGACCGCGCCCGGGATCAGGGACGGGTCCCGGCGCAGCTTCTCCAGTTGCCCGGGCCGCGTCAGGAGGTGGAGGACCGCGTTGCCGATCTGGAAGGCGGTGGTCTTGTGTCCCGCGAAGAAGATCACCCACAGGGAGGAGATCAGGTCCGTGTCGTCGAGGGCTTCCTCGGCGTGGACGAGGTCGCTGAGGAAGCAGTCGGAGGGGTGTGCGCGGGTGTGCGCGATCAGCTGCCCCAGCCGGTTCCGCAGCCATTCCTCGGCGACGCGCAGTTCCGCGCTCTTGGCGGGGTCGAACCTGGAGCGCGACACCACGGCGAACTGCCGCAGGATCTCCGGGCGTTCGGCCGTCGGGATGCCCATCAGTTCGCACAGGACCGCGATGGGCAGCGGGAACGCGAAGGAGGGCATCAGGTCGACCTCGTCGCTCCGCGCGCATTCCCGCAGGAGGTTCCCGGCGATCTCGGTGATGCGGGGTCTCATGGCCTCGACGCGCCGCGGGCTGAAGGCACCGCGCAGGGAGCGGCGGAGGCGGGTGTGCCGCGGCGGGTCGGAGAAGAGCACGTTGTCGTCGAGTGCGTCGAAGAAGCTCCCGTACACGGCGTGGTAGGTGTCGAGGGCGCCGCGCATGTCCTTGCTGAACCGCGGGTCGCAGAGCGCGTCGCGGGCGTCGTCGTAGCGGGTGATCAGGTACGTCTCGACGCCGTGCGGCGGTGTCAGCGGGCATACGGGCGCGTGCTCGCGCAGCGCCTCGTAGGCGGGGTGGGGGCATGCCCGGAAGGCGGGCGCACCGGCGGACACGGCCGACACGATGTCCTGGAGTGCCCCCGGGTCGTGCGGTGCCGCGTTGTTCCGTGTCATGTTCCACGCCCTTCGTGCCATTCGCGGTCAGCGCAGACACCGGTTCCCTGCGGGAGGGGAGGGCGAAACGGGCAGTGGTGCGTTCGGGTGAGCGGTCCCGGCTTCCCGAAGGCGATCACGACCCGGGTACGGCGCGGGGGGCGGGGGGGCGGGCAAAAAGGCCCGCCCCCCCCCCCGGGGGGCCCCGGGGCCCCCTGCCCCCCGGGGGCCCCGGGGCCCCCCGCCCCCCCGGCGGCGACCAGTTAGGGCCCCCGCGCCCGGCTACCCCGCAGACCCCTCCCTGCGGAGGATCCCAACAAGACCGATAAGAGCACA
>NZ_JBSGQV010000058.1:0-3188 GCF_053606025.1 Streptomyces sp. NPDC055254 | reverse complement strand
GGGGGGGGGGGGCGTCCGGGCGCTTCGTGGGGGGGGGGGGGGGGGGGCGGGTGCTCTGTGTTGCTCTCGTCGTGGGGGGCGCGGGGGGGGGCCCGGCCTTACCCCCTCCCCCCGGGCCCCCCGCCGCGGTGCTACCGCTTACCAGTAGTGGCGTCGACCGCCGACCGCGTGTCCCACCGAGCCCAGGATCCACAGCACCGCTCCGACCACGAGCAGGATGATCCCGATGGTCCACAGGATGGAGATTCCGGTCAGGAATCCGATGAGCAGAAGGATGAGTCCGGCGATGATCATGGTGCCCCTCGTTCCTCTGGAGGAATTCGGCGGAACAGCGGGAACCGCCGCAGCGTCCGAGGCGCGCCTACCCGGGAATGCCCGTTCCTATCGCTCTCCCGTCGACGGAGTCGACGGAATTCGTCGTTCCGCCGGAGAGGGGTACGCGATCCGCAGGTCCTCCCGTACCCGCGTTTCGCGTGTCGGGGCACGGGCAGCCGCCCCGGAGAGGACCCTTGTGAGCACGAGGAGGCGGGCGGCCATGGACGAGCAGGGCGGCGCCGGAGGCGTACCTCCGCACGACGGGCACGACACCGGGCACACCGGTCACACCGGGCGGCGCACGACGCGGCCTGCGGGGGAACGGACGGCTGCGGCCGATACGGACGAGGCGAGCCGCTTGGACCGGCCGGAGCCGGCTCCGGATCCCGCCGAGGGGGACGAACGCCGGGTGGGCCCGCAGGACGAGGAAGAGCCGAAGCCCGAACCGTGAGCGGGTCCGCCGCCGGGCTCAGGCGGCGAGGGGCGCGGTGGGCATGCCGGCGGCTTCGCGCAGGCCCTCCAGGAACTCCTCGACGGCTTCCACCGCCGTGCGCGCGGGGTGCCAGTCGAGCTCCGCGCGCGCTCGGGAGGCGTCCATCAGCGGCAGGCGAAGGACGGCGTCGAAGAGGTCCGGGGACGCGGGGACCAGGTGGAGCCGCCAGGCCGCGGCCAGAGCCGCCCGGACGGGGGCCGTCGGTACGGGGAGCGGGCGGGCCCGCAGGATCCGGGCAAGGACCCGCGCGTCCAGTGCGGGTTCGGCCGCGAGGTTGAACGGCCCGCGAACGGGGCGGGTGACGGCCGACAGGAAGGCGGCCGCCGCGTCGTCCGTGTGCAGGGCCTGGAAGGTCAGTCCGTCCAGGTCGGGCACGACCGGAATCAGGCCGGGGCGCACGAGCCGTCCCGGCAGGAACCTCCCCGCGAAGATCCGCCGCTGTTCGGAGGCGGAGGTCCGCTTGAAGAGGAACGCCGGGCGCATGCGCACGACCCGGAGTGCGGGGTGGGACGGCTCGAAGGCGTCGAGGACGCGTTCCAGGTAGGCCTTCTCGCGGGTGTACGCGGCCTGCGGCCACCCGTGGGTGGGCCAGGACTCGTCGACCGCGCGGTCCTTGGGACCGGGCGAGTACGCGCCGACGGACGAGGCGTGGATCAGGGCGGGCACGCCCGCGGCGGCCGCGGCTTCGAAGACGCGCACGCTGCTCAGGACGTTGGTGCTCCACGTCTCCACGGGGCGGTGCGTCGGCTGGAACTTCCAGGCGAGGTGGATCACCGCGTCCGCACCGGTGAACAGCGGCACCAGGTCCGGGCCGTCCGGTTCGATGTCCGCGGCCGCCCAGGCCGTCTTGGCGGGACGCCAGTGCGGAACCCTGCGGGCGATGCCGAGCACCGAGGCGACGGCCGGGCTGTCGGCGCACGCCTGGACCACGCTGGTGCCGATGTTTCCGGTTGCTCCGACCACCACGACCCGCAGGTCGTCGGCGCCGGATTCCATGGGGCTGGGCCGGGTGGTCATGCGGACTCCCGTCGGTCGGACCGTTCTGGCTGCGGTCAGCGGGACCGGGCGCACCCGGCCGGAGGCCCGCGGGCGTGGCGCGCGGCGGGCGCCGACCGGTGTCGCCGGTACGGGGCGTCTGACCCGCTTCGCCGCCCGCAAACCCGCCGCACCCCGCCGCCCGGTCGAGGGGCGTGGACGCGCCGCGGGGGCGAGGGACGGACGAGGGATGGACGAGGGGTGTGGACGCCGTGTGGACGCGGGAGCGAGCCGAGCGGTACCCCGCGCCGACTGCCCCCGAGTCCGCGCCCGCCCCGGTTCCCGTACCCGCTCCGGCTGCAGTTCCGGAGGCGTTCACCGGCCCCGTGGAGCAACCCACCGAGCCTGCCCGGCACGCCACGGCCGCCATCGCCGCTGCACCGGATCCAGTCGCAAAGGCGCCGCTGGAGGCGGGCGGGCCGTCGGCGACGTCGCGCCGGCCGGCGAGGAAGGCCGCCGCGCAGTCGGCCGTCGACTCACGGTCCCGGGTGCCTTCCGCCTCGGGACGACGCCGGGCCTCGCCAAGGTCGAAGGCGTCCAGGAGATGGCGTGGGCCGTCGACCTCATGGAGAAGGGCCTCAACCCCGCCCGCCACATCAAGGGCGGCGACGCCGTCACGGACGAAGGAGAATAGGAACCGTGGGGGACATCGACGACGCCCTGGAACGCGCGGGCCGCGAGACCTTCACCCGGGAGCCGCCCAAGACGCTGAAAGGCCGCATCAACTTCCTGATGGGCAAGCTGAAGACCACCAGTCCCGTGGCCGCCGAGCTCGGCGTCAGCCAGCGCTCCATCGAGCGCTACCGCACCGGCGAACGCAAGACCCCGCCCAAGGCCATCACCGACCGCATCGACACGGCCGTGCGCGCACGCTGGCAGCCCAAGGTCCGCGACCGCCGCCGCAAAGAAGCAGCCACCCGCACCGGAATCACCGTCGAGACCCGCGCCCGCTTCGGATACACCGCACCCATCGACACCACCGACGACGGCCGCATGCGCCGCCTCACCGTCCACCTCCCCCGGCCTACACACAGCGCCTCTTCGACGCCCAGCAGCACGGCGCCCCAGACCCGGAACTGCGCGCGATCGTCGCCGAAGGCCTCCAGAACATCTACTTCAAAGACGGCGGCACCCGCGCCGACCACCTCGAAGTCAAATTCACCGACATCGACTACATCGACGTGTCGTTCTGAGAAGAGGCCGGCACGAGTTCCGTGAGCGGCGTATATCCCTCGACATTTGGCTGCTGACTAACGAGCTCGTGCATGGTTGGCGGTACGGCGCTGGATCGTGGTCCCTGATCATGTTGGTGTGGTGGGGAACGGGTCTCGTGCAGCGATCATCA
>NZ_JBSGQV010000057.1:1765-23952 GCF_053606025.1 Streptomyces sp. NPDC055254 | reverse complement strand
CCTGCTGAGCCACCGAAAACCCGTAATCACGCACCTGGACCTCCACAACCACATGATCATCCGTGGGGTGGTGCGTTGATCCCTTGAGCTCGCCATCGTTTGTTCCCGCATGTTCACCGAGTCGATCGCGCAGCGCGACCAGTCCAGCTCACCGCGGGCGCCAAGCTCATCGAGGACCAGGCGGTGGAGCTTGGCCCACACCCGGGCCTTGCTCCACTCGGAGAACCGCCGGTGAGCTGTCGCTAATCCAGTCGTGCGCATCGATGAAAGCCTCATCCGGCGATCCTTGTGAACGTTGAGACTGTCCCAAACGAGGATGATCGGTCCGTCGAGCTGCTGGTGGGCGGCGATGAGGAGGTCGCGGTACTCGGTCCAGGCGAAGCTCTTGCGGCCGCCGTTCTTGTGGTCGGTGTGTCGTTTGGGCCGGTAGATAAGATCGAGCACCGGCTGTTCCCCCACATCTCCATGAACTGGCGAGGCAGACCTTCGACCAGCCACGACGTCATCGTGAACAGCATCAAGGCAACCACCACCCGCACCGGCCTGAAAGTCCACGCCGAACTCGACCCGGGCACCTACAACACCGGCATCAAGGTCACCGACACAGAGGACAGGCTACCAAAGCCGCCAAATGAGATGGCTTCCAAGGAGGAAGAGTTAAAGGCACCACCTGGTCCTTCTCCGGTTTCACCTGGTAGTTGGCTCCGGGGGCCTGGACGTTGTAGCCCAATGGTTCCGCCCGGGAAGGTTCCGATGAGGACGAGGAGCGGTGAGCCAGTCCTCATCAGGCCGGGCTGTCGCCCGTATCGGTGCAGGGGTGGTGGTGCCGCCGCAGGCGAGTGGTCACGGGCTCTCGTGGCGGGCGACGGAGAAGTCGACCTGAAGTGCGTAGCGGTGGGCCACGTAGGAGCTGACGGTGTGCTCCAGTGGAGCGCCGTGTTGGTCCGTGATGGAGCGTGTCTCGACCAGCATCGCAGTGGTGGAGCTCACGTCGAGTTCGGACGCGTCGTCGTCAGCGGTTCGGGCGGTCAGTACGGAGGAACCGAGAGTCGGGTGCAGGCCCATGCGGTGCAGCGCGCTGTGAAGTGATCCGGTCTCCAGGTCCGCAGTGAGCAGGGTTTCGAGGGCTGCCGGGAAGGCGGCGTGTTCGATGGCGACGGGCAGGTCGCCGAAGAGTCGGACGCGGCTGATCACGACCACGGTCGCGCCTCCATCGGACGTGGCCGGGTACAGGGCTGCGGCCTCGGCGGGCGTGGCGAGGCGCAGGCCTGCCTGAAGGACACGCGAGCGGGGCGCTGCGCCTATCGCGAGCGCCTGGTCATGGAAGCTGAGCAGGGTGCCGACCGGGCGCGCGGCGGCGGCCTTGCGGACGAAACTTCCCCGGCCGGGCACGCGCTCCAGCAGGCCGTCGCGTTCCAGCCCCGCCAGGGCCGCCCGCACGGTCATGCGCGAGACGCCGAACTCCTCGGCCAGTCGAGGCTCCGAGGGGAACGGGTCACCGTCGACCGCGTCGGCCATCCGGCGACGCAACTGCTTCTCGATGCGTTCGTACAGGGGCTGCGGTGCGGCCATGGCGGGCGTCGTCCTTCGGGTCGGGGTGGTTCGAGCGCGGCCGCCTGCGCGGGAGCCGTCGACACCATCATCTTATCTGTATAGGCTGTCTAGACAGTTTACGGATGGCTGGAGGGAAATGCCATGTCTGTTGCTTCAATCTCTGCCACGCGCTGGGACGGCCTGCTGCCCGCTCGCGAGGAGGTAGCGAAGATGATCGACCACTCACTGCTGCGGCCGGAGCTGACCCCGACCGAGGTCGCCGAGGGCCTGGCGACCGCGCTGGAGTACCGCACCGCCTCGGTGTGCGTGCGCCCGGCCGACGTACCTGCCGCCGTGACCGCGCTCGCCGGCAGTGATGTCGCGGTCGGCACCGTGGTCGGCTTCCCTCATGGCGTGGCGACCGCCGCAGCCAAGGTCTTCGAGACTACCGAGCTCGTCGCCCTGGGGGCCCAGGAAATCGACATGGTCATCGACATCGGCCGTCTGCGCGGCGGAGACACCGCGCACACCCGGGATGAGATCGCCGCCGTCGTAGAGGCCGCACAGGGCCGCATGGTCAAGGTGATCTTCGAGAACGCGTACCTCGACGACACCCAGAAGGTCGCCGGATACCAGGCGGCGGAAGCGGCGGGAGCGGCGTTCGTGAAAACCAGCACGGGCTTCGCCCCTGGCGGAGCAACCGCTCACGACATCGCCCTGATGCGGCGTACCGTCTCGCCGCACATCCAGGTCAAGGCCGCCGGCGGCGTACGCACCCTCGACACCCTGCTCCACCTGCACCACCTGGGCGCCACCCGCTTCGGCGCCACCGCCACCGCCACCATCCTGGACGACCTCCAGGGCCGTCTCGCCGGCGACGTCCCTGTGACGAGCGACGGCACGGCTTCCGGCTACTGAGTGCCCGCGGGTTCCGGGGGTGATCCCCCGGAACCTCGCCGGGTGCTGCCGCCTCGCGTGCCATTCGCCGTACCCGCGGCTCCGTCGACGCCCACGCCCCTGCGCCAAGGCCCAAACGAACCAGAGGATCAGCACTCGGGTGCGGATCCGCCCCCGGTTCGAGGAGGCGTTGAGGACAGCGCGGGAGGTCAAGGCGCACGCCCCGCACTGCCGGCTCATCTTTACGGTGTACGAGATGAAGCGGCTGGGGCGCGACGCCGCCGAACTCACCGCCTTGGCGGACCACCTCACCGCGCACGGCCTGGTCCTGGAGATGCTCGCCGGGCCGCTGCCCGGCATCTACGACCCCACCGGACCGGGGAGCTGCTGTTCGCGTTCTTCGCCGCGATCGCGGAGACGGAGCGGGAGAACATCCGCGAGTCGACGCTGGAAAGGCTCGACACCGCCGCCCGCAAGGGCAAGCACGGCGGCCAGCCGCCGGTCATCACCGATGACATGCTCCACACCGTGCTCCGCCGCCGGGCAGGCGGCGAGTCCGTCGAGCAGATCCAGCCCGACCTGATCATCCCCATGGGCAAGCGCAAGGGACAGAACCCCTCGGTGCCAGCATTTACCGGGCGCTCGCCGAACACGCCAAGCGCGAGGCATACCCCGAGGCCGTCGAGCAGGCCCCGCCGACTTCGCCGCCCTCCAGGCCGGCGAAGTCCCCGGACCCCCCTCGCTCTCCCTGACCGAGCGTCACTCTGATGACAGAGAACTACTTGTCAACTGGCCGTAGCTTCGGGAGAACAGGGCCTTCACGGCCGTCCACGAGGCGTTTTGGGCCTCGGCTCTCAAAGCCCACGGCGACGCCGAGGGCACCCGCGCCTTGATCGAAGTGTTGCTGTTGGACTGGCGCATGCCCGCCGAAGCGGTCCAGGTCGGCATACTGCCGCCTTGAAGGCCGGTTCCACCAGCCCGGACGTGGTGGCCATCGAAGCCCGCAAGGCCGAGTCCGCCGCCCGGGACCCCAAGCCGGAGGACGACGAGAACGATCCTCCGCCCTGGGCAGAGGAGAGCGTCGGGCGGGTGCTGTCGCTGCACCGACGACGGGCCGCTCTGGCCGAGGACAGGCGCCCACCGCAGTCGGTGGACTGCTATGACCACCTGCTGACCCGCCAGCCGAAAGGTTCCGCATGACTGACACCACCGCCCTGTTCGACGTCGGTGAACGCATACCGTAGCCCCGCAAGGACGCCGCGGCCGGCGCCGTCGAGACCGTGAGCGACGAAGCCTGCCGGACCCTGCATATGCCTACGATCCGTTCCCGCTTCGAAAACCTCGCCGCCACCGCGCTGAAGGAACGGGCCAGCTACAAGGACTTTCTGGCCGACCTGCTGGAAGCCGAGTGCCTCCAGCGCGAGGAACGCAAGAAGACCCGGCTGGTCAGGGAGGCGAACTTCCCCCGCCCCAAGCGGCTGGAGGACCTCGAGTTCGACAAGAACCCCAATGTCACACCGGAGCAGGTGAACACCCTGGCCGATCCGGCCTGGGTGAAGGCCGGCCTGCCGCTCTGCCTGATCGGCGACTCCGGCACCGGCAGGTCGCATCTGCTGATCGGCATCGGCACGGCGATCGCCGAGGCCGGCATGCGAGTCCGCTACACGACACCGCGAATGTCGTGAACGAACTCGCCGAGGCGGCCGACGAGAAGAAGCTCGGGCGGATCTTCCGCAGGTCACGTGTCAGCCCGAACCAGATGACGTCCATCGCGAGGGCCGTCCTGACCCTGGAGCGGCAACGCTGAAAAGACTCAGTAACTCCAAGGGCCCTTTCACCACGGCAGTGACGCCCGGAGGCGGCCTGACGGTGTCACAGATACGACGTGTGGTCATGAGAATGATCATGAACGGTGAGAGGGCCTTGTAGTGTCTGGGGCGGGCCGGGCGGATAGGGATGCCTGCCGGCGGACACCGCCTTCTTGGTCGTGTGCTTGCCCACGAATTCGCCTCAGACCTCGATGTCCACGAGCGGCGGGAGTCCCGCAGGGCTGCGGGCAGTTCGCTGATGCCGCGCTGTACGTACCAGCCGCGGGCCCATCGCAGGACGGTTCCGCGGCCGAGCCGCCACTCGTCGCAGAACTGCGAGAGCGCGTCGATGTAGAAGTCTTCCGGCCTTGGGACAGCGGACAAGGCGGCCGTCGCATGACCGGGATGACCGGGCAGGGACCGTGCCCGAGGTTGCTGGCTGGTTGGCTGGTCAGCAAGGTGCAATGAGCCTGACCGGGCCTGACCACGTCCGGCTTCCTTTGCCAGCAAACGTAAGAACGACGTGCGCTCCTTCCTCCGTCTCGCACTCCTCCGCATCCGTCGGCCACATCATCAGCCGACCCGTTACGACTCCGATCCGGCCCTCTCCGGGGTCACCTGGAGCACAT
Organism: Streptomyces sp. NPDC055254; assembly: GCF_053606025.1. Classification (NCBI taxonomy): domain Bacteria; kingdom Bacillati; phylum Actinomycetota; class Actinomycetes; order Kitasatosporales; family Streptomycetaceae; genus Streptomyces; species Streptomyces sp. NPDC055254. The sequence goes on along the minus strand of NZ_JBSGQV010000057.1, from coordinate 19,085 downwards.
ATTCGCATTTTCTGTCCGACATGTGGGGCGCCCAGTTGGTCCAGTTCACGAGCGTCCTTTTCGGCCCAGCAGCAACAATTGCCCGGACATCCGCACCCTACCCACTGCAGCCTGCGATGCCGCGCATCGTCGTAGTGCATGCACACATCCAGATCTGCACTCATCGCGCTTTCCAAGCGCGGTACAGACTTCGACATAAATAGCTCCCTGGCGTGCTGTCACGGTCAGTGTTTCGCACTCGTATGCGTCGCTCGATTCTACTCACAAGCCGCACTAAAATGGAACGTCAGGTTAGTCGCTGGTATCCGAGGACCAGTCCTGGTCTTGGATTTCCTTCCCTCCGAGGCCGAATCTGGCGCGGGCGGCGTCTTCTTGCATGCGGCGGCCATACTCGGAGTGATCGGTCAGCGAGGTGTAGTCGTCGAAGTCAAGGTCGATTACTCCGGCGAGGTCGGCCAGGTACACGTCTCGCCCCGGGTGCATGACGGACACATAGGGCAGGTCGTCAATATCGGTCGGTCACCAGCACGGGGTACTCACCGGTTGAATCGGTTCCCCCACGGACATGAGGCGCCGAGAGTCGCAGCCACCAAGGAGCGGGAAATATCGCTCCGACAGCATCCCCTCGAAAGCCGTGAACATCTCCGCCATCGGGCCGTCCTGCTCCGTGAACCTGTACAGCTGCGCACAGTGACCCGGTGGTGTCGGCTCAGTCGTTGTCGTTGGTTGTGGCGATGCGTCCGAGTTCGCGTCCTTTCATGCGGTAGGAGTTGCCTTGAGGAAGTGGACTTCGGCGTGGTGGACGAGGCGGTCGATCATGGCGGCGGCCACGGTTTCGTCGCCGAAGACCTCTCCCCAGCGTCCGAAGGGGTTTGTTGCTGGTGACGATCACGGACGCGGGTAGGGTTGGCGGCCTGTTCCAGCAGGCGGCGCCGCTCGTCCTCCAGTCGCAGGTGGTGTGCCTGGTGCAGCAGGTCCGGGCAGCCCGCATCGCTTCGTTGTCCATGGGATACCCCTGCCGCGGGCGCGCCCAGCGTGGTGTACGAGTTCCAGGTGAGATCCGCAGACGGCCGTTGTGTTTATGCTCACGGCCATCGGGTGCAGGTCCGTGTGGACCCGGAAACGCTGAAGCCCCTCGCCTTCAGCGACGAGCTGCGGGAAACCGCGCACGGTCTCATATCGGTGCCGGCCCGGTCCGGTTCCTCCACGACGACGAAGTGAGCGAGATGGCGACGATCGCAGTGTCCGGCCACGTGGACATCACCGGGACGAGCACGCCCTTGATCAGAGAGGCGTTGCTCACGCTGCTCGCCCGCTACCCGGCCTCGGAGTTGCCTGGGATCTCCTGCCTGGCCGAGGGGGCGGACGCACTGTTTGCGGATGCCGTCCTCGCCGTGGGCGGGCAGCTGCTGGTGGTAATGCCGTCCTCGGACTACCGCGCGCGCATGGTGGATCCGGGTTACGCCGAGGAGTTCGACCGCCTGTGCCGGGCGGCGGCAGAGGTCAAGGTCATGCCGTACCGGCGGGCCGCTGCGCCTTCCTATGCTGCCGCCAACCGCGTGCTCCTGAACCGCGCCGAGCTGTTGGTGGCGGTCTGGGACGGCCTGCCGGGACGTGGCCGCGGCGGGACGGCTGATGCGGTGGCCATGGCCCGCGCCGCCGGACTCCCTGTCGAAGTCGTCTGGCCGCCCGGTTCCGAGCGATGGAGCCGGCCGCAGGTCCCGGCCGGGCGGTAAGTCGGTTGCGACCGCAGGCCGGCGCCTGGCACGGTGCGGTTCCCACACCTGCCACGAGGTTCCCTTGACGATTTACTTCTACGATGCCGAGGAAGTTCCCTACGGCTGCTTCTCCAACTTCTCCGCACACGGCGTGGAGCTCGACGGACATTGGTGGCCGACAACGGAACACTACTTCCAAGCACAGAAGTTCACCGGAACCCGCCAAGCCGAACTCATCCGCCGGGCCCGCACCCCTCTGCGCGCGGCGGAGCTGGGCCGTGATCGGTCGAAGCCGATGCGGCGGGACTGGGAACGGGTGAAGGACGACGTGATGCGGCGCGCCGTGGCGGCCAAGTTCCGCACGCACGCCGACATCGTCGCGATCCTGCTGGCCACGGGAGACGAAGAGATCGTCGAAAACACGACGTCCGACCACTACTGGGGACGCGGCCGCACGGGGACCGGAAAGAATATGCTCGGCCGGATCCTGATGCGTACGCGCAGCCGGCTCCTTGCCGAACGGCGAAGCGGGTGACGGGCGCGCTCGCCGGGGGCAGGTCATCCAGCCGTGAGCCGCTCGTGCAGGTCCTGCCTGCCCGAAGCGGGTCCGATGCACGCCGTGGACGAGAGCTCCCGGGGACCGGTAGCCGTTGTGCTCCGGGTAGTGCGCCTGCTCGTCCCACTGCGTCACCTCCCACATGAGGGGCGAGGGGCGCCCCAGGTGGGCCTGTGCGGCCTCCGGCAGTTCTCAGGCCCCTCGACCGTCGAACGCCAGAACGCGCGCCCCTGGTCGACCACGCACATGCGGAGGTCCTCGGTGCTGTCCTCGGACCAGACTGCTCCGTCGACCGTCACGCCTTCCGAGAAGTCGATCAGAGAGCCAGTGCGTAGTCCTCCAGAACGCTTCTCGGCTGTGACTCCAGCCATGCCTCCAGGGGCGGACAGGCAGGGCCTGGCCATGTTCAGGACCTCCCAGAACCAGCCGGGAACTTCCTCCGTCCCCATCAACTCTTCCTCTGCCGGCGTACGTTGTTCGCCGCCGTGGCGGGCGTGGACGCGCTGGCCCGGGGAAGGCGGCCGCGGGGATCACAGGCGCTCGAGCCATGCGCGTGCCTCCGCCTCCCGGCCGGTCATGCGCAGAAGGACCCCGTAATTGTTCCTCCCGCAGTGATTCCCGTTGTGGGCCACACCGCCTGCCTCAGCCACGGTTCGGCGCCGACGAGGTCGCCTCGCTCGGCGAGCAGCATGCCCAGATTGGCGGCGGAGCCCGCGTGCCCCGAATCCAGCGTGGCGGTACCAGGGCTCGGCCTCCTCGACTATGGAGTCTGCGAGACAGACCGCCAGGTGGTACGCGGCACCGGAGTTGCCGGCCTCGGCTGCGCGGCGCCACCCGGAGAGCTCGGTGCCGGGGTCACCGTGGAGGGCGTGGTGGGTGGCGGCGAGGTTGCACATGGCGCGCGGGTCGGCCGCCGTCCGCGGCGCGTTCGTACCAGGCGAGTGCGGCTTGAGTGTCGCCCCGGTCGGCGTGGAGGACCGTGAGTCCGAATGCGGCCCCTGCATCGCAGTCGTCGGGAGCGCGCCGGTACCAGGGCCCGGCATCCCCGGTGTCGCCGCGGCTGGCCATCGCATCGGCCAGGGCCACCATGGACCGGGCGTGGCCGTCCTCGGCGGCGGGGCGTCACCAGGACTCGGCCTCGACGGAGTCGCCCCGGTGGCGGCAGAGCGGGAGGCCCAGGTTGTACATCCCGCCCGGATGGCCGCTCCGTTCGGCGCGGCGTACCAGCGCTCGGCTTCGTCGACGCGGTCCTGCTCCATGAACTCGGTACCGAGCCGGTTCATGGGGTCAGCGTGGCCCGCTTCTGCCTCCCGTTCGTGACGCCGCTGGATGCCGTGTCCCACTGATTCAGCCTTTGTGAGTGAGCGGATGTGCAGGTGGTCGGGTGGCGGGGTGGGCGGGGCTTCGGACAGGGGGCAAGGGGGGCCGTGGTCCGCGGAGCGCCCTGGCTCGCCCCCACCCCGGACGGCTCTCGTGTCACAGCGGAAGGAAGTCCAGGTAGACGAGCCTCTCATGGCCGTCGAGGTGCTCCTCGGTCTCCGTCAGCCGCAGCCGCCGCGGTGCGTCCGCGAAGGGCCCGTCCGGCAGCGGGACCGTGCCGGCCCAAGTGGTGTTCCGCGCCGGGCCGGTGGCCGTGAGCGCGGTGTGGGCCGTGCTGATCTCCGCCCAGCGCAGATGGGGGTCCGGGGACGTGGGCGCGGCCTGTTCCACCATCGCCCGGATCGTGGGCCGTGTGGTGCCCTGCGACGTGGCGGTGTAGGCCGGTCCGGTGACCGTCACGGTGAGCGCGTTGCCCAAACGCACGACGGTGGCCGTCCGTTCCGGGCTGAGCTGTGCCATCGGGGCCTGGACGGTCTTGGACACCCACAGGCCGTCCAGTGACTCCGGCTGGTACCGCACCAGTGCCAGCCGTAGGAAGGGGAACCAGGACGCGGGTGACTGCCCTGCGGCGGTGCGCAGTTCGATGTCGCAGTACCACAGGTCGCGTGTGGCGTCGAAAGAGACGTCATGACCGGCGACCGTCACCGTTGCGCCGGGGTCCTCGGCCGGTGCCAGGCTCCTGTACGCGGTGGCCCGGGGGAACGCGTCGCTCCGCGGCCACGGTGTGACGGTGGTCGAGACGGCCGACGGGTCGGTCCCCAGCGCGGTGAGGTACGGGTGCAGCGCCTCCGCCGGATCCGCGGTGCCCGTCGCGGTTACGACACCGAGCCGTTCCCCCGGGCCGGACGACCACCAGGGCCGTTCCAAATAGACCCGGACGGCGTTGCCCCGGCGCCGGCTCGTTCCCGCGACCGGTTGGTCCCAGTGGAACAGCGGGACGACCTGCCTTACGACCGGCGGGGCGGGGCGCGCCGAGCTCCGGACGTGCCGGACCTCCGGTGCGGACTCGCGGTGGATACCGGGCGCGATCGCGCTGACGGTGAGCTGGGCGTCGTCCGCCAGACCGCCGTGGGCCGTCCGCGTGAGCAGCCGGGTGGCCGCGTCGTACACGTAGTCCCCGGTCGCGGTGGCCGCATCGGAGCTGCCGGGTGGCGCGGGCGTCAGCAGCCTTCCGGTGGTGGTGTCACGGGCCTTCACCGTCGTCGCCTCGCAGGGTCCGAGGGTCGCCTTGCCGCCGTCGAGCCGGATCGCCGTCTCCTCCCGGAAGTGCTCGGTGTAGCGGCTGGTGGCCAGGGCGGTGTAGGTGATGACGCGGTGACGGGTGTCGTCCAGTTCGTGCGCCGTGTCGACGGTGATCTCGTCCGGTCCGGGGTCCGGGTCGGGCTGCCGTGTCACCCGCGCGGTGAGCGGGGTGGCCGTGAAGGTCCGGGGGGTCACCGGATCGGCCGTGCCTGGGCCGTTGTCCACGGGGTGTTCCCACGTGGCGAGCAGGTCGAGCGTGCCGGTGGAACGCCGGTCGAGCCGGATGGCGCCGCCGAGCCGCACGGCAGTCACCCCGGGCGGCCGATCTGCGGCGGTCAGGTGCTTGGGATTGGGCCGTTGCAGCGGGGTGCGGACGGCGTGCACCGCGGTGAGGCGGGTCGCGGGGGTCAGCAGGGGGTGGCGGCCTCCGGTTGCCGCCTTGCGCACGGCGTCCAGGGAAATGCGCTGACCCGGGGCCCGGGAGGCGTTCTGCGCGGTCATCCAGTCCTCGATCCACTGCCATACGCCCATAGTCGGGAGGTCGCCGGCGGCGAACTTCGACGTGAGCTGCAAGGGGTACTCGTGTCCCGGGGCGAGCCGCAGTTCGAGCGTGCGGCCGCTCCACACCCATCCCGACGTGGTGGCGGTGCGCACCACCCGGAGCCGGAAGGACCGTGATTCCGGCCAGGTGCCGAGGGCGTCCGCCGTCAGTGTGGTCGTGGTGCCCGGAAGGCCGCGGACCAGGAACTGCCGGGCCAGCGGGTCGGGCAGGTAGGGCACGTCCAGGCTGTCGGTGTCGTAGTACCAGGAGTCCTCGTCGGGTCCGGTCCGGTGGGCCGCCGGCAGGTCCTCCAGCCGTGCCGCGTCCCGCTGGGCGAGCACGGCGTACAGGTCCGGCCGTACTGGGTGGCCGGTGGAGTCCGCGTCGAGCAGGCCGTGCTGCTCGGCCAGCATCTGGGAGGCGCGCGGCGGCAGCACATGGCGTTCGGACGGCGCGGCCGTGGTGTCGTCGCCGTTCTCGCTGCGGATCACCACCCGGCGTACAGATTCCCCCGGGTTGTGGGGGGCCCGCGGCAGGACCTGCGGGCCGGGAACAGGTTCGAAGCGCCGGTAAACGACGCCGCCCGTCCTCAGTTCCGGCTCGTTGGGGAACAGCTCGTCCTCTGTGAAGGCCGTGCTGTCGCCGGCGAGATCTACGCTGCGGGCTCGGAAGCGGTACTCGTGCCCGAAACGCAGCCGGGGCAGGCTCCCGCCCGGCACGGTGAACTGCGCGGTGACGGGGAAGTCGGGGTCCTCGGCCGGCTCCGGGGCGGCGAAGGTGCCATCGCCCTGGAGGGAACGGCCGACCCGGTGGACCGCCAGGCTCCAGCCGTTCCACCGCATGAGCGGTTCGCCCAGGTACAGATCGGTGTCGCCGTTCTCGCCCGAGGTGGTCGGCGCCACGGTGACCTGCCCCTCCTCGGTGACCGTGACCGTCCACCCGTCACGGCGGAAGACGTACGCGCCGTGACGGTTCATGAGCGATCGCCACGGGGTAGCGGCCGTGTCGTGGACGTCCCAGCGCTCCCCGCGTACGAGGTCTTCTGCATACAGGTCGAGCACCGCGGCGCCTGGGGCGCCGTCCGTGCCGTACGCGGTGGAGTCGGCGCCGGCCGCCCGGTCCAGCAGGTCCACCAGCGCGGCGGCCCTGCCCAATCTGGCCACCGACAGCCCGGCCGACCGCAGCGCGGGCAGCGCGAACCGGTCGGGTCCGGCGTGGCTGCGCTTGCCGCGCGGGCCACCCATGACGATCCGTGAACGCGTGACCGTGTCGGCGAACTGGCGTGCCAGCAGGGCGCCGCCGTCGGGGTCGACTGGAACGACCAGAAAGCGGTCCTCGCGACCGACCCGCAGCATGCCGTGGGCGGTGTCGCTGGACGCGGCGTTGCGCGGCACGGCCTCGAAGCGGTTCCCTCCGATCAGGCAGCGGGTACGGGGCAGGACGTCGACCCGGGCCCCGCTGGAGGGCAGCTTCGGTGACCAGGTGACCTCCAGGGCCGCCCAGGTCTCGCGAGCCGCACCGGTCAGCAGGGAGCGGACGGCCGGGTCGCTCGCCTCGAACTCGACCACCAGACCCAACATCCGCTGCAGGCGGCGGTACTCGCGCGTTGCCGCGACCGCCTCGTGGAAGTCCAGGCGCCGGCGGGCCTGGGGGGCCAGGGCGCCCGAGCCGGGTTTCCTGCCGCGCCGGTGGAAGCGGTCCACCTGGAGGAACGCCTGTGCCAGGCCGTCGGCGGAGCCTGCCTGCGAGGGGTCGAAGCCGATCGCCCGTTTCCGTACGAGCACCTCCTCCAGCGCCGTGACGGCCGCGTCGCGCCGCCCGTAGCCGCTCTTCTGGTGGCTGGCGACGGTCACTTCCTCGAAGCCGATGGGGCCGAAGCCGCTCCCGGCGGCGAGGTCGTCGTACGTCGGAGCCTCCTGGGGGGATAGGGCGCCGAACCGCCCCCAGCGGTCGGCGAGGAAGGAGAGCACATGGCTGACCGGGTAAGAGCGGACGAGGCGGCCGGTGTGGTTCTGGAAGGCGTGCCCGCGGACGGGGGTGTCGGGGGTGAAGAGTGCTGCCCACCGGGCGCTGTCCGGCTCCGACACCAGGCCTACGGGGGTGGCGCCGGTCTCCGGCAGGTGCAGGCGGAAGGCGGCGCCCGCCAGGGTTGCCGGCCAGTCCGTCCAGTCGGGGAAGTGGGAGAGGGGGCTGTCCTTCCCGTCGGTGCGCAGCCGTGGTGCGACGTGGACGGCGAACACGGCGCCGCCCGATCCGGCTCCGCGCGGCAGTACGGTCCACATGACACTCTGTCTGGTCACGGTCAGGCTCCCACGGGTGCGAAGGCGGTGCAGTACGAGGTCCAGTCCTGTTGCCGGTAGGCATCGCGGAAGCCGTGGCCGGTGGCGGCCGCAGGGGCTGCGGTGGCCCGTGCCGACGCGCGCGAGGCGCGCGCGTCGGCGGTGGTGGTGTCACCGGCACCACCGCCGGCCAGTTCCCGCCGCACGTGGAAACTGACCGAGGTCTCGAAGAAGCAGAGGTCGATCGAGAACGTCACACTGGCCTCGCCGACCAGGCGGTCGGGACCCGAGTAGTAGGTGAGTGCCAGGTAGCAGTCCAGTGACGCGGAGACTAGGCCGAGCACCTCGACCCTGCCGCCGAGCCGGATATAGGCGGAGAGTTCCACTTCCTGCGCCGTGCCGTCGCCTACCGCGACCGTGCGGACGCCGAAGTAAATGCCGACCTTGGCCTCGACGTGGCCCGAGACCACGCCGGCCACGTCGAAGGCGGTACCCGCGCCGGCCTCCAGAGCGACTTCGAGGCTCTCCACCCCGTCGGCGCCCGCCTCCAGCGCGAAGAAGCCGCCGCCGCCAAGGAAGGAGAGGGTGAGGCCGAAAGGTGTGTCACGGCTGTTCAGTGCGAACCGCAACCGCACCGGCGACCCGTCGAAGGGCAGGTACAGCCCCGCGAACAGCGTCATGGAGTCGAGGGCGAAGACGCCGAAGGCCAGCGACGGCAGGGCGAGCGACAGCTCGGCCTGGATCTGCCGACCGACGACGGCCACCGACAGCGGCGACCCCGGGCCGCCGCCCACAGGAGCGGCATCGGACGCCGCCGCACGGGCCGGGAAGAGCGGTCGGCGGGCCGCCGTCCTCGACGCGCGCGAGGAGGTACCGGTGGCGGCGGGCGAAGCGCCGGGTGCGCCCGGCCCTGACAGCCGGCAGAGCCGGGCCACCTCCTCCAGATACTTCAGCGGGCCGTGGAAGGACACCGCGCCTAGCTCGCAGTCGATGTCGGCCTTCTGGCCCTTGGCCGCGGTGAACCGCAGCGACCTGATTTCGACGGTGACGAAGTGAGCCGCGCCCGAGTCCCCCCAGATGTTGAGCGACACGTCGCTGAGTTCGCCCCGGACGGAGTAGGTGGCGTCCAGCGGCGGCAGCAGCCGGACGGCCGACACCGCCTCGATGTCGAGCCGGCCGTGGGCTCCGGGCACGAACATGCCGAGCGCTCCAGGACCCGCCTTCAGCTGCGGGCGCCACGTCAGCCTCGCCTCGGTCCGCTCCAGTTCGCGGACCCCGTCCGCGACCCGGTGGAACTCCTCGGAGACCACCTTGAGCGCCTGTTCGGCGTTGGCGGCGCCGTCGGCCGGCGCCCGCAGGACGTCCTGGAGCCTGATGCCGCCGAGGATCCTGGCATCGAGCGCGTCGAACATCCGCGCCGGGTCGAAGCGCTCGCGGGCGGCCTGCGCCAGGTCTCCGGTGACGGGGCCGAACTTCCGGGACAGGCCGTCGAGGACCAACCCGGGGGTGGTGATGCCGCCGCTCTTGTCGGCCGCGAACTGTAGGGCTGGGGCCAGGGTGCCCTCCGCCTTGGCCAGGTAGACGCCGGCGGTGTTGCGCGCCGAATCGAATCCGTCGAGGAGGTAGTCCGGGAAGTACGCCAGGACCGCCTCCTGTGGGTCCTCGGCCAGGGCGCGGACCGCGCCGGGCAGCGCGGCGGTGATCTGGGCCACGGCGGGGAAGCCGGGCACGCCGGTGGTGGCGGGGTCCGAGGCCGTGACGGCGAACGACAGGGTCCGCACCGCCAGGCTCGTGTCCCCTGGCTTGGAGGCTGCGGCCAGGGCCAGCACCGGGCCGCCGATCCTGCCGAGCCGGGAGGGGTCCGTCGGTGCCGTCGTGGTGTTGTACTGCCGGGCGACCGCCGTGCGGAAGGTACTGTCCGTCGCGCCCTGCTCGTTGACGAAGACCACCGGGGCGGTGAACGGGACTCTTCTGCCTTCCCAGTCGACCCCGACGAAGTGCAGGGGCAGCGGCACGGAACCGGACTTCGCCAGGAAGGCGAACGCCCGGTCGGAGCCTGCGGCCGGAGGGGCCGAGGACGGGACGTAGCCGTCCCCCGCCGGGGAGTCCAGGCCGGTGGTGGTACGGGTGAGCGCTCGGATCCGGCGGAACGGCAGGGCCCGGCCCGCGGCCGGGGTGTGCGGGTCCGCGGCGAAGTCGCGCTCCGCCTGGAGCACCACCAGGAACACGCGCGTGCGCAGGTACCCGCCGACGGCGCCGCCGTCGTCACGCGCGATCTCCCGCTCGGTCACCTGCACGAACGCCGCGCGGTGGCCAAAGGGCAGGAGGTAGCCGTGCTGGACGACACGCACCTTCTGGTCGCGGCCCTGGGTGAGCAGGTGCGACCACTCGGCGAGGCCGGAGGTGAAGCCGCTGCCCGTGGTGTCCCAGGTGCCGTGCGCGTCCAGGGTGGCGCCGAGCGCAGAGAGTGATAGGGCGTCGGCCTCGATCGGTGCTGGCAGCGCGGAGAGCGGCGTGGTGAGGGAGAAGTCGGACGACAGCCGCACCAGGTCGTACCGGTTACGGGGCGTCAGGGATGCGGGAAAGTCGCCGGAGTCGGGCACCGCGCTGGGAGAGCCGAGCCAGCCGGGGAACCGCGGATCCGTCATCCACACGGCGCGCAGCACCCTTGACGCGCCCGTCTCGGCCGCCACCCAGCGCTCCCGGTCCTCGTCGTACGCGCGGGTGCCCAGTCGGGTGTGCCACAGCTCCGTCCAGCCGCTGGGCGAGTCCGGGACGTCGGCGGCCTCTACGTGACACCATCCGCCGCCGCTGTCCGGCGACACGATCACTCCGTACGGCACTTCCAGCGCCGTCTCCGCGCTCGTGGGAGCGCGCAGGATCCCGCTGAAGTTGTCGGGAACCGCGCGTCCCTGGGCGTTGGGCACGAGCCTTGGGCCGAAGCCGGCCCAGGCCAGCAGGGCTTCGGTGGTGTAGGGCAGCGGCAGGTGGTCGCTCACGTCGAAGGCGAGGCGGCTCGAGCCTCCCCATTCCAGCTGGACCGGTGCCTGGCCCAGCGGCCCGGGGTCGGTGAAGGCCCGTTCCTGGGCGGCCTGAGGTCCGAAGTCCACGACGAGGTAGGCGGGCTGGTCCGCCATCGTCTTGGTGAGTTGGGGTGCTGCCGGGTCGGCGATGCGCAAGTTGACCAGGGAGATGCGCAGATTGAGCATGTCGTCACGGCGCCGCAGGTACGTGGTCTGTACGGGCAGCTCGACGGGTCGGGCGGCGGGACGGGACAGGAACCCGGTCCCGCCGGCCACGGCGGCACCGATGACGACGCCGGCGGCGCCGGTCATCCGCAGGAACAGCCGCCGGGGAACGGCCCGGTGCGGCGGTGGGTTGGCAGGCACTGTCACCTTCCTCGATGTCGTACGTGCCGGGCCTGGGGCCCGGGCACGGACGGAGAGCGGGAGACCGGCACGCCGGGGGGCGCAGGGCCGGCGTCGGCGCTCTCCGTCCGTTCTCTGGGGCGCCTGGCAGGCCCGTTCGTCGGTCCCGGGGCGCATGGAAGAGCGTGGTCTCCCCTCGGTGAAGCGTTCGAGAGTAGTTGCTACTCATGCCGTCCCTCAGGAGGAGGCGGTCTCGGTCACCACGCGTGCGATCAGCGACAGTCCTCGTTCCAGATCGGGCGCCGGGAGATGGGCGTATCCGAGCACCAAACGGGCGGGGGACAGCGAGGTGGTGCCGTCAGGCGGGCCCGGTGGCGGTACGAGGACGCCGCGGTGCCACAGCTCACGGGCCACGGTCCGGCCGCACACCATTGGTGGCAACACGAGGACCGCGGGCAGGCCGGCCTCCGTACGGGTCAGCTGGCCGGCATCGCCGAGCCCGCCCAGCACGCGCCGGACGGCCTCCCGCTTGCGCCGGTACAGCGGGGCCATCCGGCGCCCGTACCGGGTCAGGTGGCCCTCGTCGACGAGGTGGTGCACCGCCTGCTGAACGATCGGCGCAGGAGGCTCGTTGACGTGCTGGAGGAAGCTGCGGCGTACGCCGAGGGACGCGGAGAGGATGACGTAGTCCACCTGCAGTGTCGGGTCCAGCAGTCTGCTCAGGGAGCCGAGGTACATCGCCGGTGCGTTCCGGGCGCCCATGGACCACAGGCTCGGCGGCGGCGCCTCGTACCGGAAGTCGCCGTAGAGGTCGTGTTCGAGGAGTACCCCGCCGCTGTGGCGCGCCCAGGCCAGCCACTGGCGCCGCCGGGCCCCCGACATGGGCACACCGAGGGGCTGGTGGTCCGGGTCGACCGCGAGATGGCGGACGGAGTCCGGCAGTCCGGTGGCGACCAGTCCTTCCTCGTCGGCCGCTGCCGGTGACAGCGTCACGGCGCTGCCGCTGAACGCCCCCCGGATCTCGCCCCAGGTCGGCCCGCCGCACGCCAGACCGCCGGCCTGCGCCGCGATCACGTGGGCGGCGCAGCGGGCCGCCGCCTGCGTGCCTGCGGCGATGACGACCTGGTCGGCCTCGCAGACGACGCCGCGGCTGTCCCGGACATACGCGGCGACGGCCCGTCTGAGGTCCGCCTCGCCGAGGGGGTCCTGTACGTGCGGAGGCGGCCGGTGGCTGGCCCGCCGCCACGCCGACCGCCATGCCGGGAGGGGGAAGTGCTCGGTGCCCGGCCGCCCGGGGGTGAAGTCGATGACGCGCTCCGAGCCAGCCGCCCGGCGGACGGGGACCGGGGCGGGCAGGCCGACCATGGACGAGAGACGGTTCACGTAGGCGCCCGACCCCCGGCCGGTCCGGATGTGGCCGGCCGCCGCGAGCCTCTCGTAGGCCGCGACCGCCACGGACCGCGAGACCTTCAGCGAGATGGCGAGTGTCCGGGTGGACGGCAGCCGGGCACCCGCGGGTAGGACCCCATCTCGGATCAGCGCGCGGATCTCGTCGGTGATCTGGTCGCGCAGCGGACGGAGCGAGCCGGGGTCGACCGAGATGGGGAGGTTCATGGGTTCGCTGGTTCGCATGGTCCTCTGAATCGCAGGTAGGAGCACGGCCGGACCGCTGCCGCCAGCAGGCCGAGGGGGCCGGTGGCGCGGCCGTGCTCCAAGGCAGGCCGCACCGTGCCTCGTTGTTAGTCGGTGCGGCTCCGCGCGGCGTGAGTAGCGCCTACTCCTCTTGGCTCCCCGGTCCGGGCCCGCCGGCGAGGGGCGCGGTCCTGTGCATTGGGCCGCCGGGACCCGGCAGCGGCTGCGTGGCGGCCCGCTGGAACTGGTCCGGTGGAATCCGGCCGGAAGTGGTACGCCCTGGCCGGAATACATTGGCCAGAGTCGGCCCGTGTACTCGGCCCGCAGGGGCCGGCTCCGATCGGAAGGATCCAGGTGAAACCACCATCGCTCGTCCAGCCGCATGAACGCCGGGCGGCCCGGACGATTCGTTCGCGTCACTGGCTGGGCAGCGTGTGCGCCGCCGGCGGCCTGCTCGTGGCCACCCTGGCGGGTACCGGTGCAACGGCCCGCGCGGACACTTCTGCCGGCCCGCGGCCCGCGGCGCAGGCCGCGCCGGCCGGGCCGGGATGCTCTCTGCCCTCGGGCAGCGAGTTCGCCAGTTGTGTGCGGGTGCAGGCGTCGCTCGCGAAGTCCCCGGCGGTGGGCGAGACGGTCGACGTGCGCGTCGAGGTGCTGGCGCAGTTCACCAGGGACGACGTGCAGATCCAAGTGGACCTGCCGGAGACCCTGAGTTGGCAGTCGCTACCGACGGGGATGCGGGAGGTCTCCGGTGCGAAGGCCTACGGGCAGGTGCTGCACCGTGCCAGCGGCAGCGTCACGCTCTCGGCTGACCGGCCGACGCTGCTGACCGGCAGGGTGAGGGCAACGTCCGCGGGCCGGGCACAGATCCAGGCCCGGGTGGCTGCGGGGGACGTGCTGGGCGAGGCCGCGGAGACCGTGGTGTCGACGACGGTCACGGCGCCGGACTCGGCGCCAGCAGCGGCTGCCCCCAGCGCTGTGCGGAAGGCCACCCGGCATGCCACTGCGGGGGTGGTACCTCAGAAGGCCGGACTGGGCCGGAAGGCACAGCAGTTCGCCCCGGTCACGCAGGACCCGTCCGCTGCGGGGGCGGCGAGGGCCGAGGGACCCTCGGACGGCGGGCCGGGGCCGGGGAGGTCCTGCATCTCCGGCGGCTGGGAGTACCTCGACAGGAACGGAAACTCCCACGCGAGCATGAACGTCGAGGTAAAGGCGTTCGACGTCGATGCCTCCGGCGAGTCCCTGCTGGCCGTCGGGGTCACCGACCAGGAGGGCAACTACGAGTTGTGCTTCCCCGCCGTGGAAGAGGACGGCAGCGGGCAGGACGCCGTCGTCGCCTACCTCACCGAGAACAACCTGTGGGCGCTCAAGCAGACGGGATCGACGGACACGGGCTCGGGGACGGGGACGACCTCGACCGCCGGTGACCGCGTCTTCGAATGGGGGAGCGAGGTCTTCGAGAACGTCACCGACGGGCTGAACGTCGGGGTCAGGGGGCCGGCCGACCCCACCGACAACCCCGCTCTAGAGGCGTTCGACACGGTTAACGACGTGGCGCTGTGGAGGGTGGCGGCCGACTGCTGGGACGAGAAGGACACGATCTGCCAGCAGATCGTCCTCCACTGGTCCGCGACGTCCACCGAGAACACGATGTACTCGTTCCTCGACAACGCGATCCACCTCAAGGGCAACCACGGCAGCGAGCGCATGACCATCGCCCACGAGATGGCCCACGCCATCATGGATATGTCATACCGGCTGCACGACGAGGTCGGTGACCACTCGGACGCCATGGAGCAGCCGGGCAACCGGTGCGCGACGCCGCACTACCCGAATAACGCGTCGAACCTCGGCTGTGCCTGGATCGAAGGTTTCGCAGACTGGGTCCCCCTGAGCGTCTACCAGGTGTCCGACTACTGCCTCGAAGGCGCTTGCATGTCGATGGAGACGCCTACCTGGGGCACGACCACCTGGGCCGACGGCCCCACTGTGGAGGGCCGCGTAGCGGCCGCGCTGCATGACCTGGAGGACGGCGCGAACGAGAAGTACTGGGACCGGACCTCCGAAGGCCCGGCCAGTATCTGGAACACGATGCAGCATCACGTCAACCTCTCCTTCGCGGAGTTCTGGAACTCACGTCAGGCCGACGGGTACGCCACCACGTCGAGTTCCGTGCTGGCTACGCTGTTCCAGAACACCATCGACCTGGGCTTCCGCGACCCGCTGACCGCCAACGTCCCGGTTGCCCGGCCACACCCGGCCACGGCGCACAACTTCCAGTTCAACACCGTCCAGCACGGGTGGTCCGTGATGGCCGTCCGGCCGGCCGGCACCGACTACGACCTGAGGCTGTTCGACGACGCCATTCAGGCGACCAGCCTGGGCGAGAGCAACATGGCGGGTTCGTCCGAGGTCGACTTCGTCGCCGTCGACTCCAGCTCCGGTCGCCGCGCACTCGGCGACTATTACCCACGGGTGCCGTCACCGGGGCTGGGCACGACCGCGTACCGGGCCGAGTTCGCCGAGGCGCCCGCCGATCCGCTCGTACGGGAGGTGCCCCGCACGGTGTCCATGGCACCGGACGACGTCGCGGCCGTGTTCAACGTCTCGCTGACCGGTGAGCGGGTGCGACTCACGCTGACCCCGGAGAACTCAACCCAGGACGGGGAGCTCTACGTGATGTGCTCCACCGCGGACGCGACCACGTGGGTGGTCAACCGGGCGCACCACGTGGCCCGGGCGAACGCCACGGGACGCGGCGGGACCGAGACGGTCACCTTCGAAGCGACGGGAAGTTGCGCCGTCGTCGTGATCAACAAGGTTGGGAAGGGCAAGTACCGGACCCTCCTCCACGTCGTCGCTCCGACGTCGTAGGCGGACCGGGGAAGAACGGATCCCGGGATCCCGGCCTCCAGGCCACCCGGGTGATCCGCTGCCGGGCGGCCGGATCCGGGTGCCACCGCATCCCGGTCCGCCCGCCCGGCTCGTCGCGGCAGGGATCCGCAGGTCCTCCTCGCAGGGGTTCCTTCGCGCGGGGCGGTTGAGTAGGCGATGCTGACGCGGACCCGGATCGAGCCTGTGACTCTCGGACACACGACTTGATTCTCCAAGCACATACGAGGACCACATGCCCACACCCACCCCGGCGTCGAGTGCGCCCCCAACCACGGGGCCCAAGGAGCCTGCGGTCCGAGCGGCCGGCATCGAGATCCGCTCCATCGACTGGATTCCCCGCACCGAAGGCCACGGTACGGTGCGCCACCTGGGCGCGCTGTGGTTCGTCGGCAACATCAACGTCACCGCAATGGCCACCGGTGTCACCGCGCTGAGCATCGGCACGAGCCTGATGTGGACCCTGGTCGCCACGGTGCTGGGCTCGCTGTTCGGCACGTTCTTCATGGCCTTCCACTCGGCCCAAGGGCCTCAGCTCGGACTTCCCCAGCTCGTGCAGTCGCGCGCCCAGTTCGGATACCTTGGGGCCGCTCTGACCGTGTGGGTGTTCGCTCTGGTCAACTACCTGGCCTTCAACGCCACGGACGCGGTTCTGTCGGGCGATGCCGTACACATCCTGTTCGGATACCGGTGGATCCACCGGCTGAACCGGTGGCTGGCCTGGCCCATGGCCGCGCTCATGGCCGTACTCACCTTCGCCGTGTTCGCCGACGGAGGACTTCCCTCCGGGGCCTTCGCGTTCGGCGACTTCGACACCACTGCCTTCATGACCGTCTTCGTGATCGTGACGGGATTCCAGCTGGGCTGGGCGCCCTACGTCTCGGACTACTCACGCTACCTGCCAGCCGAGACCAAGGTGCGGTCCGCCTTCTGGTGGACGTACGCGCCCAGCGGCCTGTCGGCGATCTGGGTGTTCGGCATCGGTGCCGCCGCCGCTTCCGCCGCCCCCGACGCCACCCCCGTGGCCGCTTTCCAGCAGCTGGCCGACGGCCTGGTGGACGGCCTGGGAGTGGCGGTTGGTCGCCGCGCTCCTCATCGGCCTGCTCTCCGTCATGGCCATCAACCAGTACGGCGGGATGATGGCCCTCATCTCGATTTGGGACAGCTTCGCCCCCGTACGTCCGACTCGCCGCATCCGCGCGGTCTGCATCGGCATCATGTTCGTTCTGGTCTGGGGGATCGCCCAGTTCGTGGGCGTCGACAGGTTCAACTCGTTCTACAGCAATGTGCTCATCTTCCTCACCTACCTCTTCACGCCGTGGACGGCGATCAACCTGGTGGACTACTTCTTCGTCCGCAAGGGCGCCTATGCAATCGCGGAACTCTTCAACCCGAGGGGCATGTACGGACGCTGGGGATGGCGCGGCAACCTCGCCTATGCCCTGTGCATCGCGGTGATGATCCCCTTCATGGTCACCGTCCCCTTCACCGGTGCCGCAGCGCGGGGCCTGGGCGGTGCCGACTACTCCATCTTCATCGGCCTGCCCGTGGCAGGCCTGACATACCTGCTGTTCTGCCGGTCAGTCGACCTCACCAAGGAACGCCGCGTGGTGGGGGGGGGGGGGGGGGGCGGGGCCGGCCCCCCACCGGCGGGGGGGGGGCCCCCGGCAAACAGAGACCCCCCAGCCCGGGGGCACGGAGGGGGACCCCGG
>NZ_JBSGQV010000057.1:0-1755 GCF_053606025.1 Streptomyces sp. NPDC055254 | reverse complement strand
TAGTGCGCCCGGCCGGGGGCGCGCGTAACATCCGGGGGGTCGGCCGGACCCGCCCACCCCCCCCCCCCCCGCGGGGGGGGCGGGCCGGGGGCCCCCCCGGCCCCCCCCCACGCAGGGCAGGGCGACAGCCCCGTCAGACTGGTCCCCGCCCGAGCGGGCAAGGACGGATGGCCACGCGGGATGAGGCTGATCCTTTGGAGTGGACACCCTGACAATGGATCTTGATGGTCCAGGGAGGGATGTCCAGGTGGGACGCAGGTCTCCGTATTCGGAGGAGTTCAGGAAGGACGCCGTCGCGCTCTTTCGGGCCGCGGCTGGGAAGCGAACGTACGCGGCGGTGGCCTCGAATCTCGGTATCACCGCGGAGTCGCTGCGGACGTGGGTCCGCAAGGATGAGGCCCCGGTCACGTCCGACGGCCGTGACGCCGGCGTCAGCGCAGCCGAGGAACTGGCCCGGCTACGGGCTGAGAACGCCAGGCTTCTCAAGGCCGAGCAGGAGTGGCGCCTCAAGCGCGAGATCCTGCGCCGGGCGGCCGCCTATTTCGCGCGGGAGGTGAAGTGAGGCCCCGCCGCTGGGACTTCATCTCCGAGAACCGCGCCGATTTCGGCGTCAAGCGGATCTGCCGGGTGCTCGGGGCGTCCCGCGCCGGCTACTACCGGCACCTGGCCACCGCACAGGCCCGCGCCGAGCGCCAGGCCGAGGAGAAGCGGACCGTGAACGAGATCCGTGCCATCCACACCGAGCACCATGGCGCCTACGGCGCTCCTCGCGTTCATGCCGAGCTGCGGGCGAGGGGGCGCAAAATCAACCGCAAGCGCGTCACCCGGCTGATGCGAACCAACCACATCGTCGGCCGCCACCTGCGGAGGAAGAAGCGGACCACGATCGCGGACAGGGCCGCGGCGCCTGTGGCGGACCTGGTGATGCGCGACTTCACCGCGGACACGTTGAACACCAGGTGGTGCGGCGACATCACGTACATAGGCGTAGGCTCGACGTGGCTCTACCTCGCCACGGTGATCGACATCTGCTCGAGGAAGGTCGTGGGCTGGTCGATCGCGGACCACATGCGCACCTCTCTGGTCACCGACGCGATCGAGATGGCCGTGGCCGCCCGCGGAGGCCGGGTCCACGGCGTCGTTTTTCACTCCGACAGAGGCGCCCAATACAGCGCGGCCGCTTTCGCCGACGTCTGCCTGCGGCACGGTAACCGCCGCAGCATGGGCCGGGGTCGGCTCCAGTTACGACAACGCCCTCGCCGAGTCGTTCTTCCAGGGCCTCAAGCGCGAATTGCTCCACGGACGCCGCTGGACCTCGAAGGCACAGACCCGACTCGAGCTGTTCCGCTGGCTGTCCTACTACAACCGGCGCCGTCGCCACTCCGCGCTCGGCTACCTCACACCAGCCGAGTACGAACGGCAACTGATCACGACACGTACGCTGTCACTCGTCGCATGAAAACCGGTGTCCACTCCCAGGGATCAACCTCATCGGACGACTCACCCGCCAAGGCTTCCTCACCCAACCCGGACGAGGCCGCTACCAGAAACGGACTTAACGTCCACTGACGAGCTGAAGTCAGTAGCCGCGGTAAACGTGACCAGCAAGCAGTAACAGGCCGAGCGTGTCGACGACGATGCTGCGTTTGCGGCCGACGATCTAAGACCGTGTCCTACATGGTCAGCTTGAGGAGTCGTTTGTAGCAGCAGAGAGCGGCTGCCAGTCCGAGAAAGGCCAGGTAGTTGCCTGGTTTC
>NZ_JBSGQV010000056.1:0-25209 GCF_053606025.1 Streptomyces sp. NPDC055254 | reverse complement strand
GCGGAAACCAGGCAACTACCTGGCCTTTCTCGGACTGGCAGCCGCTCTCTGCTGCTACAAACGGCTCCTCAAGCTGACCATGTAGGACACGGTCTTAGGTAAGGCCGGACGGGGAGTGCGGGGTTCGGGCGTGTTCAGCGCCAGGGTGACGCCCGCCGCCGCCAGCGCGCCGTAGCCGGCGGCCGTGGCGATCAGGTGCCCGAGGATTACGCTGCGCGGCTGGGCCAGTGGCAGGGCGGGCGCACTGTGGACCAGGGCGGCGCCGGCGGCCAGCGGGGGTATCGGCACCGGCCGCCCGCGCCCCCGCCCGCGGCCGGGGGCCCGGCGCCTGCCCCGCCCCCGGCCGCCCGGCGATCGCCTCACAGTGGCCGTCTGGTGATGGCCTCGGAGTGGACGGCGGCGCAGGCTCGCAAGGCAGGTACCCATGGCTGGCTCCCGGATCCCCGTGACCGATCTCGCGCCGTAGCGGTCCGTTGGTCGGTCCGTCGGGCCCCGGCACGCGCCCGCCCACACGGAGGCCCGCGTCTACGACGCTCTGCGCGCCGCGGGATTTCTGCTGGTCACCGGGCACGTCCTGGGCCCGGCGCTGCCCGCGCGGTGAAGTAGTCCGCGTCCTTCGGGCGGTCGGCCGGGTGGCTGGAGCGGGGGCCCGGCACCAGGTGCGGTATGTACTTGGAGCAGTGGATGTAGGCCTCCTCGACGGTGAGGTGGACCCACATCTCAGGGGCGCGCCCCGGCGCGATGTCGTGGGGCAGGCCGGGGTGCGCCGAGCGGAGATCGGCGTCGAGGTGGAGCTGGACGAAGCCGTTGACGTGCAGGCCGACGTGGTGGTGCGTGAAGTCGACGAAGAGCATGCCGAGATGGGGGTTCTCCGTCATGTTGCCGGCACTGGCGAGCACGCCGTTCCCGCGGAACTCCGGGTAGGCCAGGGTGTGTTCGTCCAGCACGTGCACGAAGCCGGGCGGACCTGCCCGGAAACTGGCGTCGCATTCCCCGCGGGAGTCCGCGGTGGCCAGGAAGACCATGCTCTGGCGGTCGATGAACTCCCGCATCTCGGCCGTGAGGCGGGGGTGCACCTGCTGGTCGTAGAACCGTGCGGCGCGGTCGGCGCTGCCCATGTGGTGCTGCAACCGGTGCTCACCTGCTGATCCGAAAGAGGGTGGGGGGAAGGTCACGGGGGCGTTCTCCTGGCAGGCTCGGCACGTGTGTGTCTCAGGAAGCGGACAGGACGGGGGTCTCGAAGGGGTCGTGGTGGATGCGGTCGGGCAAGGTGCCGTGCTGCGTGAGCGTCTTGCTCGCGGAGACCACCATCGGGGCCGGCCCGCTGAGAAAGACGTCGTGCTGGTACCACGGGCCGTACTCGGCGATAACCTGCGGCAGGGATCCCCGGATGCCGGGGATGTGCTCGTGGGAGACGGCGCCCCTGATGGACAGCCAGTGGTGCTGCTGTGCCATCCGGAGCATGTCATCGACCCCGTAGAGCTCGGCGCCGGTACGGGCTCCGAGGAACAGATCGACCTGGTGCCGTCCGCCACGAAGGGCCACTTCCTCGACGATCGCGCGGATCGGTGCGAGACCGGTGCCCCCCGCCACGCAGAGCAGGTCGCTGTGAACGGCGGCGTCCAGCACCATGTCCCCCATCGGCGCGCCGAGTTGCAGCACGTCACCCACGGCAGAGCGGTGCACGAGCGCGTCGCTGACCGATCCGCCGCCCACCGCGCGCACGTGGAAGGTGAGGGTGCCGTCCCGACGGGGTGCGTTGGCCGGCGAGTAGTAACGCCACTGCTTGGGCCACCACGGAGTTTCGAGACTGGCGTACTGCCCGGCCGCGTACAGGTAGGGCATGAGGGGCCGCACGGTGATCTCGGCGATGCCGTGTCCGCGCAACACCTTGTGCACCACTGTGGCGGGCCAGACCGCAGGCCGCTGCGCCTCGTCCTGCTCGGCAGCGCTGATCATGACATCGGCGACCACACCGTACGCCTTCGTCCAGGCCGCGGCGATGTCCGCGGTCCAGGCGGGACCGGCGTAGCGGGCCAGGGAAGCGAGGAGGCACTCGCCCACGGCGGGGAAGTGCGCGCTGAGGGTGCCGAACTTGCGGTGGTCGCGACCGAGGTGGCCGCAGAAGCTGACCAGGTTCTCCGGGTCGTCGACCAGGTCCACGATGCGCAGCAGCGCGCGCAGCAGGCGGCCGCGCTGGGCGTCCATCCCCGGAGGGAACATCGGACGGACCTCGGGGTAGCGGGCGAAGAGGATCGCATAGAAATAGACCGTCATGTCTGCGGCGAACGGCTCCACGACGGAGACGGAAGCCCGTATGAGGGCGATTTCGTGGGCTGAGAGCGGCGGCTCGGCGCCGGCCGGCTCGCCGACGGCGCCGGCCTGGGCGGGAACTTTGCGGGGGCCGGAGCCCTCCGGGTGGGGGTGTGCGTGTGCGTGTGCGGGTGCGTGTGTCGGGCGTCCGATCCGGAACTTCAAGAGACCGGCGCCCCTCCCGTCGATATGCGAGTCGGCCGCAGGCGTCCGACGCTGTGGCACGCGCGGTCACCGCCTCGCAGCTTGCGGTGGGAGGCGTCCTCGCCCGATCTGCCTCCTGGGAGGGTGGCGGTCGTGGCGGCGACGGGGGCAGGCATGAGTCCTCCTTGTTTAGGGTGGGCACCGGAAAGCGGACCAAGCGGTTCCGGAGGCTACCCGATCATGGGTGTGACTCAGAAGTAGCAACGGCCCGCGGCAACCGGCACGGCCGATTCCGCTGATACCCCGCCCAGGGGATTTCATCTGCCGGCTGTTCAGGAGATCTGGTGGGTGGCCGATGGCCTGGCCCTGTGGTCAGGGTCGGTCGTCGGTGACGTCCAGGGCCACCTCGTAGGAGAGCTCGTAGTCCGCGCCGCTCTTCACGAATCGCGCGGTCTGGATGCCCGCCCCCAGATCCGCATCGCTCAACGCCATCGAGCCGATGACATCCCACACGCTGCCCTCCGTCGCCGGCCTCACGGCCAGCGCGAGCGTGCCCGACCCCAGCAGGGGTCTGGTCACCTCGGGCGTGTTGGTCTCACCGGTCCCGGCTTCATCCTGCCAGATCTCTTCCCCGTCCCAGAGGATCTTGACCCTGTCGACGCCCTGGCTCCCGGGCGCCTGCGGCGACGAGCAGAAGACGAAGGGGATTCTGACCTCGTTGGCGTGCGACATCGTCATCTCCGCGAGGGTGGGTGGCGGCAGTTCTACAGTAACCCTGCGTACGGGGCGGGCCCTGGAAGGACCGCCGAGGACATCGTGCTTCTCCTCCTCCTCGCGGTCACGGACGGGCTGAAGAAGACGAGCGCGGACCCGCAGTTGCGGCAGCAGCGGAAGGGGTAGCGTCATCGGCTCCGTCGAGCCAGTCCGGGACTGCCCTCAAGTGTTCGGTGGTCAGCTCCGTGTTTCCGAGGAAGACGCAGCTCAGTGGCATCCCGAGACCGGCGGCGGCGGTGGCCGCCGCCGGCGTGACGATGTCGCCCTCGATTACATAGCCGTCCAGGGGATCGGAGGCGTCGAGGCTCTCCGCGGTGGCACGGATGAACTCGATGAGGAAGGGCTGCGCCGGTACGGCCTTGTCGGGGTGCGTGCCGTGGCGCACGCCGTGCTGGGGCGCGGCGCGCTGCAGCATCGAAACCAGAGCGTCGGTTGGGCATCCCGGGATGCCGTCCCGTTCCAGCAGCATCCATGCGAGTGTGCTCTTGCCCACCCGTGGCGGGCCGCCTATCACGTAGATCACGCGTAGACCGTACCCCCGGGCGACAGCGTGAATGATCTCGCGGCAGCAGAGTCGTGATCAGCGCCTCCAGATCAGGCAGGTGAACGTGCCACGGGATGTCCGTGTCAACCGCGATCACCGCCAGCGCCTCGTGGAGGCGATCGGCAACCCGCGCCACAAGGCTGCCGACGCCCGCGAACGGGAGGAAGTCAGGTCCCAGCAGGCGGAGTATCACGCGCAGGTCGAACGCGGCCGCCAAGCCCGCGAGCACGTCGAGCAGACCAACCCATCGCTCCGGCGATCCGCCCAGATCGACCGGTCGGTGGAGCTCCTGGATCTGGTCACCGCCTGCCACGCGTTCGTCGCCGCCGCGGGCCAGGTCGTTCCGGGACTGCGGGACCGCCAGCTCGGCGACGACGAGCAGGCGGTCATCCGGGAGAACTGCGCGCGGTCCGGGCGACGCTGGACTGGATCGAGACCGCGGTCGTCACCGGGAAAGTCGACGTTGACGGCAAGCTGGCCGGCCTTCTCCAGGGTGAGTAGCCGATGCGCCGCGCTTCCCAGCGCAAATCGCCCGCGGCCAGCGGACACGCCGGTGCCATCTGCTTCATCCTCTTCGAGGCGAGGCCGGCCTGACCTTCGACCAGCTGATCAGATCCAGCGGACTCAGCGCGAGCCAGGCCCGCTCCGGGCTGGCCTGTCTTGCTTGGACGCGGCCGCGCTTCAGGCATATGAGGTCTCGGTGATCCGCGAGAAGCTCACCGAGATCCGCCGGTTCACTACCAGCGTGGCCGCCCCTCACACCGCCCTGCAGCCAAAGGGCCGGTGAATCAAGCAACTGAACACCCAGCTCAGTTCCGTCGAGTCCACGCTCGACGTAGATTAGGGTCGCCCCCGCACGCGCGGGGATGGTCCGGGCCGGCCCCGGTCACGTGCACTCACCGAAACAGGGCAGCAGTGATCGCCAGGCACAGCCGCTGACCAGGACGTAGATGATCGCCGCGAACAGCGTCTCATCAGGCGTGTCCTGCGTCCACCGCCCTGCGGCCGCACCCTCGACGGTGGGATCAACGGCAGCGCGATCTCCCACAACCCGTCCGGAACAATCCAACTCCACGTACCCCGCCCCATATCAAGGCCAACGACGCCTCACCACATAGGACACGGTCTAAAGGCGATCTGGCGGTGGCAAGAGGCGGTGCCGGCCCCACGCCCGGGGCCCACCGCCACCCTGCCGTAACCCGCGAGCCCGACCCGCTGTTGCACAGCCGGCGGGTCCACCCAGGGTGAACGGAGTACCGATGCCGCAGCTGACCCACGGGGCCGTGACGGACGAGACCCCCACCGGGGGTGAAGCGCCCGACAGGGCCGTGACCCGACCAGCTCCCGACCGGCAAGGCCGCGACCGACGCGGAAGCGACCGACCCGGCCACGACGGAGGACGACGGGCGGCCGGGGACCTGGATGACCCCCCGGGCCTACGCGGCCTCGCGCGCGAACCTGTGGACGGGGGCCCTGGTCCTCGTCACCGACACCGACGGCAGGGTCCTGGTCCGGAGCGTCGACTACCGCCCCGACCGGCTGCTGCCCGGCGGAGCCGTGGACGCGGGCGAGGCCCCGTCGGCGGCCGCCGCCCGCGAGGTGCGCGAGGAGCTCGGCATCGACGGCCGTTTCCCGCGCGGCCTCGCCGTGGACTGGATCCCGTCCGACGCCCCCGGCATCCCGCCCGAGATGGCCTTTCCCGGCGAGATCCTCTACGTGTACGACGGCGGTACCTGGCCGGCGGAACGGATCGACTCCGTCCGCCTGCCCGGTGAGGAGATCACCGCCATCCATTTCGCCGAGCCTGCCGCCCTTCCCGCACTCATGGACCCCGGGGACGCCCGCCGGACCCTGTCCGCGCTGCGCGCCAGGATCGGCGGCACGGGTGCCGCGCTGCTGGAGGACGGCCGCCCCACGGCGCCCACGGCCCTGGACCGGCTCGGGGTGCTCCGTACGCCCCGGGCCCACCAGCACTGGGACTGGCGTCCCGGCCCGGCCCCCGCACACCTGCCCGTCCGCGACCGCGCGGGCTGGCTCTTCGCACCGGACGGCCGGGTCCTCGTCCTGATCGTCCGTGCGACCGGCGCCGCCCTGCTCCCGCCCCCCACCGCCGGGCCGGCCACCGGGACCGCGCCGCTCGGCTACCGGTACGACGGCCGGGGCGCCCACCTCCGGACCGCGGCGCGCCTTACGGCCCTCCCCCCGGCGACGGATCCCGCGTACGCCCGGCTGCTGGCCACCCCCGAACAGGTCCGCGAACTGAGCGACTGGGGCCCGGCCGGCGGGCACGAACTCGCCGCCGTCCACTCGGCCCGCGCCCGCCTCTCGCTGCCCGCCCCCGTCCGCACACCGCCCATGGAACTCCCCGAGGAGGGCATCCGCTGGTGAGCCGGAATCCACCGCCATGATCGGGAAATCCGGCGTCCGGCGGCCCCGGTCCCGCAGAGTGGGGCCATGAGCGACAGTGCGATCACCTACACCCTGTACGTCCAGGCCGACCCCGCCCGCGTCTGGGAGGCCCTGACCGATCCCGCCCTCACCCGCCGGTACTGGGGGCTGAGCTTCGAGACCGACTGGGCCGTGGGGTCGCGGATGGACTGGGTCGAGCGCGGGGCCCGCACGAGCGACCCCGCGCAGCAGGTCCTCGCCTGCGTCCCGGACCGGCTGCTCTCCTACACCTGGCACACCTTCAGTCCCGAATGGGCGGCCACGGTGGGGATCGACGAGGAGCTGCGGGCCGAGCTGGCGGCCCAGCCGCGCACCAAGGTCACGTACGAGATCGAGCCGGTGGGCGACGCGCTGGCGCGCCTGACGATCCTGCACGAGGGTTTCGAACCGGGGGGCACGCTGATCGGCATGTGCGGGCAGGCCTGGCCGCTGCTGGCCTCCAGCCTCAAGACGCTGCTGGAGACGGGGGCGCCGCTGCCGGGGCCCGGGACGGAGGCGGACGAGATGTGACCCGGCGGCGGGCGGGCCCGCCACGCGCGGACTCCGCCGCGGGGCGCCCCGGGGCACCCTGATCGTCGGCCGCGCGGGGCGGTCGTGTGGAATGGGCGCCATGGGGAGAGGCCAGCACCGGCAGGGGCACACCGCCGGCACACCGCACAGGATCCACCACGCCCGGGCCGTCGCCGGCGGCCGGACGGGCCGGGTCCGCGCGGGCGGCGCCCGATGAGCCTCGCGACGGCCGACGACGACGGGCCGGCCGAGCACTGGCGCTACGAGCGCCACCTGGAGTCCCTGGCCACCGTGGCGCCGGGCGGGGACGCCGAGGCCGAGGTGGTCGCCGCCGTACTGCGCGACCCCGACCCGGTGATGGCCGAGAGCGCCGTCGTCACCCACCTGAACCGCCGCGCGGCGCAGCTGCTGGCCGACGACGCCTTCCCCGCCTGGGCCGGCGCCATGACCACCGTGCTGGAGGGCTGGGCCTTCCCCGAGCGGCGGCTGCGCGAGTGGACGCTGCTCAAGGCCATCAATCGCGGCGAGCCCTGGTCCGCGGCGCAGCTCACCGGGGCCTCCGACTGGTGCCAGCGCACGGCTGCCCAGCGCTTGGACTCGTACGAGGCGCTGGGGCTGCTCGCCACCGCTGCCCGGACCCGGCGCGTCCGCAACGCCGCACGCGAGCGGTTGCGCCGCCGGACGGAGGTCTGAGGGCGCCGCACCCGCCCACCGGGCCCGGCTCTCGAACGTGTCCCGCGCACCGGTCCCGCACATGTCTCGTCACACGTCCACCGAAGGCTTAAGGTGCCGTTACCCGGCCGGGTATCAGCGTGAAGACCGATGCCACTTCGCTGGAGGATGACTCTCCGTGTCGCACGTTCCACAAGCTTCCGTCACCACCCCCGACGGTGAGCCGGCCCCGCTCGTCCCCACCACGTACAGCGAGGTCAAAGGCTGGTTCTCGGCGTATGACCAGGTGCTCTTCGACTGGTTCCTGACGCGTCAGAACACAGGTGAAGGGCGGTCCGGCGACCTGCTGGAGCTCGGGGCCTTCATGGGGAAGAGCGCCATCTTCCTCGGCCGGTACCTGCGGCCCGGTGAGGAGTTCACCGTCTGCGACCTCTTCGACTCGCCCGCCACGGACGACTTCAACGTCGCGGAGAACCGCAGCTCCTACCCCACGCTCACCCGGCGCGGCTTCGAGACGAACTACCTGGCCTTCCACGAAGCGCTGCCGACGCTCATACAGGCTCCCACCTCGGTCGTCCCCGGCCGGGTCAAGCAGGCGAGCTGCCGGTTCGTGCACGTCGACGCCTCGCACCTCTATGAGCACGTCGTCACGGACATCGAGTCCTCGCGCCTCGTCGCGGCCCCGGACGCGGTGGTGGTCTTCGACGACTACCGCTCCGAGCACTGCCCCGGCGTCGCCGCCGCCGTCTGGACCGCGGTGGTCACGGGCGAGCTGCACCCCATCTGCGTGTCGGCCTCGAAGCTCTACGCGACCTGGGACGACCCGGCACCGCACCAGGCGGCGCTGCTCGCATGGCTGGAGGAGCGCGCCGACCTCTGGCACGGCGTGGACGTCATCGACGGCCGCCCCGTGGTGCGGGTCGGTGACCAGGGCGCCGTCCCGCCCGCGCCCCCGGAGCCGCTGCACCCCGCGCCGGAATCGGCCCCGGCGCCCGCGCCCGCCGCTGTGCGCAGACCCGGTGCCCGCTGGCGCAGGCTGGCCAAGGACCTGCTCCCGCCCGTGGTCACCCGCGCGATCGTCGCCCGGAACCGCCGCCGCAGGCACTGACCGCCCGCGTCCGGCTCCCCGCGTCCCGGGTCCGTACGGAGGCGCCCGGCCCCCGGGGGCCGGCTCCCCGCGTACGGGGGCCCGGCTCAGGCGCCCCGGCGCACCCGGGCCGCGCGGCGGGCCTCGGCGGTCTGCCTGGCCTCGGCGGTCTTGCGGGACTCCTTGCCGCGGGCCGTGCGGCCGGGCCGGGTCCCCATCCCGCGGAAGCCGAGCTCCGAGCCCGAGGGCTTGCCCTTGGCGTCGGTCGGGGCGGAACCGGCCAGCGGCACGCCCGCAGGAGCCTTCGCGCCGGTGATGCGGCTCAGCGCCGCCTCGCCGGAGCGCACCTGGGTGATGGTCGGCCGGATCCGGGCGTCCGCCATGAGCCGGACCATGTCCCGGCGCTGGTTCGGGGTGACGAGGGTGACGACGCGGCCGGACTCGCCGGCGCGGGCGGTCCGGCCGCCCCGGTGCAGGTAGTCCTTGTGGTCGGCGGGCGGGTCCACGTTGACCACGAGGTCGAGGTCGTCGATGTGGATGCCGCGCGCCGCGACGTTCGTCGCGACGAGCACGGTGACCTCACCGCTCTTGAACTGCGCCAGTGTCCGGGTGCGCTGGGGCTGCGACTTGCCGCTGTGCAGTCCTTCCGCCCGTACGCCCATGGCCCGCAGGTGCTTCACGAACTGGTCGACGCCGTGCTTGGTGTCGAGGAACATCAGCACCCGGGCATCGCGGGCCGCGATCTCGGTCGCCGCCGAGATCTTGTCGGCCGCGTGGATGTGCAGCACGTGGTGGTCCATCGTCGTCACCGCGCCGGCCTGCGGGTCCACGGAGTGCGAGACGGGGTCCTTCAGGTACGACCGCACCAACTGGTCCACGTTGCGGTCCAGGGTGGCCGAGAACAGCATCCGCTGACCGGCGTGGTGGACCTGGTCGAGGATCTCCGTGACCTGCGGCATGAACCCCATGTCGCACATCTGGTCGGCCTCGTCGAGCACGGTGGTCTTCACGCGCTCCAGGTGGACGTCACGCCGTCCGACCAGGTCGCTGAGCCGCCC
The DNA here is from genome assembly GCF_053606025.1 of Streptomyces sp. NPDC055254. NCBI lineage: Bacteria > Bacillati > Actinomycetota > Actinomycetes > Kitasatosporales > Streptomycetaceae > Streptomyces > Streptomyces sp. NPDC055254. The sequence goes on along the minus strand of NZ_JBSGQV010000056.1, from coordinate 15,659 downwards.
GGGGGTGGCCACGACGACCTCCGCGCCCGTGCGCAGCGCACTGACCTGCCGGCCGATGGACAACCCGCCGACGACCGTGGCCAGCCGCAGATCCAGGGCCCGTGCGTAGGGCTCCAGCGCCTCGGTCACCTGCTGCGCCAGCTCGCGCGTCGGTACGAGGACCAGTGCCAGCGGCCGCTTCGGGTCCGCCCGCTGTCCCGCCGTCCGCGCCAGCAGGGCCAGACCGAAGGCCAGGGTCTTGCCCGACCCGGTCCGCCCGCGGCCGAGGACGTCCCGGCCGGCCAGGGCGTTCGGCAAGGTGGCGGCCTGGATGGGGAACGGCTCCGTCACACCGAGGTCGGCCATCGTCGCCACCAGCTCGGCGGGCAGGTCCAGCTCGGTGAACGACGCCACCGGCGGCAGCGCCGGCACCTTGGGCGCGTGCGTCGTGAACTCGCCCTGCGGCCCGATGCTCCGGGGCGTCTTGCCGCCGGACTTGGCTCCGGCCCTGGCGGGGCCCTTCACACCGAAGCGTCCATGAGCTGACGGGTTCCTCATGCAGGGCCTTTCGCAAGCGGGGGAGAAGAAGATGGTCAACCGCCCATGGTACCAGCGGGCCGCGGGGCAGCACTTAACCGTCTTCGGCGTCTTCGGCGTCTTCGGCGTCCTCGGCATCCTTGGCGTCGAGCTCGCCCGACCGCACCAGGACGCCGTGGGCCCGTACCTCGACCGCGGCCCGCTGGAACCAGTCGGCGATCACGGCGATCTCGTCGGGGGTGTAGTCGGAGAACAGGGCGCCTAGCCGGTCGTAGAACGGCTGGTAGACCGCCACGACCCGGGTGGCGGCCGCGGGCTCGGCCACCACCCGCACCCGGCGCCGGTCCGCGGGGTCCGGTACGCGCCGCGCGTACCCGGCGCGTTCGAGCCGGTTGAGCACCCCGGTGACGGCGCCGGTGGTGAGGTCCACCAACTCGGCGAGTTGACCGGCGGCCAGCGGGGCCTCCCCGGCGCCCAGGATGTGGCCCAGGCAGGTCAGGTCGGTGACGTTGAGCCCGAGCCGCTGCGCCACCTCCTGCTGGGCGACGATGCCGAGGGCGACGTACTGGTCCATGCGTGCCATCGCCTCCGCGGCCGTGGCCGGGGGGCGCGTCTTGCCTTCCACCCGAATACTCCTTAGCATCTAAGTTACTTAGCTCGTGAGATAAACAGATCCTTTCTCCGAGCGTACTGCCGACCCTCCGACCAAGGGGAACCATGAGCGCGCACGGACACGTCGACCTCGGCCACACCGTGGCCGGCTGGACCGGCACCACCTTGGCCCTGGTGGGCTGCACCGGAGCGGGGGTCGCCGTGTGCGCGGCCTGGACCCCCGGGGTCTGGCTCGGCCTCGGCGTCGTCGCCGTGGCGGGGCTCGTCACCTGGCTGCTCCACCTCGCCGGCTGGGGCAAGCCGAGCGGGCCCCGTCCAGAGGTCGAGTGGGACTGGCGGGTCAGGGACGCCACCGCCCGCACCGGCCACGCCGACTGCCTGGGCTGCCGGGTCGGTGGACCCCGGCGAGCCGTTGTGTCGGCCCCTCGCTCCCGTTCCGCGACCCCGCTGCCCACTTCGGGTGGCAGCGCCTGAACAGGGGGGCGGAGCGGCTCCCTGTAGCGGTTCGCGAGCTGCCCGACGCCCGTCGCGACGGCGCCGTTCCCTCGATCCGCTGACAGGTCGACCGGAAGTTCGAATATGCGGCGCGCCCCGGTTGGCCGCGTTCAGCGTGTGCTCTGCGGGACCGTTGGGCAGGATCGAGACGGCCGCATATGCGGCCCGCAGTGGAACGTTGTGAAGGATCAGCCAGATGGCAACAGGCATCGTGAAGTGGTTCAACTCGGAGAAGGGGTTCGGCTTCATCCAGCAGGACGACGGCGGCCCGGACGTGTTCGTGCACTTCTCCGCCATCGAGACCAGCGGTTTCAAGTCGCTGGAGGAGAACGCGAAGGTCGAGTACAACGTGACCCAGGGCCCCAAGGGCCCCCAGGCCGAACGGGTGGTTCCGCTCTCGTAGGCGCCGCCCCCGTAGTGCCGCTTCACGAGCTTTGCCCGTGAGCCGAGCCCCGCCGGCCGGTCCGGCGGGGCTCTCGCGCGTCCCGGCGCGGCTCCTGCCGCCGGTCGCCCGGTCGCCCGGTCGCCCGGTCGCCGGTCCCGGGCCGGCCCGGGCCGGGGGTGGTCACGGCGGGCCGACCACCAGGGTGCGGGGCGGGCCGTTCGGGCAGGGCGGCAGCCGCAGCGGGCGGTGGCCGGGGGAGAGGGAGCCGAGCACCCGAGGCCCCCGGGCGCCGGTGCACTCCGGAGCGTTGCCCGGCAGTCCGTGCAGGGTCAGGAAGCCCAGGACGGCGAAGGCGTACGCCTCCTTCGCGGCTCCCGGCAGTCCGAGGACCTCGGAGGTGAGCAGGGACGCGCGCCCCGCCAGCTCCTCGCGGAGCATCGCCATCAGCACCGGATTGCGGGTGCCGCCGCCGGAGGCGATGACCTCGGTGGTGCCCAGCGCGGCCAGAGCCTCGGCCGCGGTGCGGGCGGTGAGCCGTGTGAGGGTGGCGAGAAGGTCGTTCGGGGCCACGGCGCCGCATCCGTCCAGCGCCGCGCGCAGGTAGCCGTGGTGGAACAGCTCCTTGCCGGTCGTCTTGGGGGCGGGCATCCGGTAGTACGGCTCGTCGAGCAGCCGCCGCAAGAGCGGCTGGTGGACCCGGCCCGCCGCCGCACCCGCCCCGTCCTCGTCGTAGCCGAGCCGTCCCGAGGTCAGCTCGCGCACCGCCGCGTCGATGAGGGCGTTGCCCGGGCCGGTGTCGAAGGCCACGGGGGCGCCGGTCGCGGGTACGGCGGTGAGGTTGGCGATCCCGCCGATGTTCAGGGCGGCGGGTACTCCCGGCCGACCGCGCAGCAGCATCACGTCGATCAGGCTCACCAGCGGGGCGCCCTGCCCGCCCGCGGCGACGTCCGCCGGGCGGAAGTCGGAGACGACCGGCAGGCGGGTGGACTCGGCGATCCACGCCGGCCGGCCCAGTTGGAGCGTGCCCCGCACCCGGCCGTCCTCCACCCAGTGGAACACCGTCTGCCCGTGCGAGGCGATCAACTCGGCGCGCCCCTGGCACAGTTCGCGATCCGCCCGGAGGGCGAGGGCCGCGAAGGACCGGCCGACGAGGGTGTCGAGCCGGCACACCTCGGCCATGCTGGTGCCGGCAGGCGGCAGCGCGGACGCGAGGGCGCGCCGCAGCTCCTCCTCGTACGGCGCGCTGACCATGCCGAGCGGCACCAGCCGCAGGGTGTCGCCCCCGTTCTCGACCGTCAGGTCCGCGGCCGCGGCGTCGACGGCGTCGTAGGAGGTGCCCGACATCAGGCCCACGACCCTCATCGCAGCTCCCGGCGGTGGTCGTCGCCGTTCAGGCTCGCGAGGGCCGCGGCGCTCAGGGCGCACGCGCCGGCGGCGTAGTAGGCGGGGATGTCGGCGTTGCCGGTGGCCGAGACCAGGGCGGTGATGACGAGGCCCGCGCAGCCGGAGAACACCGCGTTGGCGAGCGCGTACGCGACTCCCAGGCCGGTGCCGCGCACGCGCGTGGGGAACATCTCCGCGAGCATGGCGGGTCCCGGACCCGCGAGCAGGCCGACCGCCGCTCCGGCGGCGAGGACGGCGACCGCCCGGACCGCCGTCGACGTGCCGGGGTCCTGGAGCAGGCGCAGCAGCGGAAGGGCGGACACGGCGACGGTGACGGCGCCGCAGAGCATGACGGGGCGCCGGCCGACGCGGTCGCTGAGTGCTCCGGCGGGCAGGATCGACGCGGCGAATCCGATGTTGGCGAGGGTGGTGGCGAGGAGGGCCTCTCGGAAGGAGGCCCCGAGCGTGGCCTGGAGGTAGGACGGCAGGACGACGAGGAAGGTGTACCCGGCGGCGGACCAGCCCATGACCCGTCCGACGCCGAGCGCGATGGTCCGGGCGAGTGCGGGCGGATCGGCCGTTCCTCCGGGGTGGGGCGTTCCTCCGGGGTCGGGCGTTTCCCCGGGGTCGGGCGGACGCGCCGCGGGTGAGCGCCCCGGTTCCGTCAGGCCGGTGCGCAGCCACAGCGCCGCCAGCCCCAGCGGCAGGGCCGTCAGGAACGGGACCCGCCAACCCCATGCGTACAGGGCCTCCGGCGAGAGCAGCGACGCCAGCAGGGCCGCGGCTCCGGCGCCGCAGAGCAGGCCGAGCGCGACGGTGAAGGACTGCCAGGCGCCGTACCGGCCCCGCCGGCCGGGCGGCGCGGACTCCGTCATCAGGGCGACGGCGCCGCCGAACTCCCCGCCGGCGGAAAGGCCTTGCAGGGCGCGCAGCAGGGTGAGCAGCCAGGGAGCGGCGTCGCCGGCCGTGGCCCGGGTCGGGAGCAGGCCGATCAGTGTGGTCGCGAGGGTCATCAGGCAGACCACGGTGATCAGCGTGGGACGGCGGCCGACCCGGTCGGCGAGCCGGCCGAAGAGCACGGCCCCGGCGGGACGGAAGAAGAAGGCCAGCGCGAAGGAGGCGTACGTGGCGACGAGCGGCCCGGCGCCGGGGTCCGCCGCATCGGGCGGGGTGAAGAAGTGTGCGGCGATGATCGTGGCGAAGCAGCCGTAGACGCCGAACTCGTACCACTCGACGAAGTTGCCGACCGAGCCCGCGAGCAGCGCGCGCCGCGGGCGGGCGGCGGCCGGCGGCGCGGGACGCACTGCGAGGGGGGTCACCTGTGCTGGCTGCCCGATCGCGGCGGCCGCGATGCCTGAGGCGGCCGCGGTTCAGCACAACGGCCCCGGGCCGCGGCCAGGCGCGGGCCGCCGTGCGGGCGGGGGAGCGAGGTGTGGGGTTCACATCAATTGAACGTGTTCCACAAATCTCGGAGGTGTTCGCGTGCGGTATCCCGCGGTCAGCCCGCGGTCAGCCCGCGGTCAGCCCGCGTCTCCCGGCAGAGCGCGGTGGAGGGCGAGGAGCAGGCGCCAGAGCCGCTCCGCCAGCGCGGCCGGGTCCGTGGGAACCGCCGGGGGCGCCGGGGCGGCCGGGGTCGTCGGGTCCGCCGAGGTTGCCGGGAACGCCAAGGGCGCCGGGTCTGCCGGTGGGTTCGGCGGGGTCGCCGGGATCGTTCCGTGGAGCCAGTCCGCGAGGACCCCCGTGAAGGTCGCGGCCACCGCCGAAGCGGCCAGGTCCGCGTGCGGCGCGCCGGCGGCGAGGCGCTCGGCGCGGGCGCGGGCGCGCAGTTCCCGGTGGAGGCGGTCGCCGAGCGGACCTCCGCCGCCCGGCAGGAGCAGGGTTCGGTACAGCGCCGCCCGGTCGGCGGCGTCCGACAGGAACTCCGCCAGCTCCCCGGGCGGTCGCGCCGGGGCGAGCGCCGACGGGCCGCCGACCTGCCAGGCGTGCAGGGCGTCGACGGCGGCGTGCACCACCTCGGCGCACGCGTCCACCGCGAGCGCGGCGAGGTCCTCGTAGTGCAGGTAGAAGGTGGCCCGGCCGACGCCCGCTTCCCGCACCACCGCCGAGACGCTGACCTCGGCCAGGCTCCGGCCGGCGCACTGGGCGAGCAGGGCCACCCGCAGCCGCGCCTTCGTCCGGGCGGTACGCGGGTCTTCCGGCCGCAGCTCCTGCCCCCGTGCGCCAGCAGGGCGCAGGTCCTGCCGCGCCCGTACGCCCTCGGGGCGCGGGTCCGGTCGGCTCACGCGGCCAGGAGCGCCGCGCCGAGGGCGAGGGCGCCGGGCAGGGCCTGGGCGACGAGGATCCGCCGGTTGGCGGTCGCGGCCCCGTACACGCCGGCGACGATCACGCAGACGAGGAAGAAGACCTGCGTGGCCAGGGAGTCGATGACCAGTGCCCAGATCAGGCCGGCCGCGAGGAAGCCGTTGTACAGGCCCTGGTTGGCGGCGAGCGGCGCGGTGAGCCGGGCGGTGTCCGCGTCGAAACCGGAGAGCGAGCGGCCCGGCGGCCGCTGCCACAGGAACATCTCCAGGACCAGGATGTAGATGTGCAGCGCGGCCACGAGGCCGATCAGGATCTGAGCGACCGTATGCATGACCGCCTCCTCTTCCGAAATTCATGGACAGATGTTCAGGAATTCATGGACGACTGTACAGGAAGTGGTCGGGGGGACGGCGTCTGTGCGTCGCGGTCCTCACGGGCGGGCCATGGATGTGCCCGGTAGGCCTCAGAGGTGGGCGTCCAGGAACTGCCGGAACTCCTCGCGCGTCATCGGCCCGGCCTGGGTCGCCACGGCCTCGCCGTCCTTGATCAGCACCGAGGTCGGGGCAGCGGCCACCCCGTACCGCCGGGTCGCGTGGGGGCAACGGGTCATGTCGGTCCGGACGGGGGTGAACCGCGCCCCGTACTCCCGCGCCACATCGCCGACGACGGCGTCCATCGCCCGGCACGCCTCCACGGCCTTCGGCCAGCTCCCGCAGAAGTAGGCCAGGACCGGCCCGGCCGACAGGGAGAGGATGAAGTCGAACTCCTGGTCCTCCAAGGGCTGGTGTACCCGACGTGCCATGCGTGCCGCTCCTCGCTCGTACGCCCCGGGTCGGCGGGGCGGGCCACCATCATCGCCGCTCCGCCCGCCGGGCCGCACGGGACGCCCGCACGTCGCGGTGGCGCCCGTCCTCGCGGGTCCCGTTGTCAGTGGTGCCTGTGAAGCTGATCGGTATGGACGACAGGATGATCCGGCGCCGGGTCTACGGCGCCGACCACGAAGACCCCGATCCCGGCCCGCGCAGCGGACGCCTCTACGGCGAACTCGTGGGCGGACCGCTCGACGGCCTGCTGCTGGACATCACGGGCTGGAGCGCGGCCCGACTCGCCGAAGAGGCCCGACTGCCCACGGAGATAGGGCGCTACGGCGCCGGAGGTCGGGCCCACTACCGCAGGAGGGCCGCCGACCCCGGTCGCTGGGACTGGGTGGGCGACAGTCGCTGACCGCGGACCTCCCGGGTCGGGAGGCGGTGTACGAGCCCCCGGTCCGCCGACGGATACCGGGGGCTCTGGTCGGCACTTCCGGTACGGGGCCGGGATCGGATGCACCGGCCGGGGAGCGCTGAGCGGCCGTCAGCGGCTTCCGGCCTCCCGGCTCACCTTGCGGGCCCACAGCACCAGCGGCAGTTGGATCGGCAGCCGGCCGAGGGTCACCGCCCGCGTGACGGGGGAGCGGCGGCGGGCATCGACGGCCATCTTGACGTTCGCCGGGAACACGCCGACGAAGAACGCCGCCGTGGCCAGCGCGGCCGCCTTCCGCGTGCGCGGATGGGCGACGCCGACAGCGAGGGCGAGTTCGGCCACCCCGCTGGCGTACGTCCACTGGCGCGGGCTGCCCGGCAGCGAACGGGGCACGCTCGCGTCGAACTGCCGAGGGGCGACGGCGTGCGCGACGGCCGCTCCGGCCAGCAGACCGGCGAGCAACAGCGGGGAGGAGGGGACGCGTGGCATCGGGATTCCTCTCGAAGGGGCCTGGACCCGCGATCCTACTCACCAGTAGCCGGTGAGGCGCCCAGGTGGACGAACGCGGCCCAGAAGCGGGGCTCCGCGTAGACGAGGGCAGCCCCCGGCAGGCCGTCGAGATACGCGGCGGCTTCGCGCAGGCGGGCGCGGGCCGCCTCGTCCCGTACGACGCCGAGGAGCTCGGCGCACCACGCGGACAGGTGCGCGGCGGTGGAGTCCCGCAGCCAGAGCTGCGCGGTACGCAGCGCCTGCCCGATTCCGGCGACGGGACCGGTGCCGGTGCCGACGCCCACGCCAACGCCCGTTCCTGTGCCTGCGGCGGGAGCCGTGCCCGTGTCCGCGGCGGTGCCCGTGCGCGCGGCGCGCGAGAGTTCGCGGTAGAACCGCGTCGCGACGAGCATCGTCGCCAGGTCGTTCACGTTCCACAGCGAGGCGATGACCTCCACCGCACCGGCCTGCAGCAAGCCCGAGGCCAGCCCGATCGCCTCGTCCGGCAGGAACTCGTCGGTGGACGCCGTGCGGCAGGCCGACGCGAAGACCAGCCGCACCCCCCGGAAGGCGCGGTCCGCCATGATCCGGCGGAGCGTCATCCGGCTTCCCCCCGCCAGCACGAAGGCCGACTCCAGCGGGCCGGCCGGGTCGAAGGAGCCGTGGCACGCGAGGTGGACGTGCGTGGCCCCGGGCAGGTCCCGCGTCAGGAAGACGGGGGCGACGGCCGCCGCGCCCTGCCGCACCACCGACCGGGACCAGGGGAGCAGCACGGCGACGGCGGCGGCCTCGGCCGACGCGAAGCGCAGGTCGCCGGTGGGGTTCCCGACAGCCGCCAGGACGGGGGGCCCGGACCGGGCCGGCGGCCTGCGGGCGAGCACCGCCGCCGACGGCGCGAAGGACACGGTGAACTCGTCCAGCAGGCAGCGGCCGTCGTGGACGTAGGCGTGCAACGGCAGCCCGGCCAGGGAACCGCAGGCGACCAGGGTCACCTGCCCGACGCGGAGTTCGCGCAGCCACGCCGCCAGCGTGCCCGCGAGGCGCTCCTGGAGCACCGTGCCGGGGTCGCCGCCCTCCGGCGGGCGCCGCAGGTCCGCCGTACGGGTGTCGAGGTCGAGCCCGCCTCCCTCGATCCGGCGGACGAGCAGGAGGTGCGCGGCCCCCTGGAACAGGTACAGGTAGACCAGGGGGCGGTGCGGGGGCGCCGCGGCCGACAGTTCACCGATGCCCGGGGGACGCAGCGGCTCGGCCGCCGCGGTGAGCCGCGCGAGCGCGGCGGCCCGTTCCTTGCGCGCCTTGGCGATCGCCCGGACCAGCTGCAGCTGGAGCCGCTCGACGTCGTCCGTGCCGTAGCCGGCGACGGGCACCGACCGCTCCGCGCTTTCCAGGCGCGCGAGCCGGTCGCCGGCCGCCCGGTAGGCGTCCAAGGCGGCGGGATCGGCGTCGCGCGCGCTGCGCAGCACGTCCTGGTCCTGCTGGAGGGTCTCGCCCAGTTCCCGGGCCCGGGTCCGTTCCAGGAGGAGGGCGGCGTCGAGGGTCCGCCCCGCCCTGACCAGAACGGTGACGATCTCCAGCACGTCCCGCGCGACCGCCCGCTGCTCCATGTGCCGGCTCTGCCGCAGCAAGGCGTCCTGGTACAGGCCCTCGTGCAGCTCGGCGGCCCGCGCTCCGGCGTCCGCCGCGGCCGACCAGTCCTGCTGATCGCCGAGGAACCGCAGGTAGAGCATGCAGGCCGTGACGGCCTCGCTGCCCTGCCCCCGCTCCATGAGGGCTTTGATCATGTTCTCGTGCGCGGTCCGGTCCTCCGGAGGTTCCAGTTGGGACAGGTTGAGCTGGACGCCCGCCCAGTCCCTGGGACTGTTCTCGAACGTCAGCACGCGCAGGGCGGCACGGAAGTGATCCGTCGCGGCCGCGAGTTGCTCCGGCACCCTGGTCTGGACGCGCATGATCCCGAGAAAGGACTGCGTCAGCGCCCACTCCCGCGGGGACGCCTCCTCGGTGAAGACCTGGAGGCAGGACGTCAGATGGGCGATCGCGCTGTCCGGCCGGGGATCGGCGCGCACCTCGTGGTCGCCGAGGGCGACCCCGAGGTTGAAGTCCGCGTGGGCCCAGTGCCCGGGATGCTCTTCGAGGGTGAAGACCGAGAGGGCGGCCATGAAGGCCTGTACCGCCAACTGCTGGGTGGCCTCGACGTCCCGGCCCCGCATCATGCTGTAGGCCACGCCGAGGGAGGTCTGGGACATGGCCCAGTCGACGGGCATCTCCTCCTTGGGCTGCGCGGCGAGGGACGCGCGGTAGTGCTCGATGGCGCGCCACAGGTTCGCCTCGCGACCCTCGGAGAGCCGGTCCCGGTACAGATGCGCGAGATTGTGGTGGACGTCCCCGCGCTGCCGGCGGTCCGTCACGGGATCGAGCAGGTCGAGAGCCTGGTGGGCGGCGTCGATCGCCTCCTCGATGTGCCGTGCGGGGTCACCCGTCGGCTGCCGGGGCAGGAGCTTGGCCAGCATGCCGAGCAGGTCCGCCCGTGCCGAGGCCTCGGCGTCGTCCGGCAGGGAGGCGAGGGCGGTGCGGCAGAGGTCGATCGCGCGCCGGATGCCACCGCGCCGGTCCGTGCGGTCGGCGTCGTCCAGCAGGCGCTGGGCCAGGGACACGGCGACGGCCGGATAGCGGGGATGGGTCGGGGTCACCTCGGACAGACACGCTTCGAACAGGGCCAGGGCCTCGGCCGCGTTGGCCACGGGGTCGCCCTCCCTGCGCCGGGCGTAGGCGACGCCGAGGTTGAACCTCAGCTCCAGGTCGACCCCGAGCTCGACGGCCTCGGGCACGGCCAGGGCGGCCCGCAGGAGCGCGACGGCCTCGTCCGTGTCGATCTGTCCGTTGGTGCGCGGCGCGAGGACCTCCTCGGCGAGTACCGCGCACAGGAACACCCACCCCTCCCGGGCGGTTTCGTACGGGTTGGCGGCGAGGGCCTCGCGGAGCCGGGCCAGGCGGGCGTCACGGTCGGGGAGCGTGTTGACGGAGTCGACGAACGCGAAGGCGTCGACCCGGGCGGGGGCGGGCTCCCGAGGAGCCGGTTCCCGGGGCATGTGCTCGTCGACCCACGCGAGCAGGTCCCGCAGTTTCGCCAGCAACGCGGAAGCGGACCTCCGGTCCGGTCCTTCGGGCAGTCGGCTCTCGCCCTCCGCGGCCAGCTCCACCGCGCGCACCAGCCGGGCCCGGTGGGCCGCGGGACCCCCGTCGAACACGCCGGCGAGGGCCTGTGCCAGAGTCAGCTGGTAGCGGGGCGCGTCCGGATCGGTCGGGTCCGCCAGCAGCCGCTCCAGCACGGCCGAGCGGAGCTGTCGCAGGGGCGGGGTCAGCTCGTCGCGACGGTCGTCGACGAACGTGAACAGCGTGCGGCAGATGCCGCGCGAGGACATGCCGGGCGGTGGCTCGTCCACGAGGGCCCACAGGGTCCGGGCCGCCGTGAGCAGGTCCTCGGCCGAGTGGGTCAGGACGTACCGGTGTTCCTGCGCCCGGAACAGGTTGAAGGACGCCGCGGCTCGTTTGGAGGAAGGGACGGAGGGCAGCGTCAGGGCGCGCTCCAGGCAGTTCAAGGCCCCCGCCAGATCTTCGAGACGGCTGTCCCGCCCGTAGCGTTCCAGCCGGGCCGTGCCGAGCGCGGCCAGCGTCGACCAGCGCTCGGGTACGGACAGCCCGCCGAAACCGGGGTGGGTCAGCACCGCCTCCCAGGCTTCGACACAGGTGTCCGGATCGGCGTCCCGCGGCAGCCTCCAGGCCCGGGCGAGGAACTCGCTCAGCACGGTCACGCACCTCCGGGAGGAACGCCGGGCCCCGCCCCGGGCGGCGCGAGCAGGGGCGCGGGCGGGTCGGTGAAGAGGGGCTCGGGCCGGCGGGATCCGGCGGAGAGGTACGTGGTGAGGCTCCGCCCCGCGCGGTGCTCCGCGAACGGATGCTCCGGAAGGGGCCGGCGCAGGGACTGGTAGAGCTGCGGCCGGTACAGGTCGAAGCAGGATTCCAGGAGTTCCGCGTGGATCCGCGCGGCGGACAGCAGGAAGCCGCGGTAGGCCGTGGCGGCGACGAGCACGGACAGGGGCAGCGCCCAGAGCGTCCACACCGACCACACCGAAGACAGGACGGCGCAGATCCACACCTGGGTGGTGAGGTGCACCGACCGGCGGGACGCGACGACCTCGTTCCTGGCCGCGTCCGGGAGCACCAGCCACAGCCGCGGCCAGCAGACGACCGGGTCCAGTCCGTAGTGGGCGCGGATCCGCTCCTCCGAGGCCCGCAGGACGTTGCCGAACCGGGTCGGCATCCTGCGCCGGGGATCGAACGGCGCGGAGCGCACCCGCAGGGCCAGTCGCCCGCGCTCCGCGAGCGCCTCGGCGTCGAGGGAGTCGGCGGGGCGGGCGGCCAGCGGACGCAGCCGCGCGATGTCGGCGTCGGCGCGCCGACCGAGCCGTTCGCGCAGCCGCCGGCGCGGGCGCGCGAAGACCCAGTACCCCTCAAGGGTGCGCACGAGCGGCCGGGAGAAGAACTGCAGCAGCAGTCCGGAGAAGGTGAGCAGCAGCAACACCCCCGCCACGGCGACCGCCTGCACGAGCACCGGGAGCCCGGCCAGGCCCGCCGTCCACTCCTTGGCCGCGCCGAGCCAGCCCAGCCGCTGGACCGTGGGCCACCCCTCGCCCCGCAGCCAGGCACCGAGTCCCGCCAGCCAGAAGAGGCAGGCCGGTGAGAACAGGGCGGTCAGCCAGCGGTCGGAGAGCTTTCCGCCCACGCCCTTCCAGAAGTCATTCAGCACCGGGTCCCCATCCGGCGGTCCGGTACGTCAGCGCGGAGCCGTCGTGGGGGCACCGTTCGCGCGGCGGGGTGGGGTCCCCGACATCGAGCACGGGCCACGCGTAGTCGCAGACGGAGCAGACGAGCCGGTCGAAATCGACGAAGGCGTCGCCGTCCATCCCCTGGTACGAACGGCCGTCGGCCCTTTCCCCGCCGCCGGGATCGTCGTCGGTGGATTCGGGCGGCCGCCGCCCGGCCGTCCCGTCGAGCTCGTGTTCCCGTGCCACCGACGCCCCCCGTTCGTGCCCCTGCCCCTTGGCCCCGCCCCTCCCCAGGACACCGCCGAACACGGCTGTTGTCCAGGGGGCCCGCGCGGCGGACGCGGCACGAGGCAGGTCGGTGCGCGGGAGTCCGGCGGCCCCGTCGGCGCGTCTGCGAGCCGCGGTGGACGGAGCTGGAGAATCTTTTCGAAGAATCTTTCGGGAGCTGTCGATCCGGCCGCTCCCCGTTCGACGCAGGGGTGAGAGGCGGGGACGGTCCCCGCCCTCCGACCGAGGAGTCACCATGCCGCGCTTCCTGACGATGATCCGTATCGACGAGCAGAACCTTCCCGCCGAGGGCTTCCCCCCGGAGTTCGAGGAGCGCATGGGCGCGCTGCTGGAGGAGATCACCAAGGCCGGGGTCATGCTCGACACGGCGGGGCTGCTGCCGACCTCCGAGGCCACCAGGGTCACCTGGTCCGACGGGAGGATCAGCTGCACCGACGGTCCCTTCACCGAGACCAAGGAGGTCATCGGCGGATACTCCCTGAGCCAGTGCAAGGACAAGGCCGAGGCCATCGAGTGGACCCGCAGGTTCCTGGAGATCCACCCGGCGCACTGGACGCTCAGCGCCGAGGTCCGGGAAATCGCCGAGATGTGATCCGCCCCCGTACGGGCCGGCCGCCCGGCGCGGCGGCCGGGGGGGGGCGGGCCCCCGGAGCCCCCGGAGCCCGCGGAGCCCCCGGAGGCCGGCCGCGGGCGGCTCCCCCAGCCCGGGCGGGCCCGCCCGTTTGCCCTGTTCCGCCCCGGCTGCTCTGATGGGTGGCCGTGACGGCAGTGAGTACGGCCCAGGCGGTCGAAGCGGTGTTCAGGATCGAGTCCGCGCGGATCATCGCCGCGGTCGCCCGTATCGTGCGGGACGTGGGCATCGCCGAGGAGCTCGCGCAGGACGCCCTCGTCGCCGCGCTGGAGCAGTGGCCCGCGTCGGGCGTACCGGACCGGCCGGGCGCCTGGCTCATGGCCACCGCCAAGCACCGCGCGATCGACCTCGTCCGCCGCAAGGAGACGTACGCGCGCAAACTCGCCGAGGTCGGCCGGACGCTGGAGGACGCGCCGCCCCCGCCCGAGCCGGCGGACCCCGACGACATCGACGACGACCTGCTGCGGCTCGTCTTCACCGCCTGCCACCCCGTCCTGGCGACCGAGGCCCGCATCGCGCTCACCCTGCGCCTCATGGGCGGGCTGACCACGCAGGAGATCGCGCGCGCCTTCCTCACCTCCGAACCCACCGTCGCCCAGCGCATCGTGCGGGCGAAACGGACCCTGGCCAAGGCTGCCGTGCCCTTCGAGGTCCCGTACGGCGCGGACCGGGAGGAGCGCCTCGCCTCGGTCCTCGAAGTCATCTACCTCGTCTTCAACGAGGGCTACTCGGCGACCGCCGGAGACGACCTCGTCCGCCCCGCCCTGTGCGAGGACGCCCTGCGGCTGGCCCGCGTCCTGGCCGCCCTGATGCCGAAGGAGCCCGAGGTCCACGGGCTCGCCGCGCTGCTGGAGTTCCAAGCCTCCCGCATCGCCGCCCGCACCGGCCCCGACGGGGAGCCCGTCCTGCTCGCCGACCAGAACCGGGCCAAGTGGAACCGGCTGCTCATCCACCGCGGCATCGCGGCGATGCGGCACGCGGGCACCGGCCCGTACTCCGTCCAGGCCGCGATCGCCGGCTGCCACGCGGCGGCCGTCCGCTACGAGGACACGGACTGGCCGGCCATCGCGACCCTCTACGGCCGGCTCGTCCTGCTGCTGCCGTCCCCCGTGGTGGAACTCAACCGGGCCGTCGCCGTCTCGATGGCCCGGGGCCCCGAGGCGGCGCTGCCGCTGGTCGACGCCCTCGCGGCGGAACCGGCCCTGCGCGCGTACCACTTGCTGCCGAGCGTACGCGGGGACCTGCTGGAGCGCCTCGGTCGCACGGAAGAGGCCCGCGCGGAGTTCGAGCGGGCGGCCTCGCTCACCCGCAACGCGCGCGAACGCGCCCTGCTTCTGCGGCGCGCCGCCGGGACCGGGACGGACACCCCCTAGCGCGGTGCCCGCCGGCCCGGAACCGGTCGGCCGGGGGTCGAGCCGGTCGCGGCTGGCCTTCCGGGTCCCCGGTCCAGAGCGACCTGTGACGGCGAACCTGGACCGCTTGCCATCGAAGTGGACCAACGCCATTACGTCACAGCGACAATGGACCGCCGCAGGTCAGGAGACCAGAAGCCGTGAGCAAGGGAGTGCGTCCCGTCTCCCTTGATCTGGTCCGTGGCGGCGGCTGTGCAGCTCCCCGCGCTTCCGATGCAGACGGTGAGGAAGCCGGTCACCCGCTCAATGACCTCCGCCTGCCCAGCCTGCGTCTGCGGCTCCGAGCACTGGGGGTCTTCGTGCACGGCGAAAACCTCGCCCTCCTCCCGGCGGAGGCCGTCTGCGGACAGCCCGTTGCTCGGTCTCGCACAGAAGGGCCTAACGACCTCTCATCCGCACGGACATGCCGTGCACCGGCCCCCTGCCCGTCGACAGCGACCTGGTCAAGGCCATCGCCGTCCTCGCCCGCGCTCACCAGGACGCGGTGTGGAACCGGCAGCAGATCGCCAACCAGCTCCGCTCTCTCCTGCGCGAGTACTACCCCGCAGCTCTTGAGGCATGGCGCCACAAGGCTGGCGGACTGACCCGGCCGGACGTGCGGAAGATCCTGCCGCGGCACCGACCCCGACCAAGGCCGCCGAGCTGGCGCCTGGAAGCTCAAGGTGACGATAACGCGGGCCGCCAGCGCGGCATCAACGAGGACGCCGAGCGGATTCAGACGCTGTTCCGGCAGCCGGCCGCTCGCCCGCTACCGGTGGTGGAGGAGGCGATGGGCATCCAGGTCGAGGCGCTGCTGGTCCAGTTGAACGCCGTCTGCAAGGTAGTCGACGAGCTTGCGAAGGCGGTCGAACGGACCTTCCGAGCCCACCTCGACGCCCCGGTCATGCTCAGCTTCCCCGGTATCGGCCCCGGAGTCGGCGCCCGCCTCCTGGCCGAGATCGGCGACGACCGCAGCCGCTTCGCCACCGCTGGCGGACTCAAGGCATGCGCGGGAGCTGCCCCGATCACCCGGGCCTCGGGCACACGCACATACGGCGGGCGCCGGCTCGTGAAGAACAACCGCCACAACCACGCCGGCTAGC
>NZ_JBSGQV010000055.1:0-25920 GCF_053606025.1 Streptomyces sp. NPDC055254 | reverse complement strand
CGTCGAACGCTGCTTCAATCGCCTCAAGCAGTACCGCGCGATCGCCACTCGCTACGACAAAACCCGCGAGTCCCACCAGGCAGCCGTCACCATCGGGTCCCTGTTTCTCTGGCTCAAACCCCTTTGACGACACTGCCTAAGGCTTGCAACTCGATGATGACCGTCCCCCCCTGGCTCCGCCCAGCGCTTCCTTCTTCGAGGAACGAACTGACGCCCGAGGTGGTGGGTCGGCTGAGAAGTTGGTAACAGGTGAGAGGGGGAGACAGCGACTGGGCCCCGGTTGAGTCGCTGGCCTGCGTCGCTCGAAGAAATCGCAGGTCAGAGCAGTTCTCTGATCGCATCAGCGACTGAAGCGACTGAACTTCTGGTATATGAAGACATTCCTGTGTGCGCGTGTGCGTCATATATAGCGAGCTTCAGTCGCTTCAGTCGCTGTCAGGGATGAAAAAGCGCTGTGACCTGCGATTCTCCTCGCAGCGACCGGAGCGACTGAAAAGATTCGGTCGCTTGATCCCGGTCTTGGGTCGCTCACACGACCGTCCGCGGCTCTGCAGGGCGACACGCCGGGTCAAGCAGCCTCGACACGCTGCGCCCGCTTCCTGGCCGACTTCGCTAGTCTGTGTCCATTGTTGAGTCGCTTGAGTCGCTGTGAGGGGAAGTAGATGCCTGCTGAGCTGCGGTTTTCTCGCAGCGACTCAGGACAGTCCGACCCTGAGCAGTCAGTCGCTGGTCTGAGACTCGCACGATGGTGTGCCAGCAACGGCTGGCCTGTCCACCCCCTGGCCCCCGGCCGTAAGACGCCGACCGCCAACTGCCGCGACTGCGCCGAACCGGGCCACACCCACACCGACTGCCCCTGTCTGCGGGCCGGCCGTGGGTGCCACGGCTTCCACGCAGCGACCCTCGACTACGCCCGCATCGAGCAGTGGTGGACCAGTAACCCCGGCCTGGGAGTCGGAGTGGCCTGCGGACCCGCCGACTTGGTCGTCATCGACATCGACGCGCACGCGAGCGAACCGCCTCAGCGAGACCGGCTGCTGCCCGGGATCCCCGTAGGCGACGCCGTCGACCTGCGAGGCCTGCGGACGGGTTTCCACTCACTGGCAGTGCTGGCGGCCCTGCGCGGCGAAACTTCCCCGGCGGACGATGAGTCGACCCTCCGCGTGCGGACGCCGTCAGGCGGCATGCACGTCTGGTACCGAGCTACCGACGGCCGCCGGTGGCAGTGCTCCACGGGATCCGGCAGGCGGGCACTCGCTTGGCAGGTCGATGTCCGCGCGCACGGCGGATACATCATCGCGCCCGGGACGAAACTCCCCGCCGGGACATACAAGCCGCTGGGGCGAGTACGCCGGCCCGCCCCGCTCCCCGCGTGGCTCGCCCATGAACTCCAGCGGACCGGCCACCTGCCGGCCCCTCACATCCCGGCCCCCCGCCCCGTGCCGCCGCGAGCCCGGCAGGCCGTCCTCGCGGCCGGAGGCGGCCGCGACAAAACCACACGCCTGCTGACCGCCCTCGTCGCCGACGTCACATCCTGTGCCAAGATCGCCGAAGGCGCCGGCTTCACCGAGAAGCTCAACAGGGCCGCCTACACACTCGGCGGCCTCGTCGCGGCGGGCCACCTCACGGCCTCCGCCGCTCAGGAGGCCCTGCGGGAAGCCGCCTCAACAGCCCGTCCCGGCCAGGAGCAGCGCTCGGACCAGA
Source organism: Streptomyces sp. NPDC055254 (assembly GCF_053606025.1). Lineage (NCBI taxonomy): Bacteria > Bacillati > Actinomycetota > Actinomycetes > Kitasatosporales > Streptomycetaceae > Streptomyces > Streptomyces sp. NPDC055254. Next base: position 24,216 of record NZ_JBSGQV010000055.1, on the reverse strand, counting down.
TCATCCGCAGCGGCATGGCCGCCGGCGCGCAGCGCCCCCTGCACCTCGGAGGCCGCTGGTGAGCCCCGCACCCGAAACCGAGGGCTTTCTCTTCGACTTCGACCCCCAGGCCGTCGCCGCGCAGATCCTCGCCCAAGCCCCGCCTCCGCCCCTGCCCGCGCAGGCCGGCGAGCAGGCACACCTCGACCACGCGACGCCCGCCGGACTCGTCCCCGACACCCTCAGCGACCGCGGCAACGCCAAGCTCTTCGTCCGCCTGTACTCCAAGGACTTCCGCCACGTTCCCGGCCTGGGCTGGTACCGCTGGGACACCACCCGCTGGCAGGTCGACGAGGACGACACCATCCTCTGGGCCGCCGGTGACCTCGCCGAGGCACTCGCGACAACCGACTCCCAAGGGATCCACAGCAACCAGTCCCTGCAAAAGCACCGCCGCCGCGCCCTGAGCACCTCGGGCATGAACGCCATGCTCACCCAGGCCAAGTCGGCCCCCGGCATGGTCCTGCGCGCGGAACTCCTCGACGCCGACCCCTACGCCCTCTGCACGCCTGCGGGCATCGTCGACCTGTACACCGGACTCATTCGGGCTCCCCGGCCGGACAAGGATTTCCACTCCCGCTCGACATCCACCGGTCCCAGGCAGCAGTCCACCCCGCGATGGGACCGCTTCCTCACCGACACCTTCGGCGCCGACGCCCAGGGCCGGGAGATGATCGACTTCCTCCACCTGATGCTCGGCTACTCCATCACCGGGGACGTCGGCGCCCAGGTCATGCCCTTCCTCTTCGGAGCCGGCAAGAACGGCAAGTCCGTCCTCCTCGACGTCCTCATGAAGCTCCTGGGCGACTATGCGGATGCCGCCCCGCCCGGGTTTCTCATGGCCCGTACCTTCGAGGGCCACCCCACCGAACTCGCCGAGCTCCACGGCCGGCGCGTCATCGTCTGCTCCGAGGTCAAGCCGGGGGACAAGTTCGACGAGGCCAGGGTCAAGCTCCTCACCGGCGGCGACCGGATCAAGGCCCGCCGCATGCGGCAGGACTTCTTCTCCTTCGCCCCCACCCACAAGCTCTGGCTCATCGGCAACCACCGCCCCGAGGTCGGCACCGGCGGCTTCGCCTTCTGGCGCCGCATGCGGCTGATTCCCTTCGAGAAGGTCGTATCCGACGACCAGAAGATCGACAACCTCGCCGACATCCTCGTCACAGAGGAGGGCCCTGGCATCCTCGCCTGGCTCATCGACGGCGCCCGCCGCTACCTGGCTGGCGAGAAGGACCTCACCGGACCCGCTCCGGTCCGGATCGCGACCACCGCCTACGCGGAGACCGAGGACCACACCGGTCGATTCTTCGAAGAGTGCTGCGCCCGCCACCCCGACCACCGGGCCGAACAAGCCCGCCTATACAACGTCTACCGCACCTGGTGCCAGAATGAAGGCGCACCCACCATCTCCTCCCGAGCCTTCGCGGCACGGGCCCGCGAGCTGGTGGGCCTCGCATCACCCAAAGAAATGATCTTGTCGAACTCGAAGAAGTACTACCCAGGTATCGGACTGCTCGCAGAGGAGGAGAACGCGTGAGCTCGCTCATCTCCGACGACGAGATCCACCACGAGGTCGACCTGGTCTGGCTCGAGGACGTCACAGAACTCGACTACGTCCGACAGTCCCTCGACCGACTTCCCACCCGCCGTGGCAAGCCCGCATACCACCGCGACGGCCGACTCGTCGGCTACGCCCAGCTGGGACCCCAGGCCAAGCCCTCACGCTCCAGCGGGACCTTCCGCCGCCGCGTCTTCTGGCTCCTGCCCCACGATCGCGACACCGTTCCTGACGGCCTTTATGCCTCCGGCGCCCCAGCAGAAGCCGTTGACCCCACCACACTCACGGCCGGATACAAGGGCCGCAAAACCGACCGCTCAGAGCGACCCGCACAAGCCACACAAGCCTGACTCAGCAAGCCCCGCTCCCAAGGCCGAACCGAAAATTCGACAGTATGCGAACCTCAGTCGCTTGAGTCGCTGATCCCCGGAGTTCAGGCCCTCTGACCAGCAGATTTATGAAAAGCGACTGAAGACATCTCTGCTGATGTAGCTTCCCTAACCGGCGTTCAGAGCATCTGGGCGCCGCCAGCGGCGTGGGCGCCAGCGGTAGTGCGGAGCCCTGCCCCCTCTGAGCTCTGCTCTGTCGCTTGGCGCGGACATGCCTCTGTACGGCACTCTTAAGCGCACCGCGCCTGTGCGGCGCCCGCGACACGATGTGAAGGAGACGGCCCGTGGCCACCAGCAGCGTTGCTGAGAACCAGCTCTACCGCGACCTCGCGCCCGATATGAAGGCTCGTAACCGGTGTCTGCGGGTCACCGCGGTACGGGACGGACGGGCCGACCTCGTCGTCGAGCACGACCTCGGCGGGACAGCGGGCAGGAAGACCCATGCGAGCCTGGCTAGGCTGCGCTCCTCCGCCTTCGAGTTGGTCGAGGATCCGGCCGACGCCGACCCGCGGTATCTGGCCCTGTTGGTGGCCATCTCCGAGGTCCACCGGCCAGGCGCCACCCCAGCCGAATACGCCCGAGCCGCGCTCCACGCCATCGGCACGACGGAGATTTCCGGACCCCGCTGACGCCCGATTGACCCACCAGCTCAGGCGGGAGGGCCTTCGAAACATCGCCCGGCAGAGCTCCCAGATGCGGGCTGCCGGCAACCGGAGCCGCGGAAGGCCGCGCGCCGGCGGCTACATGGACGATCGCCGCAACGGCTGCTCGCTGTCCGGCATTCGTGATCGGTATAAGCCCTGGTCGGTGAACTACACCATCGCGACCGCATCACGTCCATGCACAAGGCTCTGGTAGTCGACTTGGTCGCGAAGACATCCGAGACGAGGGCGCTGCACCGCCTCGGAGACCCGGAGTGGCTCAGAGCAGTAGTCTCCCGGCTGGCGCCAATGCCGCGGTGGACTCCCCTGGGCTCATGTTCATCCCTCCACCCTGCCGTAACTGGCCTTGGGCAATGCGTGTGGTCGCCGCGAACATCGCCCATACGAAGGCGGAAGGCACCGACCGTTGGCTGTCCGAGGGTCTGGTCTCGGCCCGATTATTTCGCCACCACCAGCTGTACCTGCGACTGGAGGTTCAACGGGCAGTCCGTCCCGATGAGGTTCTGGCGCAGGCCGTTGCACGCGATGATCGATGCCTTCACCACCGCCGGCTCCCGTCTTTCCGCCATTAGCGAGCCGCAGCCCGACCAGGCCGCCCGTGAGCTGTTCCCCGACGACTTTCATGACCTTTCGACCAAACCCAACTTCCTGTTCTTCGTCGTTGAGGTACCGCCGTCGGCTACCGGCTCGGACGACTACGAGGAGTGCGAGGTCGACGTCCTCAAGGAACACTTCTGGACGCCGCCTGCCCAGACCGAGTACGGGCCGGTCCTGGCCTTCGACTCCGTCATCGGCACCAAGGTCCGCGCCCTGGCCGACCGCGGCGCCGTCCGCAACCTCATCGACGTGCACGCGGCCTCCCGCCACTGCACGGCCACCGAGCTGGAGCGCCTCGGCAGGCGGCACGGTCGCGACGAGTTCCGTCTCCACGATCTCCGCGACCGCCTTGCCGGCGCGGACTGGGCCGATGACGAGGAGTTCGCCGCGTACGGCCTCACCGAGTACGAGACGGCCGAGCTGCGCACCTGGCCCAGCGCTGGGTGAGCGACCTCGAGCAGCGCCTGCATGAGGACGGCGGCCAGGACGACGAGACCTGAAGCGCGGGGCCAGCCGGACGGGGCATTAGATCCCGCCACAAGATCACCGGCGGCGGCGCGCGCTCTGGCCTCGGCTCCGGCGACTTCGGAACGATGAGTACGGGGCACATGCCTGCGGGGCGGAAAATTGCGTTAGCCGTGGCCTTCACTCCCTTCGGGAGCGAAGGCACACTGTCGAGCTACCCGGCCGGAGGCCCAAGACGGCGACTTCCCAAGCCGCTCCGCCGCCCGCGACTTCGCCCCGTGCTCCCGGCCGCCCTCCTCGCGCAGCTGTCGGCGATCTGCTGTACACCGCGGGCCCGCCCAAGGCGGCCGTCTCACCGGCGATCTGCTGCGTACTGATCATGCCCGGTACAACGACCCGGCCAACAGGGGCCCTCTCATATCCGTGGGGTGTCCGCGCCTGGCCCGAGCGGCCGCACAGTTCAGTCTCACCACGGTCGGCGGGCCCGCAGATGGGCCTGCTGCCCTACCTGGAGCTCTACGTCCCGCTCGCCGACCCTGACCAGCTCGCCGACAGCGCCAACCCCGACCAAACCCTCTACAAGGACTTCGCCACCGAGTTCACCACTCCCCATCACGGATGTTCAGTACGAGCCGCAGCCCTCCGCCGAGGGGCCCCTCCCAGCGGTAGCTGGGGGACGCACCGCACCGAACACCGCGACCCGGCACCGTCTCGTCCTCGCCGGCGGCCGGGCAGTGAAGCGCACCTCTTTCCCACGGCTACTGCGTGGGAAAGACACCTCATGCGGCTAACGGGTCAAGTTGACCTTGGTCAGCCAGCTGCAAAGGCGGCCAGCAGGGTGTCTACACGGACTTCCAGTTCGGGCGTCAGGGCTCCCTTCACGGCCAGCCTGACCTCATCGCCGCCGACCGCGCGGGCAAGCCGAATCTCGACCCGTCGATGCTCGCCGACCAAGGGATACGAGTACCAGCCGTCGATCCGCTCGTCGTCGGTCGCCTCGAGCGCCAGTGCCACCGTCTCCCAGTCGGTGGCATCGAAGCCGTAGCCCACGTAGTGCGCCAGCAGTTCCAGGAACGACCGCAGGTTGCGTTCCCAGATCCATCCGCCGACTTCTGCCATGGCTCCCCCCTCCGTGCTCAGGGGGACAGCCTGTCATGAGCCGGATCCTCAGCGATCATCCAGCTGCGGCGGGAGGAGGAAACGCGATGGATGCATCGAAGTGCACCCGGTTCTGGAGGCAGTGGTGGAGTTAGCCGAGCACGCGGTTGAACAGGTGCCGCAGGGCTTGGGCATGCCAGTCTCAGGCCTCGTGCCGCCGCCGGTAGTGGGCGTTTATGTACAGGGCGCCGAGTCGCCCATATGGAGACTGCCGGCTCGGCTTGGTCGGCGGCTGCGTCCGCGGCTGGCGGTGGCTCTGGCTGGCTCAAGGACATGAAGTGGTACCCCAAGGGAACGTGAACGTGTGGCCGGCAAGACAAGGGTCGACTGACGAGCAGTCCCCTCGGCGGCGCTTTCACCGCCGAGGGGACTGCGTTCGGTTCCCTGGTGGCCCGACGACCGGGCCCGCGCTACTCCACTAAGGGTGGCGCCGGACCCGATACTGGCCGGTCTCTTTTAGAGGGTGCCGGTGATGGTGATGTTTCCCGGGTTGCCTGTGACCCCGGTGGGGGTCACGGGAGTGGTCGGGGCCCAGGTGCGGTCGGCGCGGCGGATGGTGTGCAGGATCTTGTAGTCGCTGGTGACGACGGCCAGCTGCAGTTCACCGTCCACGTGGGTGACGCTGACGGACCTGGTGGTGATCGTGCCGAGGACGCTGCTCAGGTTGGCGAAGGGGTCCCAGGCGCCGGTGCTCTTGCGCATGGCGTGGTGCTGCTTGGTGCCGCTGTCGGTGGTGACGGCGATGTGGGTGTCGTTGCCGATGCCGGCCATCGAGACGGCGGTGATGGGGCCGGTGGGGCCGGCGGCCTGCGCGACGTCTCCCCACAGGTTCCAGTTGCCGGTGGTGTTCCGGATGGTGTGGTAGGCCTTGCCGCCGGCCACGGCCATGACCTGGAGCTGGCCGCCGACGCTGGCGGTGGCGATGTCGGCCACGGAGCCGATCGGGCCGGCAACGGCGGAGATATCACCGAACTTCGTCCAGTTGCCGTCGACCTTGCGGATGGTGTGGAAGACCTTGCCGTCGGAGATGGCCAGTACGTGGAGGTCGTTGCCTATGGAGACGGTGGAGATCTGGGTGACGTTGGCGAGGGCGCCTGCGACGGCGTTGATGTCGCCGAACTTCGTCCACGTGCCGTCGATGGAGCGGACGGTGTGGCGGAGAAGGCCGTCGCCGCCCACCGCGATGACGTGGGTGTCGCTGCCGACTCCGGCGGCGGTCACGGCCCAGTTCTTGATCCCCCCGACGACGTTGCCGGCCTCAGTCTGGACGTCGGTGAAGTCGGTCCAGGAGCCGTCGGAGAGCCGCAGACCCTGGTAGACGCTCACGCCGGTCTGCACGACGGCCGAGGTCTTCCAGCCGATGGTCTGGGCGAGGATCTCCTGCTGCATCCACTTCTGGAGACCGTCCGCGCGCGCGGCGACGGCATTGGTGCGGGTCTCCGCAGCGGGCGTGCCCAGGCAGCCGCCCTGCCACGAACGGCTGCTGATACCGGCCAGCTCGCCCTTGCTGTTGACCAGGGGCCCGCCCGCATCGCCCTGGCAGATGGAATCGGTGCCCTTGCCCGTGAGAGCCAGCGTCGTGGCATCCGCGGAGGCGACACCGAACGCGGCGGTGTGAACACTCCCCTGCACCCAAGCGGTCTTGGTACGGCCGAACCCGGCTGCCGTCACCGCGGCGCTTGCGGCAGGCTGCGCGGTGGCGAGCTTGATGGGCGTGATGTCGGCGACGGGCTTGGACAGCTTCGCGAGCACGACATCACGGTCACTGCGCGGCACGATACTGACCACGTCGAGGGTTACTGTGCCGATCTTGGCTGTGGCCTTCAGCTCCGGCTTCCCGGCCACGACCGCTGCGCCGGGGGTCTTCGCGAAGCAGCTCGTCGCGGTCAGGACCCAGCTGGCGTCGACGAGGACGGCGGAGCAGGCGCGGCTGTTGGCTTCGTCGCCGATGTTGAGCTTGGCGGTGTGGGTGTACTGCCCGGCGACGGCGGGGGTTCCGACTGCGGCCAGGGCGGCGCCGGCGGGCATGAGCGCGGTGGTGCCTGCGATGGTCAGGGCCGTGGCCATCCACCGGGTGCGCGGACGTGTGTGAGACATGGTCTTCCTAAGGATTTCTTCGAGAGAACGCGGGCGGCAGGTGCCAGAGGGCTGTCATGCCGCAGATGGCCCGATGGGCTGGGTCAGCCGGTGACGCGGAGCTCGATGAGGGCGGAGGTGACGCCTTCGGCGGTGGCTTCTCCGAAGCTGGTGAAGTCGTTGGCGGGGGCGTTGATGACGGTGGTCTTGCCGTCGGCCTCGATGGTGCTCTTCACCGCCGCGTCGCCGGTCCAGATGCCGTAGGCCTTGGGCACCGAGAGGGTGAGGTAGCCGGGCTTGGCCTTGACGTCGAAGCAGTAGTCCTTCAGCCCGGAACGGGTGTTGACGGTGATGTCCTGGGCGCCGTCGCAGGCGGTGAGGAGGATGTTGCCGTCGCCGCGCTTGAGGATGATGGCCTTCTCCGCCTCGATCTTTGCGGCGTCCGGGTAGCCGAAGTCCTCGATGGCGTACGGCATCTCGTCGGCGGCCGTGGCGGTCACGGTTCCGGGGACGGCGTAGGCGACACCGATGGCCGCGGTGGTCGCCGTGAACACCGAGGCGAGACCCACGAACAAGGCCTTACGCGCACGGGATATAGCCATTATGGCCCTCTCAAAAATTCAGGGGACGGGACACAAAGGCCCCGTCAGTTTTCAGCAGATTCAATCACATTGAAGATCGCGGTCAGCGGTCTCAGATCGTGATCAACATCTCATCTGCGAATCTTTGCGAGCCGTACAACTATCCGCTGAGGCGATGGATCTACGGGCAAAAAATCTAGAAAAAAGGAGCATACTGCCCACTCGGTAGGTGCTGTAGGTGCGCTTGCAAACCTTGCCAGGACCCTGATGGAGTCCGGGGGTTGGCTGGCTGTACGATCATGCGGCTCCAGGTGATCGCGTGCGATCGGTCACCAGCAGTGGAGTAGCCCCTCAGGCTTTCCTGGTTACTGGTGAATTCTTCCCAGGGGGCTTAAGTGTTTCTATTTTTGAGGGGTTGCCGTGAAACGGCATATATCCTCCCGGCCATTTGGTTCGGGAGTACGTAGGCGCGCGTTGCATGCATTGCTGGCCACCGGTCTGCTGTCGGGACTGTTGGGTGCGCCCACAGCGCTGGCGGCCGATACGCAGTCCGATCCGGTGAACCTGCGTCGGCAGATTGTCGGCTACTGGGAGACGGGTGGGGCGGGCATCAAGGAGGCGGCGGAGCAGGCTCTGCTGGGTGGCGATGACGCGATCCGCAGGTTCCTGGACGAGGCTCCGGCGCTCCAGCACGACGACAACCGGGTTGATGCCGCCCTGCTGATGTCGACGAGCGGTCCTGGGGTTCGTGAGGCCACGAAGATCGCCTGGATGAAGTCCCCCGCGGACCTCGAACAGTTCCTCCTTACTGGCTATGAGGGTCCGCTCGATGAGGACCGCAAGGTCGACATCGCACGGATGGTCGGCATGGGTGGGCCCGGGGTCCGCGATGCTGGCAAGGCGGCCTTGCTGGGCACCTCATATGACCGCGAGCGGTTCCTGGCGGTAGGTCAGTACGAGGAGCGCAAGGATGACAACCGGGTGGACGTTGCCCGGTTGACGAGCACGGGCGGCCCGAACGTGAAGGCGGCCGCGAAGGTCGCGCTGAAGGGGACCCCGGACGACATCGTCGAGTTCCTGGAGATCGGGCAGTTCGTCGCCCGGAACCGGGACCAGGAGTACGCGACGATCTCGGAGTTGATGGAACAGGCGAGGGAGGCCGGCAAGCAGGCCCAGGACGCCACCAAGGCTGCTGAGGAGTCTTCGAAGAAGGCAGTCGAGGCGTCGGAGAAGGCCAAGGAGCTCGCGCAGAAGGCTGCGCTGGAGACCAAGGCCGCGCAGAGTGATTCGCAGCTGGCGGCGGTGAAGGCGCAGCAGGCGGCCGCTGCCGCTCGTGCGGCGGCTTCGGCGGCGCAGGAAGCGATCGGCTCTGCGAACGCCGCGAACCGGGCGGCACGCCGGGCCGCGCTGGCTGCGACGCAGACCGCGTCGGCTGCGGCTTCCGCCGCGCGGGCGGCGAACAATGCGTACACCGCGGCGATCGCGGCCGCGGGTAACGCGGGTGACGCGGAGAAGGCACGCCAGTCCGCTGCGGACGCGCGCGCTGCAGCTCAGGCAGCCACGGAGTCGGCGAAGGCCGCGAACGAGGCGGGCATGGCCTCGGCTGCCGCTGGTCTGGCTTCGACCGCGGCGAAGGGCGCCGCAACCAACGCTCGGGCTGCCGCTGACGCGGCGGATGAGGCGAACGGGTACGCGGACGCAGCGGGCGGCCACTCGGCCGAGGCGCGTCAGGCCGCGGCTGATGCACGCCGCCACGCCAACGCCGCAGATGCCGCCGCCGACCGCTCCGCCGCGCTCGCACAGCGCGCCGCGACCGCCGCTTATGGGGCGCGGGATGCGGCGAACAAGGCCGCCGAGCACGCCATCAAGGCGGCCGGCTACGCGGAGGAAGCCGCTACACAGGCAGGAAATGCTGCCATCTACGCGGCGCAGGCCAAGAAGAACGCCGACGCCGCGAAGATCGCCGCGGAGGCGGCAGTTGCGGCGGTGGCGAAGGCGAAGGAGACCTTCGACATCGCCCGCGAAGGCGAAGCCGAGGATCTGAAGACGCGCACTGACGCCGCCATCGAACGCGCTCGATCCATCAAGGACGCGAGCAACGGGCATATCTCCGCCTCAGCGTCCACCCAGGCCGACGCCCTCGCCCTCAACACCACCGCCACCACGCTGGCCCAGGAAGCAGCGCGGCCGGATGTGGATGTGAAGGCGACGGCGGCCAAGGGCCGCCAGCTCGCCATGCAGGCCATGAAGCTCCTCGGCCCCTGGCACAAGGAAGCCGCCGCCCGCGCCCTGGCCGGCAGCGACCAAGACGTCCTGGACTACCTGCGCACCCGCTGGAAGGAAGCCGTCCACCACGACATACGCGAGCGTGTCGTCCAGCTGAGCACCGAGAGCCCCTACGCGGCGGTCCGTACCGCAGCGACCGAGGCTCTTAAGGGCACCCCTGCGCAGATCGAGGCCTTCCATACCACCGGTCAGTACACGGCCGGCCTGGACGACATGAAGGTGGATGTCGCCCGCTTCACCAGCACCGGCGGCCCCAGCGTCAGGGAAGCTGCGAAGAAGGCCCTGGCCGACGGCACTCCCAAGGCTCTGGCCACCTTCCTGCACGTCACCCAGTACGGCGAACGCGTCACCGACGAGAAGGTCATCGCCGCAACCCTGACCAACACCGGCGGCCCCGAGGTCATCGCCGCCGCCAAGATCGCCCTCGCAGGATCCCCGGACCTGCTCCACGAGTTCGTCACCACGGGCCAGCACATGGCCCGGCGCAAGGACGACCTCGCCGCCAACCACATCAACCTCATCGAACGACTCCTCGCCGAAGGCCAGCAGATCGCAGCCAAGGCCATGGAGAACAGGTGGCGCGCCGCCGAAGCAGCGGCCAGGGCCCAACAGGCCAAGGAAGAAGCTGACGCCGCCGCAGCCGAGGCGACGAAGTCCGCGACCGCCGCCTCCCAGTACGCGGCCAACGCGAAGGTGTCTGCAGACGCCGCCGCCGTTTCCGCGGCCAACGCGGCGAAGTCCGCCACCACTGCACGCAGCGCCGCCAACCGCGCCGAACAAGACGCCAAGGCAGCCGAGGACTCCGCCGCAGACGCCGCATTCTCCGCCGCCTACGCCCGCCAGTCCGCCCGCGACGCCACCACCTCCGCTAACGCCGCGCGTGACTCGGCGCTCGCAGCCGGCAAGAGCAAGGAAGCGGCCGAGGGCGAGGCAAAGACAGCCTGGAAGGCCGTCCTCGTCCTGAGGGAGAAAGAAGAAGCCGAAGCCCGCCGTCAGGCCGAGGAGGAACGCAAGCAGCAGCAGCAAGCCAAGCCCAAGCGGATCTGCGTACCCCATCCGACCCGCGAAACGATGGCGCCGATCATGGCGTGTGCCCTGGACCCGGGCAACTCCATGATCCAGGTCCCCATCGACCCCACAATGCGCGCGATCGTGTGGGAGCTTACCGGGCTCAACGATGTCAAGGACTGCATCCAGAATCCGACCGGCCTGAACTGCGTCATGGCAGCAGCCGGCGCGCTGCCGATCGGTCGACTCAAGCTCCTCACCAAAGTCGACGATGCCATCGAAGGCATAAAGTCCCTTCGCGCGGTGCGCCGCTCACTGAGCTGCCTCACTGAGGCTGCCCATAGCTTCCCCGCCGGCACCAAGGTCCTGATGGCTGACGGCTCACACCGTCCTATCGAGCAGATCGCGGTAGGGGACCTGGTCACGGCCACCGACCCGACCAGCGGTGAGACCGGCCCCCGTGCCGTCACCCGCACGATCCTCACTCCGGGCGACCGGGACTTCACGAGCGTCACGCTGACGGACAGCTCCGATCTGGTCTCGACCGACCACCACCCGTACTGGGTCGAAAATCGCAAGCGGTGGATCGACGCCGTCGACCTCCGGGCCGGTGACGCGCTGCGCACACCGGTCGGTACCACGGTTCTGATCGGTGAGACCGAGCAGTGGAAGGGCCTGCAGCCTGCTTACGACCTCACGGTCGACGACCTTCACACCTACTACGTTTCAACCGGCACGACTCCGGTCCTCGTCCACAACACCGACGAGACCTGCCCCATCTGGGTCAAGCAGGCATTCGATAGACTTCCCGCTTCGCCGGAAGGCATGCCGACTGAGGGATTCGCCTTCCACCCTGATGGCAAGCCGTTGTGGAATACGACCATTAAGAGCGGTAAGGGTCTGAATTCGGAAGAGATAAACAGGTTCCTGCAAGGGTCGAAAGATTTCCCGGATTTTCGCGGATATGCGAACGTCTCGCACCATGCCGAGGTCAAGCTCGCTTGGGAAATGCGAACCAAGGGTGGCCCCGGGGAAATGCATATTGTGATCAATAAGAACTATGTGTGCCCAAAGCCAGGAGCCGGGATCGCGGCCGGATGTCAGCAGGCTGTTCCTGCGCTGCTCTATACCGACCAAACTTTGGTCGTGCACTACCCCGGCATGAAGGATCCCATCAGGCTTCGCGGTACAGTCGCAAGGTAGTAGAAACCGTATGATTGGAAGGCGCGGTATGATCGTTCTTGGATCCACGCATAAGGGCTCCATCTATGCCAGGACTGATGACGAGATCGATGACCTCATCGAGCACATCATGAACGACCTGCCGCAAGGATCTATGACTCCCGACGGATATGCGATCATGCCAGAAAAGGCAGTAGTCAGTATCGTCGAGGGGAAGTATCCGGAGGAGACAGACGTAAGGTGGCCGAGGAACTACCTCTACGTCACGGTGAATACCCAGAACGGGTATGGCGCGTTGAAGTGGTGGACTCCCGACAGTCCCGAAGGTTCCGATGAACATCATGTCTCCCAGTTCATCTGGACGTCCGGCAATCCAAATCCCCCGTCATTCGATCCCCACTTGATCTCGGATTCGGGAACTCCCAGCTACTACCCGGCCGAAGCCGCGATCCCCCTGGAGCAAGTTCGTAAAGCTCTCGAAGAGTTCTGCCGGACTCGCACAGGGGATAGGCCCGAGTGCGTCTCCTGGATTCTTCTGGAGCAGACTGTATAAAACAAGGATGAAGGCGCCTCACGCTGGTAGCGGTGTGAGGCGCCGCTTTATTTTCCATGGCGTTACCCTTGACGAACTGGGGACCGCGGGGAAGCACAGCAACTCCTCCAGCTCGGCGAGGCACTATGTAGGGCCCACCGGACACTGGACGGCAAGCAGCTGAGGAAGCTCTCGCATGACCAACATGTGATGATCGGCAGCCTCCGGGCACTGCACGCTCGCTTGCCGCCGAGGCGGGACAGACGGTGAGCGAGCCGGCCCTCCATGAGGACGAGCAGATTCTCCACGCGGTCCTCGCCAACGACGACATCGCCTCACGGTGGGCAGAGGGCCAGCTGACGAGGGCGGCGGCCGCGATGTTTGTGGTTGAGGCGGAGATAAGGGCTTTGGGCGAGCGGCTGGAGGCGGCGCAGGCGGCGAGCTCGGACGCGGCCGCCGACTGGCGCGAGGTCGGGCAGGCGGCTGCGAAGGCGCACAGGCGGGTGGAGACCGCGGCAGGCAAACTTGAGAAGCTCGGCGGCCGAACGGTGAGCCCGACGTGCGTGCTGGAGCGCCCCCTGGGTAAGACGTCATCTTAGTTCTCCGCCTCGCTGAGGACGTCGTTGCCACAACTTGCGCCATTGACGATGCCACTAATGACCTGGACACCGCGCGCGCAGCAGCCACCAGCGCCCACGATGCTTTGCGAGACGCCGCCGCCAGCCACATTCACGGGCATGCGCAGGTGGCGCTCCCGGCGTTTCTCCGCAGGCGCTGATGTGGCGCGAGAGTGTAAACGTCGTTCGGTGTAATTCCTGATCCAGGAAGCTGAAGTGCCTCTACTCGGGCCGGCCGACTTCGCCCCCTCCATGAACCGCAAACAACTCCGCACCCGGGTGATATCTACTCTCCGTCCGCCATCTGTCAGGAGAACGAGTCAGTGGTCGGCGACACGGCGTGGGTCAGTGCTGTGCCTCTTCTGCATCGTCGTGCTGCCACGAACGTGATACCGAACGTAGCGGTCGCTGGCCCGCGCGAGCGTGGCGCCACGGCGAGGTCGGGTTTGGAGGGGCGGGTCAACCGGAGCATCCAGGGATGCATGACGGGGTCCCGGCGGAGAGCCTGACCTTATGAACCATCAGAAGCGGGCGGTGGTCAATCCTCCGGACAGCCGTGGCCTGCGTGAGGTCCGGGTGGACGGGGTGACCGTCGGTTGGGCCTGGTCGCTGCGGGAGCTCCGTCGGCTACTGACCCGGTCCGGGATCCCCGAAGAGAGGGAGCCGGCCGTCAACCCGGCGGTGGCCTGGCACGGGGGAGGCCCTGACACCTGGCCCGACCGGTCGCTTGGGCGGCGTGCGGTGCTGGCGCTGCTGGTAGCAGGTCTGCTCGCATCCGCGGCCCTGCTGATCGACATCGGCCTTCCAGACGCCTTCGAGGCACTGACATTCGCGGGCCGCGTCATGGGGTGGATGTTCGTCGTGGGCGGCTTCCTCCAGGCCGTGGCGGCGGCGGGGGCTTTCGACCACTGGGGCAAGCGGGTCTTCAAGTATTCCGGCGCTGTCGCCCTGGTCGGGGTGGTCATCGCCCTGGTCGTGTGCAGCCTGCTGCTGGCCCTCTGGCTGCAGCAGAAGGAGTACTTCCCGTACTTCCTCAGCTATCTCACGTTGTGGGTGTGGTCCCTGTGGGCCACTTGGCGGGTGTGCCGGGAGAAGCCATGGCGGGGAATCCCCCATCCTCGCAGCTTTGCACTCGGGGTCACCGCGTCCGGCCTTCTGGCGGCGATGAACCTGGCGTACTCGGGGCTCTACCAGCCCGCCACCACCTTTGAACGATCTAGGTACCAGGTGGCTTTCGGCACCCCGTACGCCGATCCCGATGCGGGCAAGCCGATCATGCACGTGCCGATGACCGTCACCCTGGAGAACACGGGGACCGTGCCGTTCTGGGTGCTCGGCAGCGTGGTCACCGTAGAGGGCGGGTCGTCGAAGTCCAGACCGAACGAGAAGCGGATCCCGGACTCGCGCGAGGGTCGGAGCGAGAACCAACTCTACGCGGGCTCACCCACATACACCCTCGTCTACAGGGGGTCCCTGGGGAGCCCCGGCGGCTGGTTTGGCCCGGGGGACCGGTTTGTGAGGCAAAAGGTGATCCAGCTGCCCCGGAACGCGCCCTTCGACTCCCTCCAAGTGTCCAGCCACCTGATCGCGATGCGGCTGGACCGTGGCTCCGTTGACACCGAGTTCGGAACGACACACTGGTCGTGGGAAAAACCGGAAAAACCGGACGAGGGCGAGGCCATTAAGCGTGTGGACTGCGCCAAGTGCGGGGACATCGGGATCAACCTCGGTCGGCTGCGCTACAACAGCAACCTCTTGAATGTGACGCGCAAGCCGCGCTACGTGCTGTCGATCCGCTACGTGAACAATAAAGTGGACGAGGACTTCGCCGTCAACGTCTCGCCGATCGACAGGGCGGGCAAAATCTCCCCGTGGTATCAAGCCCACGAGAGCCACCTCGACCTCGTGCAATTGACAGCCGCCACTCAGACCGTCTCGTTCGCCCAACTGCTGAAGCAGCTGCGCTGAGCCGGGCGCTGCCCCGCAGCGCTGGCACGGTTCGCGCCGACGAGCTCGGCGCGGGGATCTCGTCCAGGTCGCCGTTCACGGGTTCCCCTCCCGCCTGGCCGCTCGACACGGCCCGTCCCGAATACCCGTCCCGCTTCTCCGCCGCACCTGCCGGTTTCGGGACGCCTTTCGGGACGCCTCCCGCGCTCGGGCCCCCGCGCCTCGACGTCCTCGACTCGTACCCGGTTGATGCCCTCGCCAGGCGGAAGAGGCCCCACGCGTCCATGCGCGGCCCGATCCAGCCCGTTGAGGCGGAGGTCCTCCTCCGCTTCTGGGTCGACGGCGGCATCGCCCCAGGCAACACCGCCCAGAGCCAAGCCCTCGAAGACCTTGCCGCCGCCGACAAAGTCACCCGCGGTGACCTGATCGACGTCCTCCCCGACCAGGTCGCGTACAGCCTCCGGATGCTCCCCGAACCGTCCCCGCCTACTGACACACCTCATGTCGCCGACCACTGACATCTCGTGTCGTCTCCCACCGACGTTCTGACGTCGTCCGACACGCCGGGGGACTTCGGTGACGTCGACGCCCACGTCACGGCCAGCGCCGCCGCCTACTGGAGTGCGCAGCGCGCAGCGACCGTTCCCCCGCAGCGGGTCGACCGCAGGTCCGAAGTCAGGGCAGACTCGGAGCTGAGGGAAAGGGGCACACGATGACGGCACAGCCGATTCACGGGCACGAGCCGGAGCGGGTACCGCGCAACGCCGACGGCATCGCGGCCGCGCTGTCCGGGGAGCGCCGGATGGAGTTCTACCGCGAGTTGCTGGCCGCCGCGCCGGAGAAGGCCGAGAACGTCCTGCGGCGGTGGTGGCTGGAGGCGATGCTCGACACGGATCCTGAGGCAGACCGGCGTGCGGATGCCGCGTTGGCGGGCACGATGCCAAAGGTTTCGCTCAGTGAACTGATGACGCGACGCCGGGAGGCGGGCCTCCCCGTTGACTGAGCCGTACGACGGTGGGCTTCCGTGCGAACTGTCGGAAGAAGTCGCGCAGCTGATGATGGACCCTGCCCTTTCGCCGGAGGTGTTCGGCGCGCTCGTCGCTGCGATGGTCTCTATCAGCGAGACCGCAGGGATGATCCCTGGAAGTACAGCGTCCGCGCGCCGGCCTCAGCAGCGCCGCCTTCCCCTCGGCGAGGAGGGCGCGCTCGGCCTCGCCGAGTACGTCATCGTGCTGGACGCCGACCCGCCTCACATCCTCATGACCCACGTCCTGCTGTACTGACTTGCCCGAGGGCCCGGCGCTGCTGTGAGTGGGCGCGTTGGTGGCATTGGGTGGGTGTCAGCGGGACAGGGTGCTGAAGGGCCTGGTCATAGGGTTGGTAGCGGGCAGGGTCGCTGTCATGAGGTGACTAAGTGGCTGCTGTTCCCCGACCAGTTCGGGATGGATCGGCTGTCGCGGGGGTGGCTGTTCCTAGCTCCCCCACGGACAGCGCATCGTGCTCGAAGTCGACGGCTCCCAGCACTACACCCGGGACCGCGGCCAGCGTCCCGACAGCGCGAAGTACGCGGAGACGATGGCCGGCGACCGGGACCTCAAGCTCAGGGGCTACGAGGTCTTCCGGTTCGGCCACGACGAACTCAAGGACGCGACTGCGGCCCGGGTGCTCCTGGAGCAGTTCCTGCCAGCGCTGTTCCGGCGCTTCAATGTCAGCGCCGGAACAGACTGCCCCCCGCGGCATCGCCGCTCACACCTCTTCGGGCGCGTGCGCGGCAAGGGTGTTGTGATCTCGTTCCACAGCGACCGCACGCCTGCGGGAACCTTCGGCAGCGCCTTGTGCAGGGCCTGGACAGCCTCATCGTGCCGTCCCTGGATTCGGAATGACCAGGACGCGGCTCCGAGAAGCCGATCCAGTTCCGCGAGCGCCCGCGGTCGTGATGCCGAAGAAGGCGGCCACGGGTTCGACGACGATCGACCTCCTGGACTACCTCTTCGGTCCGGGCGAGCGTGACGAGCACGTCGACCCCCACCTCGTCGCCGCCTGGGACCCGGATCTCCCGTGCCCTGCCCGCACCCCGGACCGCATGACGCTCGCCGACCTGGCGCTCCTCCTGGACGCCCCCGTGGAAGCACTGCGCGGCCCGAAGCCGGAAGAGCACGTGTGGCACGTCTCGGTCCGCAACGCCCCCGGCGACCGGCTGCTGTCAGACGCGGAATGGAGCGAGGTCGCGGCCGCCATGGTGCACGCCGCGGGCATCGCGGAGCACGGCGACGAACAGGCCTGCCGGTGGATCGCGGTGCGGCACGCGGAGGACCACATCCACATCCTGGCGACCCTCGCCCGCCAGGACGGCCGGCACCCCCGCGTACGCGGCGACATCCCCGCGATGCACACCGCCGCCCGCGTCTTCGAAGCCCGCTGGGGCCTCACCCCGATGTCACCTCTGGACCGCACCGCGCGCCGCCGCCCCGTCACCGGCGAGTCCGAGAAAGCCGCCCGCCGCGGCCTGACGGAGACCGCCCGGGAGTCCCTGCAGCGCACCGTCCGCCAGGCCGCCGCCCTCGCCCACGGCGACACCGACTTCCTCGACCGTCTCCGGGACGCGGGCTTGCGCGTGCGTGAACGCCGCGACGACGACGGCGCCCTGCTCGGGTACGCGGTCGCGCTGCCCGGGGACCGCGCCGACGGCGGCATGCGCCCGGTCTGGTTATCCGGATCGACGCTCGCCTACGACCTGTCCCTGCCCCGCGTCCGCGAACGCTTCACCCCGCTCGTCACCCCGGCCGACTGGGCGCTGGCCGAACACCGGATCCGCGAAGCGTCCGTACTCCTGGGCCGCGCCGGGCAGGACGAAGGAGCCGGGGATGTCGCAGCCCTCGGCGACCTCCTGGCGGTCGCCGCCGCGCACGCCCCGGCGTTGGTCCGCCACCGTGTGCAGGCGGCGGCCGACGCCTTCGAGCAGGCCGCCCGCGCCCCCGGCGCCCGCTCCCTGGAGGGCCGCGCCCGTGCCGGATGGCGCGCCTCGACCCGGGCCTTGGAGCGGGCCCCACGCGCGCCCGGGGCGGCGGCGCCGCGGTGGTCCTCACGCTGCTGATCGCGCTCGTGGAGGCGGTGGAGGCCGCCGCCGACTGGCACCGCGCGCAGGCCTTCCGCGCGCAGGCGAAAGCCGCCTCCGACGCAGCCGTCCTGCTGAGGGAAGCAGCCGGCCTGACCGGCGCCCCGCCCCCGGCGGCGAAGCCGCGTACCGGTCGGGTGGTGCGCACACAGGGCCGTGGCCTGCCCGGGGTCGCGCCCGTTACCGGTGTACCGGTCCGGCCGCGCCCGGATCCCGGTCGGCCGGGCCCGTCCCGTACGCGCTGACCCCTGACCGAGGGAGCTTCCTGCCGATGACGTATCCGCCCCAGCCCGAGCCGTTCTCCGAAGCGCTCGGCGAGGCCGCGCAGACGGCCGCGATGGCCTACCGGCTGATGATGACCATCACCGACGCGGTCCGCCGCGCCACCCAAAAACGCCTCACGGGCAAGGAGGAGGAACTCAGCGAGGACGCGGAGAAGATGGCCCCGGGCTGGTCGGCCGACCAGCTGCGCGGCGTTCTCGGCGACGACATCCTCGCCGAGCTGATGGAGGGTGGGGACTGGCCGGTGATGGCCCGCCAGCTCGTCGGTCTCCAGCAGGCCGGTGTCGACCTCGGCACGTTCCTGCCGCAGATGGGCCGCATGACCGCCGCAGTCCACCAGGCCGTCGCCGCGAACGCGGCCCGGACGAAGGCGGAGGGCACCGACCAGTGGGCCGACCTCCTCAAGGCGACGATGCCGGGCGGCCTGGTGCGCGACGCGATCCTCGCCTCCCCGGCCTGGCCTGACATCGCGGCCGCGATGGGCCAGCTCGACGCCAAGGGCATCGACGTCGCCCGGATCCTCCTCGACGCGCACGCCGCCGGAGCGGGCGTCGACCAGGCCGTCGCCGCCGTCACCACCGCGGCCGCCGCCCAAGCACCCGCCCCCGCCCCGGCAACCCCGGCGCCCACCGCCGCCCCCGCTGCTGTAGCGCCGCCGGCCCGGGACGAGCTGGCCTCGCGCATGGGCAGCTCCGGCGACCCGTGGGGCGCGCCTCCGGCGGGACGCGTACCCGCACCCGCCCCGGCTCCGGGCACTGCACCCGCACCCGCTCCGACCCCCGCCCCCGCTGCTGCGCCGGTGCGGGAGGCCGTCAACCAGTGGGCGCCACCCGCGAGTACGGACGCGAAGCGCTCGTGGGGCCCGCTGACCGAGGGCCTGGCCGTGCCCCGGGACCTGGACCTCGGCGACCGCACGAAGGCGCTGGAGCAGCTCGGCGTCAACCGGCTCGCGCACGCCGTGATCGTCGGCGTCGTCAAGGACGTCCTCCCCGAGACGCAGGCGGGTCTTCTGGTGGGCTCCCGCCAGTGGCCTCGGCTGGCTCACCGCATGGACCAGATCCGCGACCAGGGCGGCACCGGTCTCCTCGCCGCGCACCTGGCGCGCCTCCAGGCCGACACCACGTGGAAGGACGGCCCGTCCTCCACCACGGTCGGGCGTCTCGTGGACGCGACCCTGCACTCCCTGACGACACCGCCCTCGGCGCCGGCCGCGCCCGCGTCCCGGGTCCGCGTCTCCCCGACGGCCGCCCGTTCCCGCTCGACCACCACGCCCGCCGCGGCGGCCCCCGGACAGCAGGCCCCGACCGAAGCCGCCGTCCCCGCCCACCGGCAGCAGACCGCACCGGCCAGGGGCGCGGGGCGTACGCGGTGACGGCGGCGGCTCCCACACCCGGCCGCCGCGGGCGGGGCGTCCGGGCGTGGACGGACCGGGTACGGGCGGCCTGGTGGGCGCTGTCGGACCGGGACCGGATCGCTGTCGAAGGCCTGCTGCTGACCGGCCTGCTGTTCGCGGCCGCGTTGCGGGCGGGCCACCTCGGCATGGTGCAGGCGGACTTCGTCCTGTCGGTCCTGGCCGGCACGGCGGGCGTGGCCACCTTGTACCGGGGCGCCGTGTACCGGCCGCAGCCCGCCCCGCCTCCGGTCGGGCCGCTGGTGGCGCCCTCGGAGGAAGTCCAGCAGCACGCCGCCCGCGAGGCGGGCACCGCGCCCGGCGCCTGACCGGGGAAGAACCGCGAGGAAGGGGGAGACGGATGGTGATGACGGGCAGGCAGCGCCGGGCCGGCGTGAGCGTGCTGGCGGGGCTCGTGCTGGCCACGGCCGGCTGGTGGGCGCAGTGGTCCGGGTGCGAGCTCGCAGGCATGGCCTTGACCCTGCTGGCTGGGGTGGTGCTGGGCGGTGCGTGGCGCTCGGGCGCCCTGTACCTCCCGCAGGCCGCTGAACCCGCGCCGGAGGCCTCTGTGCCGGTGCCGCCGTCCTCGGCGCGGGCCAGGGCCGATCAGGAGCGCTCGATGCGGCTGCTGAAGGCGATCGACGAAGCCGCCGACGATGGGCGGCCCAGGGAGCTGTCGGAGTTCGAGCGGATCGTCCTCTTCGGAGTCGCCGAACTCCCCGGCCAGGACTACCCCCCGCCAGGCCACGAATACCCGCGCCCGTGAGTCAGCCAGCACGGCCGTGGGTTTTCCCGGGGGCCGGGGGTGGGCAGGGATGGCGGCGTTGATCATCCTCGGAGAGATTGGTGGAAGCGTGAGCGGTCGGCAGAGCGGCACGGTGAAGTGGTTCAACGACGAGAAGGGGTTCGGGTGCATCACGCCCGCGTTGGGCGAGGATCTTTTCGTCCACTTCGAGGCCATTCAGGCCCAGGGCGTCAAGACCCTCAAGGAAGGCCAGGTCGTAACCTTCGTCGCCACCCGGGGAGAGCAGGGCATGCAGGCCGAAGAGGTCCAGCTGGGATAACGCTGACCGCACTCACCGAGGGCCGCTCGCCCACTCCACACCGAGCCCGGCGAGTGCGGCGAGCTGGGCCTGGTCGAGCCGGTCTCGGCGGGCCTTCTGGTTCCCGATCCAGATCCCCGTACGGTGCTCCACCCCGTCGGGCAGGACCTCGACCACGCCGCGCCCCGGCAGCCGGCCCTCCCGCGCGACGTATTGCGCGAGCGCCTCCACGCCCTTCTGGAACGCCCCACCGCCCGCGCCCCGCCCGGACGCCACAGCCGCCTTCGCTGGCGCCTTACGCGCCCGTACAGCCTTCTTCACGCCCAGCTTGTCGAGCCTGCGCTGCTGCTCCTCGTTGAGCTCGCTGAAGTTCCGGCGTTGGGTGGTGAGCCAGCGTCCGACGTCCTCGCCGTGCAGGGTGACCCCGGGCACGACGTCGTCGAGCCGGGCGCCGGCGGCGAGGAGCTGGGCGAGGTAGGCGTAGTGCCGCTGCCAGTCGACCGTCCATCCGTTCTCGCGGGGGTTCCAGTCCGGATCGACGGCCGCGAGTTTCTCCGCCCGCCGACCGGCGCGGTCGGGGTCCTTCCCGAGCCCGCCGGGGCGCCGGACGTTCGTCAGCCACTGCCCGATCGCCCGGTCCAGGGCGGTCGCGTGCCGCGGGGCGGCCAGGGTCCCGTGGAGTTCGAAGTAGGCGCGCGCGGCGGCGAGGTTCTCGGCGAAGGCGGCGTTGGCGGTGTCCCAGACGATCCCCAGCTCCTCCAGCTCGGCCGCGTGCTCCCCGGACATCTGCCCCGCCCGGTATACGCGGCGTTGATCGGAGAGCCACCGGCCGAGCGGGTACGCGCCCTCGGTGTGCTCGTAGGGCACGTCCAGGTGCTCCTCGCGCTGCCGGTAGCGGTACGCGGCCTCGACGCCCCGCTTCCAGTCCTGCCGCTCGGTGTTGATGACCGTGTAGCTGATCCACTTCGCGATCAACCCGGGGTCGCGGGGGGCCGCGAACCGGAGCAGCAGCCGGTCATCCGGCTCGCCCTCGGCGGGCTCCGGACCGACCGGAAGCGACGGATCGACAACGCGTTTCTGGTTCTCCTGCGGAATTGCCAGCATTTCCACAGCCTTTTCATCGTGAGCCCGAAGACCTTCCAAAACCCGGATCAAAGGGCGATACGAGTTCGAGGAAAGCATGTCCTCCGGCTTCTCATCCTCCGCCAAAAACACCGGAACGATCAGCGTCGCCATCTTGCCCTGACCAGGCTTCTGCCGCAGCGCCCGGCCGATCGCCTGGACGATGTCCACAGCCGACCCCTTAGGGTCGATCAGGGCCACCGAATCGGTACTCCGGATATCGACGCCCTCACCCAGGACCCGACAATTACTGAGCACCGCGCGCCCGGCCCGGCGCCCGAAGTCGGCCAGCACGGACTGCCGGTGGGCGCCCTCGTGCTCCCCGCACAGCCACCCCGACCACACCCTCTCCGGATGCCGCTCCGGGTCCACGGCGTGGAGCCGGGCCGCGACCCGGGGCAGCCCGGCCGCGAACGCCTCCGCCTCGATGGTCCGGTGGTGGAAGGTGATCGTCGTCTGGAGACCGTGGGCGGCCATGGTCTCCAGCAGGGCGGTCTGCGTCGCTGCGAGCCGCTGCCCCCGAAGCGGCTCCTCGTGCCGCTCCTCGCTGAAGAGCCGCTTCGGCGTGACGACGGGGTCGGTCAGCTCGGCGACGACGATCTGATACCTCGCCAAAAGCCCCCGGGAGATCGCCGACGCCAGCGACAGCTCGTAGACCACGGGCCCGAACACGCTCTCGTCGTCCATCGAGCACGCGAGCTCCTTCGGGAGCCGGTCCCACGCCCGCCGCGTCCGACCTGACGTCTCCTCGTCCACGACGGCCACCTGCGCCTCGTACAGCTCCTGCTCCGCCCGCGACCGCGGGGGCCGCTCCTTCCAGATCCGCGGGGTGGCGGTCATGTACAGCCGGCGCATCGCCGGGATGACGTCCTGGTGGTGGATGTCCGCCCACGCCTTCCCCGCCGAGCCCGAAGTCCGGTGCGCCTCATCCACGACCACCAGGTCGAAGACGTCCATCGGCAACCCGTACGCCCCCTCATGCGCTTCGGCGAGGACCGGGAGGGAGGCGTAGGTGGCGTAGACGGTGACGGGGCCTCGGCCGTGCCAGAGCCCGAGCTGCGGCGGCGACGTCGTCGCGCGCACACCCAGGGCCCACAGGGTGGGGTCGTCCTCCAGCGAGCACACCGCGACCGCGGGCCCGCTGTGGCCGGCGAGCCGCCATTCCCGGGCCGTCTGCGTCAGCAGATCCAGCGTCGGCAGCAATACCAAGACCCGCCCGTTCCGGGCCAGACGGAGCGCCGCCGCAGCGGCGATGAACGTCTTCCCGGTACCGCACGCGGCCACCACCGTGGCCCGTAGACCGGCCTCCGGAATCCGTTTCCCGGGCGGAATATCCAGCCCCCGGACAATCGCCTCCACCGCCTCCTCCTGGTGAGGACGAAGTACGATGTCACCAGACTTCTGCATTCGGCACTCCACGAAATTCGAAGCGACGGGAGGCCCGTCGGAGAGGGGGTGGCGATGTTCTCGGGATCCTACACAGCTACACACATCGTCTTCGATGTGATGCATACTGATGACTGTACCGCTCCCGCCTGCGTTCCGGAGCCTCTCGTCAGGTTTCCCCGTGTGATCACGAGGGAAGATCAGCGTGGTCGTCACACGATGAAGGAGAACGGCATGGCGGAGGGCATTGTGAAGTGGTTCAACGGAGAGAAGGGCTTCGGGTTCATCTCCCAGGATGACGGTCCGGACTTGTATGTCCACTTCTCCGAGATCCAGGGGGAGGGCTACCGGAACCTGGAGGAGAACCAGCGAGTCGAATTCGACATCGAGCAGGGCCCAAAGGGGCCGCAAGCCGCGCGGGTCCGCGGGATCTGACCCCACCCCCTGCTCTGCTGCCAGCCGCCCGCGGAGCGGGCCCAGGGCCCGAGGAGCGTAGCGACCCGGGGCCGCCCTGGACTGCGAAGCAGGCCACAAGCCTGGAGCGCAGCGGAAGGCTTCACCGGCCGCGCGCAGCGCGGCCGGTGACCCAAGGTCAGGTCCGAAGCGCAGCGGAGGGGTTGACCCAGCTGTGGTGGAGCGCAGCGGAACCACAGCAGTCCGCAGCGCAGCGGCGGACTCCGGCCCGAAGGGCCGGCCCTGCCCGGAGCGCAGCGAAGGGCTTTCCGGCGGAGCGCAGCGAAGCCGTTCTCTCCTGAGCGCGCCAGCGCTCAGGGTCCCGCTC
>NZ_JBSGQV010000054.1:0-29170 GCF_053606025.1 Streptomyces sp. NPDC055254 | reverse complement strand
CGCGGAACGGAATCCGGAACACCGGCCATCGCTCCTCGTCGGCCAGCGCCTCGTACGCCGCGTCGGCGTCAGCCTCGTCCACGCCGAACCACGCCCCGTGGCGGGATGTTCCACAGCGGTACGGGCCCTGGGACCGGGCCTACGACCTGTTCCGGCGCTGGCAGCGCGATGGCACCTGGAAGCGGATCCTCGAGCAACTACAGGCCGAGGCCGACGCGAAGGGCCTGACCGCTTGGGACGTCAGCGTGGACTCCACCATCGCCCGCGCCCACCAGCACGCCGCTGGGGCCCGGAAGGAAGGGGATCTACAGAAGGAGCCGCCCGGCGGCATCGACACCGAGCCCAACGACCATGGCCTCGGACGCTCCCGCGGCGGGCTGACAACCAAGCTGCACCTGGCCGTCGAGCAGGGGCAGAAACTGCTCGCGCTCCTCATCACCGCCGGACACCGGCACGACAGCCCGCAGTTCCAGCCTGTCCTCGAAGCCATCCGGATCCCCCGCGCAGGTCCGGGCCGGCCTCGGACCCGCCTGGACAGAGTCCGAGCCGACAAGGCTTACGGCTCCCGCGCGAACCGCGCCTATCTCCGTCGGCGCGGCATCAGGTGCACCATCCCGGAGAAGGCCGACCAGGTTCGCAACCGTAGGAAGCGCGGTTCGCTGGGCGGCCGACCGCCCAAGTTCGACAAGGCCGACTACCGCGAGCGCCACGCGGTGGAGTGTGGGATCAGCCGCTTGAAGAGGCATCGGGCTGTGGCAACGAGATACGACAAGCTTGCCGTTCGTTACTTGGCGAACGTGCTGGTCGCGGCCATCAACGAGTGGATATGACTGGCCCCGCCACGTATCCGGTAGCTAACCTCGGCCCCCATGAACCAGCGGCAGCACAAAAAGCTCTCCCGACGTCTCTTCGAAGCCATTCGGGGCGGTGACACTGCCGTCGTCAAGGCGCTTCTGTGGGCTGGAGTCGACCCGGATCGAGCGGACAGCGAGGGCACCACCCCTCTGTATGAGGCATCCGTGAACGGGAAAACCGAGATCGCCCGTCTGCTTCTGGCGGCTGGGGCCTCTCCGAACACCGAGAGCAGCGGACACGGCGCAGAAGGCACGCCCTTGTGCGCGGCCGCATGCTGGGGGCACACCGAAACGGTGCGCGAACTGTTGGCGCACGGCGCTGATCCGAACCTTCACGAGGATCACAGCACGGGCTGGGCCCCCCTGAAGTGGGCGATCCACGGCCCTCATCCCGAAACTGCTGATCTGCTCATCGCAGCGGGAGCTACCCCGGTCGGAACTCCGTAGCATCGCCGTTCGTCATCCGGGCCCCAGCTAGTGCTGTGACCGGGAAGGTTCGCCGGGTTGGTGGTCAGGCCGCTGGTTGTAGTGGTCTGCCGCCCCAGCGGATGCCTTTCTCGCTGCGGATGCGGGCGCGTTCACGTCGTTGGGCTGTGAGGACGTCGGGGTGGCGGGCATTCTGGTTGCGCCAGCGCAGGTAGGCGTGCAGGGCTCTGGTCTGGACCGTGTGGTTGGGATGGTGGGAGTTGGCGAGGGTGAACTGCCGTAGCGGTCCGAAGTGGGCCTCGATCGGGTTGGCCCAGGACGCGTAGGTCGGGGTGAAGCACAGCTCGACCTTGTTGTGGGCCGCCCATCTGCGGATTCTCCAGTTCAGGTGGGCGGAGAGGTTGTCAAGGATCACGTAGATCGGGGCGCCGTCCGGGCGGGCCGCGCGGATCGTTCTCAGGGCGGCCCAGGTGTGGTCGATGCCCTTGCGGCGCCGGTTGACGCCCCACATCTGGTCATCGCCGACGGAGTAGCAGCCGTGGAAGTAGGTGATGCCGTGGGTTCGGCGGTAGGTCGCCGGGAGGCGGTCGGGGTGGCTCTTCTCGGCCCAGCAGGAGCCCGCGGTGGGGCGGATTCCCAGCGGCCCGAACTCATCGAAGGCGAAGGTGCGGTCCGGCCGCTCGTTGATCGCGTACTCGATCCGGGCCAGTTTGGCGTCGAAGTCCCGGTCCGGGGACTCTTTCCAGGTCTTCGTGGGCTGGAAGGTGATCCCACGGCGGGCCAGTAAGCATCGAAGTGCCTCTCGGCCGATCCGGACAGGCCTGGCTATGTTGCGCCGCAGGTGATCGACAAGCTTGCGGATCGACCAGCGGGTGAAGGGCTTGCCGAGCTGGGTCGGGCGGGTGGTGGCCGTCTGGACGACGAAGTCCTCGTCGTCAGGACCGAGTAGGCGGGGACGGCCGCCCGCCCACTGAGGGTTCAGGCATGCGAGCCCGATCTCGTTGAACTTGTGGATCACGTCGCGGACAGTGTCCTCGTCCGCCTGGACCAGCCGCGCGATCACCGGGACAGTGCTGCCGCCGCCCGAAGCGAGCAGCATCATCGCCCGCCGAAACCGGACAGAACTGGTACTGCCCCGCCGGACGATGTGCTGGAGTTTCTGCCCCTCCTGCTCGGTCAGCCTGCGAACCCGGACCGGTTGCGCCATCCCGCCTCCCCATGCTGGTCGGAGAACTCATTTCCAACCAGCACAACGAGCAACCCGGCGAACCTTCCCGGTCACAGCACTAGGGCGTGACGCGCCATGGCTGTCGGACGCCGGCCTGCGGAAACGCCCCCAGGGGCCCGGGAATCCCCGGGTCATGTTGTTGGCCAGAAAGCAGGCCCCACCGGGTGCTACCGGCCCGCGCGTGCTTCCTCACTGGCTGGGTTCGCTGGGAGAGGGCAGGGCCGCCAGCCTGTTCAGTTCTTCGCTGTACTTCACCAGCTCGGGGGAGACCAGGGTGGCGCCCTCAACAATCTCGCGCGCCTTGCGCGCCTGCTCCCTCACGCAAGCGGGCGTCGTAGCGCCTTTGCCGTACCGCATGGCCGACTCTGCCGCCTGAAGCACTGACTTCGTTCTTTGGGGATTCATCAGGACCACAGGGTCAGTAGTCAGGCTGGACTTGTCGTCCGCTGAGAGGGTGGCGGTGAACGTGTACGCCCTCGGCAAGGAACCGTCCGGGAAGGTCTCAGGCCCCACGGTGAATCCGATGCGCTCGTTGTCGTGCGGCGGCACCTCGAACTTCAACGGCCGGGTCAACGTGAACGGGGGCGTGCTCTCGTCGGGGACCTTGACGTCGTACCGGGCTTTAAGGACCGAGGCACCCGCACCGTAGGAGCAGCCGAGCTCCGTAACCGCGCTGAACTCGAACTTCGCCTCCGTCACCAGCACTTTGTCCTCGGAGCGGTTGCGCAAGGCGATCGAGAGCAGTGAGGATGTCCAGTTGTTTACGGTCGGTTGCGGTTCATCCGCCAGGGTCCAGTCGGCTGCGATGTCCTGCTCCCGGGCGACGTCCACGTTGGACAGTTCCAGCTTCGGCGAATCCGGCTCGGGTTTACACCCCGGGAAGAAGTCGAACACCAGGCCCAGAATCGCGACCAGGATCGCGAGCGCTCCCCCCACCACGGAGATCACTCCCTGCGGCTTGTGAAGGAATGGCTTGTCCTGATCTTCTGCTGGCTCGTCGCCGCCCTGCCGACCTCGCATCGTGCCTCCCGTCGTGTCACCGACCAGAGCAGCATTCGAGGCGGGCTCGCACACCAGGGCGCGCCGTGCCCGCGTGAACCAGCCACCGAAAGCGTGCCGGACTTCCGCCGTCCGTCGGCAGCTGGCACTGACCTACCGCAAAGGCTGACCCGCGACGGCGGCAACCCCACCGTCGTGTCAACAGCCGCGCCCCCTCAGGCAGGGGAGGGATTGACTCCAGGTCCTGCACCCAGTGACGGCTCGGGGATTCCCGGGCCCTGGGGTCGTTTCCGCAGGCCGGCGTCCGACAGCCATGGCGCGTCACGCCCTAGCTACTGGCCGGTCAGTTGTCCCGTGGTGTCCGAGCTGGGATTCCGGGGCCGAGAAGACCGGGGAACACGCCGACCGCCTCATGAACAACGTGCTGCCCGCCGACTTTCCGCACGCCGTCCAGCGCGGCACTGCGGACGACGCCCTGGCCGTACTCGCGCTGCGCGAGTCGATCCGGCGCGACGTCGAGGCCGGGCGGGGAAGCCGCCTGCACGAGGCGCTGACCCTGGGTGCCGCCTGGGCCGAGGTTGCCGCCGCGCTCGGCATCAGCCCCGACGAAGCGCGCCAACTGCTGCGGGACTGGGCCGACGGCCAGCACCACCTGTACGTGTACGACCAGGAGCGCGGTGAGGGGAAGCCGATGGGGTGCCCCCGGCAACGGGGCACCTCTTCTGCGTGCAGCCTGTCTCACCTTTTCTCGCCCGTATCCCATAGCTGACCAGTGCGTATGGGCCATCTGTGGGCCAGGATCAGCGGCGCTGCCTGCTTCCAGTCATACCGGCAGTTCCGGCCACACTTCTCCAAACCCGTGGCAACCGGCGCTCCCATAGGGAGGAGCCCCACCGATGCAGCACAATCAGAGTAGTCCGTTTCATTCGCATAGGTGACGCTTTAGTTAGCGGGGGGAAGCTCGCGCGGCCTCGGGTATGACTCTGGCATGCCAGAACGTAAGCCCCGTAACGGGGATGCACATCCCGTTGTGAAATATTTCGCGGCATTCCTTGCATTCTCGGGCCTGCTCTGCTTCGCCGTCTTGGCCGCAATGTACGACATCTTTTACCGTCAATTCGGCTTGTCTGCAACCGATCTAGGAATGTCATACACGGATACCCTCCTGCACTCTTGGGGGTCCATTTTGCTCATCGCCACAATCTTGTCAGCGGCAGTTTGGGTCGCTAATATGATCGCTCCCTGCATCCGAAATCGGAAGGGGAAGGAAGTCGATCCGGAGCAGCCGTTCTACAAACGCCCCCTCCATTGGGTGCACGCCGCTTTGCTTCTCGCTACCTTGAGTATTTTTGGTATTTGCTGCGGCCTCAAGGTCCACGATAAAAGCATTGACGCCGAAGCGGGGGAGGCAGTCCGACCCCTGCGGCTATGGAACTCCCTGCTGATGGTGGACATTCGCGCCCAGCCTGTGACCGAGATCGTCGCCGTAACCGAGGAAGACACGGCAATCCCGGTCGCAGGCTTTACCTACCTCGGCAATTACGATCGCTCTTTCGTTCTCTACTGCACCGACGACGGAAAAATTCTAAAAATCTCGATGGAAAGATTCACCTTGCGCACTTCTCCAAACGAAGATTTCAAAGGCTCGAAGAACTGCAAAAATCCATCCGTGCGGAGCGCGTTGAAAGTGCATGGTGGAAAGTAGTTAACTAACTGCGTAACAATGTCGACGCACAGCGGCGAACAAGGCGGACGCCCGCGAACGGTCACAGCAGTGAGCCTTTTCAGCGTTGCCTCTCCAGGGTGAGGACGGCCTTGGTCATGACGGTCATGCGGTTGGGGCTGATGCGGGCTTTGCGGAAGATCTGCCAGGACTTCAGCCGTGCCATCCCGCGTTCGACGGGAGCTCGTGCATGGGCCAGTGCGCGGTTGACGGTGCGCTGTGTGGGGGTGAGTTCGCCGCCGGGTGGTCGTTTGAGCCCGGTGGTGACCCAGGGGCCCGCGCCCTGGTAGGCGCGGTCGGCCAGGACGGGAACGCCCTGTCGCTCGCAGATCCGGATGATCCGGTGGTCGCGGGCCGCGGTCAGGTCATGGGTGCGGCCCGGCAGCGCGGGCGAGATCCACAGCACCTTGCCGGTGGGGTCGGTGACGACCTGGACGTTCACCCCGTGGCGGCGGTGCTTGGCCGAGTAGTCGCCGCGGCCATCGCCGGTCCGGTCGCACTCGGCGAGGGTCCCGTCCAGCAGCACGAAGTCCGGGTCGCTCTCCCGCAAGACCTTCAGCAGTCCCGGAGCACGGTCGGCGAGCAGACCGACGACGCCCGTGACGTATGCGTGAGCGGTACCGACGGATATCCCGAAGCCGACCGCGATGCGCGCGAGGGTGTCGTGACGGCGCAAGTACACCAGGGCGACCAGCGCATGCTGGTGCGGCGGGAGCTTGAACCGCCGGTCACCCTCACGGGTGACGATGAGCATCGTGACCCACTCGACCAGGGCGTGAGGAAGGTCGAGTGCGGCAGGATAGGGAACCAACGAGGCTCCTGTGCCGGTGGGTTGAGACTTCGAACACCTCCTCCAACGGCACGGGAGCCTCGTGCGTTGCGGTCCCGCGGCCCCAACAGCACCGTCACCCGTTCAGTGGCCGCCCTGAAAAGGCTCAGTGAGGGATGCATCAGTTCAAGGGCGGAGCGCTCACCCGAGTTGCTTCGGGGCGAAGAAGCCGCTGAGACGAGGGTGTCGACGCCTGCGTCACATGGCCTCACACAACCTGTACGCCAACGGCAAGGGGTCCAGCCAAGGTGAGCCCAAAAGCCGCCACGAGATGATCTCGGGCGTGAAGGCTGAGCCTCTACGCGGGACTGTGGTCGCGCTGATGGAGGGCTGCGAAGTCGGCGTGGGCCGCCTCAACGGCTTCCGGGTATGCGCGGGTTTTCTCGTGCTCGGCGAGTGCCCGGTAGATGCTGGAGAGGCTGGGGCTGGGGCCCTTGCGGCGACCGGTGGGGATGAGCAGGTCGGGCTGAATCCGCTCGACGGTCTCGCCGTTCGCGCGGCGTCGTAGCACGGTGTGGAGCATGTCGTCGGTGATGACGGGAGGCCGGCCGCCGTGGTTGCCCTTGCGGGCCGCGGCGTCCAACCCTTCGAGGGTGGATTCGCGGATGTTCTCCCGCTCGGTCTCCGCCATCGCCGCGAAGAACCCAAACAGCAGGCGTCCCGGCCCGCTGGGGTCGTACATCCCCTGGAGGGGGCCGGCGAGCATTTCCAGCACCAGGCCGTGAGCGGTGAGGTGATCGGCCAGGGCAGTCAGCTCGGCGGCATCCCGCCCCAGGCGCTTCATCTCGTTCACGGTGAAGATCACCCGGCAGTGCGGGGCGTGCGCCTTGATCTCTCGCGCGGCGGCGAGCGCGGCCTCGAACTGCGGGCGCACCCGCACCCGGGTGCTGATCTTCTCGGAGAAGATCTTGTCCCGGGGGATGCCGTGTCCGGCGAGCGCGTCGAGCTGCG
The DNA here is from genome assembly GCF_053606025.1 of Streptomyces sp. NPDC055254. Classification (NCBI taxonomy): domain Bacteria; kingdom Bacillati; phylum Actinomycetota; class Actinomycetes; order Kitasatosporales; family Streptomycetaceae; genus Streptomyces; species Streptomyces sp. NPDC055254. The sequence continues at coordinate 22,160 of NZ_JBSGQV010000054.1, read as the reverse complement.
ACTGGAGTTCCTGGGTGAGGCTGGAGCACCTCGCGTACCCGATGCGGATGTCCGCGGTCGGGGTGTCCGGGTCGATAGGCGCGGGCGCCGGGGTGCCGGGCCGCCACGGCTGGCCGCGGTCGGCGGGGGTGGGGACGCGCAGGAGTTTCGCGAGCCGGGGCACCTTCGTGAAGCGGCCGGTGTGATAAGTCCCGGCGACCGCCCCGGAACGTGAGCGGCAGGGTGAACCTGACGACGCGTGACAGCGCGGGCAGGGGTGACGCTCAACGTCGTCCGCTTCGGACGCGAGTGCGGTTTGAGGGTCCGTCATGACCCCAGATGCTGTCACAAACCATTCCGAGAACATGCCTGACTTCACTCTTGAGTGAGAACGAGTTGTGACAGTGAATCCGCGACCCGGACCGCTCCCGCCGACTGTTCTCGATCTTGCTCCGGGAAAGGTTCGTTTATGAGAACGGCTTAACGCGTCAACCCCTGAGTAGATCGCGCTGGATCTGGTGAGCGATAGAGCGGCGTACCGATGCTGATGCGGTGGTCGTGACCTTTGAGGGAAGGTCAAGGCCGCGGCTGATCTCGTCGTACGCGGCCTGGTAACCGCCGGACAGCTCTGCCCGGCGCAGCCTCAGGTCCTCCTCGACGAGACGCCGCAACTCGTCAATATTCTGGGGCGTGAAACGCTTCTTCCCCCGGGTGAGCGCGTTGACGTAGCGGGTACAGTGCGCGGTTTCGTCGAGAGCCTCAGAGATCTCCTCAGCGAGGCCCCAGAGTCGCCCTTCGAGCCAGGGGATGTCGCGCTGATCGAGGGACACCTCCATCGGGGTCCGTAGCTCATCGGTTTTGTGCTTCGCCATCTGTTTGGAGACGGCGGGCTGGCTCATGTCAGTGAGCTGCGCGATGCGTTCCTGCGTCCAGCCGAAGCCTGCAAACACCTTGATCATTTCGGCGCGCAGCTTGCGCATCTCCTCGCCCGCACGGATGACCTCGTTCATGCCGGCGAGTATCTGCTCGGCTTGTTCCTCGGTCAGTGTCCCGGGGATCCGTTGCGTGCTCTCTTCGCCTGCCACCACCCGGTTATACACCAGAACACCTCTCTCATAACCTGGTTGTACTACCAGGTTATGACTGACAGGATCCGCCTCATGCCTACCTTCCCCACGCCTGACGGAACCCAGCTCTCATACCGCGTGATCGGTGATGGCGACCCAGTCGTCTGCATCCCAGGAGGCCCTACGGACTCCGTCTACCTCGGCGACCTCGGCGGCCTGTCCACATACCGCCAGCTGATCGTCCTGGACCTTCGGGGCACCGGCCGGTCCGCGATTCCAAGGGACACCTCCTCCTACCGCTGCGATCGCCTGGTCGACGATGTCGAGGCGCTGCGCGAGCACCTCGGCCTTCCGCGGATAGACCTGCTCGGCCACTCCGCCGGCACGAACATTGCGACGCAATACGCGGCCCGGCACCCGGAGAAAGTCAGCAAGCTCGCCCTCATCGGCCCCAGCCCCCGAGCTGTCGACGTAGCGATCACGGGAGAGACTCGGCGCGAGCTCGCGCAGCTCCGGAAGAACGAGCCGTGGTTCCCGACAGCGTTCGCCGCCCTGCAAGCGATCACCGAGGGCACGGGCAGCGACTGGGAAACCGTCGCCCCCTTCTTCTGGGGCCGGTGGGACGCCACGGCACAGAAGCACCACGCAGCCAGCCAGCCGAGCAACCAGGAAGCTGTCGCTCTCTTCGCGGCCGAGGGCGCCTTCAGCCCGAAGAGCACGCGTGCGGCGCTCGCCTCCTGCGAGGCTCCCGTTCTGCTGCTCACTGGAGAGTTCGATTTGAACAGTCCGCCTGTGGCCGCGGCCGAGTTCGCGGAAGCGTTCCCTGACGCCACGCTCGCGGTGCAGCCGGGAGCAGGCCACTATCCGTGGCTCGACGACGCCGACTGGTTCGTGGCGACCATGGCGGCATTCCTCCGCAGATGACCTGGCTCACGCCCCTGAAGTCTGACCTGGAGGCGAATGGCTCCAACAGTGGGAAGAGGCCGGGCGCCCGCAGCCGCCACCGGCGACGGCTGGGACTGCGGCTCCCGCGATAGCCCTGCCGCTCAGGATGTTGCCCGGGACGCTGAGGCGTCCCGGGCAACGTCGTCTTCACCACGGCTCCGGCCAGGGCCCCGTAGGCCCGGTGTCACGCCGGGGCTGCGGCTGCCTGACCCTGCGGAGTGCGCGGGCCGGGCACCGTCGCCCGGATGGACAGGTCCAGGTCGAGTGGTCACGGCCGTCGTGCCCAAGCGTCGCGACGGCCGTTCGCTGCCGCCGACGTGACCTGGTCACCATCATGGGGAAGATCAGCGACAGCAAGCCGGCGGCCCCCTGCGCGGGCTGTTTCGCCTGGGGACAGCACCCGGCCGGTTCTGCCGCGGCTGCTACACCTATGGCCAGCAACACACCGTCGGCGAATGATGCGGGCGGCTCAGACCGGGCGGATGTTCTCCGCCTGCGGGCCCTTCTGGCCCTGGGTGACATCGAACTCGACCTTCTGGCCCTCCTGGAGCTCCCGGAAGCCCTGGGCGGCGATATTGGAGTAGTGGGCGAAGACGTCAGCGCCGCCACCGTCCTGCTCGATGAAACCGAAGCCCTTCTCGGCGTTGAACCACTTCACGATGCCCGTAGCCATGCTGTTCTCCTCGACGTGCGCAGCCGCTGGCGCCCGCACTGCGCGACCGCCGTGCCCGACAAGCCTCGCCCGATTGCAGTCCCGGACAGTGAGACGCCCGTGACCGCGAGCCCGGGCCGGCAACGGCTCGGAACCACGACTGCTCCTGGCGACCACGCTATCGCCCCGAGATCCCGCCCCGCAAAGGACACGGGCCCGCAAGTCACCGCGGGCATCCGCGTTGCCCACTCGGTACACCAAAACCGACTCGCGCCTACAAAGCCAGTCCACTGGCATACGAGTGGCGGGCGCCGCTCCGCCGGTGTGGCGGGTACCCGAACGAAGGACAGCGGGTGTGTTCTGGTCAGGCCTGGTCGCCCCGGGAAGGGCGGCTGCGGCTCACCGCCCCCCGCCCCCGGGGCTTGCCGTCACGTCGCCGGCCCCCGGGGCGGGGAGAGCGTCTTTCACGGGCGCAGGGTTTTGTCAGTGGGTGCCGCCGGGGCCGTTGCCGGCCCGCCTGGCAACGACAGTCGGTACGTCGCGGGCGCCAGGACTACGTGCGGCTGGTGTAGTGATGTCCGGCCCAGGCGGGAAGGACGAGCCAGATGGTGACCAGCCAGACGCTGATGGCGGTGGTCAGCCAGGCGGCGAGCGTGTCGTCGAAGGCCACACGCAGCAGCAGGAGCAGAGTCAAAACGGTGGTCGCCGCGAGCAGCACCAGGCCGGTCGTGGCCATCCGGGAGGCGAGTGTCACGGCCTGGGGTTTAATGCGGCGGCCGGCGACGATCCGGTGGAGGGATACCGGGCCGTGAGGGCGCCGGCGCTGGCCGCTCCCAGGGTGACCGCGGTGACGTAGAGGGCGCGGTCGGTGTCGCCGAGGTCGGTGAAGGCGGGCTGGAACACGGCGATGAGCAGGACACCGAAGAGGATCTGCACGCCGGTCTGAGCCACACGCAGCTCTTGCAGGAGGTCGGACCACATCCGGTCCGCACGCTCTTCGGGACTCTCGTCGCGTCCCCGCCGCTGGGCGGGAAGAGCAGAGACGGTGTCCCAGCGGCTTTCGGGTTTCCTCACCGTGGATCACTTCCTCGTCGGGATTCCCCCGTAGAGGCATTTTCCCACGATTGCGGGCATTAGAGGTTCTCGCCCGCTGTCCTCCGCGTGCGACGTCGGGCTCCTCGGTGTCCGGGGCGGTCACCGTACGTCGGACGGCTCCATGGTGAAGGCGTTGCTGATGTGGAAGAGCCGCAGGAGCCGGGCGAGGGTGTGGGGGACGGAGCGTATTTGCAGGTCCGTGCCGTGGGTGCGGGCGAGGCGGGCAGCGGCCAGGAGTACGCCGAGGCCGGTGCAGTCGCAGAAGTCCATGCGGGACAGGTCCACGGTGACGTGCCTGGAGGTGGTGATGGCCTGGGCCAGGGCATTACGCAGGTCCGGGGCGGTGGCGACATCCACTTCCCCGGCCACGGTGACCTCGCAGACGTCGGGTCCGCAGCGGTGGACCTCGACGCGGAACATGTCAGGCAACGGGCGCCCCCTCGCGATTGCTGGTGCGCCTGTGTCCAGGGAACGCCCCGGGGCGGGCTGACGTCCAGCGGGGAGGCGAAACACCGCCGGGTCATGGCCCGCCAGCGTACGGGCGCTGGGCAGCCGGTTCAGGGCGAACGGAGAAGATCGATCCGGTGTGCCGACCGGGTACCCGGCGAACCCGCGGCGCAGGACGCGAGTGGGGGTCGACGCGGCCCCGCGGTGTCGGGCGAGCGTTCGATAGCGTGACTCGCATGACGATGGCCGCGGATTTCGATGAGGCTGTTCGCCGTGCACAGAGCCTGCTGGCGTCGGGGGACTGGCAGGTGACCGCGGCGGACCGGTATTTGGCGTCGGAAGTGCTGGTGACGCTGGAGTGGCTTGCCGCAGCTCCCCAGGCTCTGGAGCCGCTGTCCCTCGAGCAGCGGCTGGCCAAGCTGCGGGAGGCTCTGGGTGCTCTGGCCGCGGTAGCCGCGAATCCGTCCAGTGCCCTGGGGCGCTTCCTCGCCGAGAGCGTCACTGTCCTCGCCCCGCTCGTGCGGTGGCACCCACCGCAGCCCCGCACCTCCTTCGATATCGTTCCCGATCCGCATCAGGTCAGCGACGCGATCCTGGCGTTCACCCGGCTGCGTACCCTGCTGCTCGCCGTGCAGGGCGCAGACGGGTGATCTCAGGACCACCACGGTGGTGCCTGACCGCCGACGAAGCGACTGCGCCATACCCCAACTAGGCGTCAAGCGAGTAGCCAACCATGCTGGAGCTCGGCGAACAGCTCCGTCTCCTGGCGGGAGACATGGCCGATCCCGTGCCGCGGCCGTCGGGTCCGAGCGCGGAGGCTGTGACCTCGACAGTCGCAGCGTGGTCAGAGCGAGGCAGGCGAGCTACACGGTGACGTCGTCGCAGTCGTCGATCCAGCGGGCCAGGAGGCTGAGGGCGGCCAGGCGCTCCAGGGCGTCCTGGGCGTTCATGGTGTCGGTGCCGTGGGCGGATGTGTTGCGGATGGTCATCTGCACACCGGGGGCGAAGGACCGCAGTCCCTCGTTCATCGTCTTGACCGTCTGGCTCGTCGGCTCGCCGGGCCACCGCAGTTTCGGATCGCCGGGCTTCGGCGGTGCTGAGGAGAAGACCTGCTGCCAGAGGCTGGTGGCGGCGACGTCGTGGCGGCCGGTGCGGGACTGGACGTGCGCGACGAGTGCCTCTGCCGCCGAGGCGACAGCCTCGCGGTAGTGCTCGTTCCTCCAGAGCCGGGAGGCCGCGCCCCACACCAGGGGGTGGAAGTGCTCCACTCCGGAGACGGAGGGCGCCTCTGCTTCTGCCTTGCGGGCCATGGCCTCAAGGCGGCCCAGGATCTGATCGCACATCTCCAGGACGTTGTCCGCCTCCAGCAGCGGCTTGGGGGAGGTCATGGACGACCAGGCGGCCATCGGGTCTATCGGCCCGTGTCCCTCAACGTGGATGTAGGCGTTCGTGAGGCCGGGGGCGTAACTGGCGCGGCCCGCCGCCCGGGCCACCTTGGACCGGAGTTCCTTGATCTCGATGGGGTCCGCGTCGTTGCGCGGGAGTTCCGCCGGCGCCAGGCCGCGGGCGAAGTGGTGGTTGGTCTCGTGGAGGGAGAGGAACTCCTCCAGCGCGTCTTTGAAGTCGGCGACCGCCTGGGCGGTTGCCTGCAGGTACTCGGGGTCGCGGGCAGCATCCATGGCGCATCCTCACATGGCGGCGTACGGACTGGCATCGCAATTCGAACACCTGATTGAATAAATGGGTGATGCCTTTCCGCTTCCCCGACGACCTGATCAGTCTCAAGCGCCAGCAGATCCGCGCCTACAACCAGCTGGCCCTTCGCCCCGCCGTGGGGGCGGCCGAGCTGCGACGGGAGTTGATCCGGTTGTCGTGCCTCATCAGCTCCCACCCGTACTGGGCGGAGCGCGGCTGGAGCACGGCTGGCCGGGTCGAGCTGCTCCGCGCGGCCGAGAGCGGGCCGGACGGAACGCGTGAGCTGACCGTGCGCTGGAGCGGCAAGGAGTTCGTCGACGCCGACCCTGGGATACGGTCCTCGTGAGCGACCCGAAGCCCGGCCTGGGCCGGCAGAGGCCGCGACGGGGGCCGCGCTCCGTCCGTCAACGCCCCGGTTTCCTTGGCCGGGTCAGCGAGCGGCCGGCTGACACTGCGACGGGCCGCGGCCGGCGTGACAGCGATCGTCTGGTGGCGCCTCAGGGCGGCCGGAGCCGGGAGTGCCATCGGCCGCGGGCAGGTCCAACGGATGAGGGCCGCGCAGGAGCACGGCCCTCATCAAGTGCGTGCCCACTCCCGCCGGGAACCGGTCCCGGTTTCGTTGGTCGCCCGCTACGGCCGACCGGCAACACGGGCCGATCGCGGTGCCTGCACGCCGTCGGGGAGGGTTAGGCCGGAGTGATGTTCTCGGCCTGGGGGCCCTTCTGGCCCTGGGTGACGTCGAACGTGACGACCTGGCCCTCCTGGAGCTCGCGGAAGCCCGAGGCATTGATCGCGGAGTAGTGGGCGAAGACGTCCGGGCCGCCGCCGTCCTGGGCGATGAAGCCGAAGCCCTTCTCCGCGTTGAACCACTTCACAGTTCCCGTAGCCATATCCATGCCCTCCAGTCGATGAACGCCTTCCCCACACGATGCGGAAGGCGGAGGTGATCGTCCTGGTTCCTGCGGCACAGCACAGCAAAACGCCCACGCCGAAGGCGTGGGCAAAGGGGTACTTCCGAACCACGACAGCTGACGCAGACGCTACACGCCCGCACAACCTGAAACCAGAGGGAACAACCCGCCACCGCACCCGGCGCGGGGCTGCCGGTATCCGGAGGGCGTGGGAACGGTCTTAGGCCGCAGCAGGCGGATTCGCCGAGCCAGCTGCTCGGCGGTGTTCGGTGTTGATGCGCCGGGCTTCCTCGAGCTGGTCTTCGAGGATGACGATCCGGCAGGCTGCATCGATCGGGGTTCCCTGATCCACGAGTTCGCGGGCACGGGCGGCGATGCGCAGCTGGTAGCGGGAGTAGCGGCGGTGGCCGCCCGTCGAGCGGAGCGGGGTAATGAGGCGGGCTTCGCCGATCGCGCGCAGGAAGTGCTGGGTGGTGCCGAGCATGTCGGCGGCCCGGCCCATCGTGTAGGCGGGGAAGTCATCGTCATCGAGACGCCCAAGCATGTCGTCTGCGGTCATTTCACCTCTCTGTGAACCACGCGGAGGGGCCCTGGTGCCTATGGCACCAGGGCCCCGAAGGAACTGCTACACCATCTGCCGGCCCTGATACTGCGCCGACCTACTTATCCGCCTGCCCGACCGGAATGCTGTCGGGGTTGCGGGGATCGCGGTTGCTCGACCGCAGACCACCTCACAAACGATGTCCTGCGGTACCCGGACTCAACACTCCGTCCGGGCGATCCTGATGGCGCCCAATCCCTCCGTTCATCCCTCGGATGATCAACTACCTACCACTGCGAACTACTGGTACTGCGAACTGCTTGTACTACGCGTGACCTGACCGAGCGCCACGCTCCGGCAGCCAGCCCCGTCGCCCATCCTGCAACTGCTCTGGCTTAGAACCCCACTGCCGAACCTCCCAATGCGGACGCCCACCATCGACGCCTTTACCGAGGTACTGCTCTGCACTGCTGGTACTGCGAACTGCACTTACTGCGGTACTGCCACTGCGATAACTGCTTGCGGCGGCCCCTGATCACTGCAGGCCACCCGGTCCGGTCGTCAGCACCGTCGCCGCCACGCAACAACCTGGCTTCGGAACTCCACCACCGCACCGTCATACGGGTACTGCGACTGCGGGTACTGCATGCCCGGCAGTTCGTCCCTACCAGGCCCTACGGTCTCTCTGCGTTACGAGAGAAACCATAACCACACCACCACTCAATGTCTAATCCGGCCGACATAGATTTTCGTGCGTTGGACGGCGAGGTATCAACGCGAGTCGGCCGCAGCCTGTGACCCGCTGACGCGCCACCCCGCCGGTGCCCGCATACGCCTGCTTGCGCTGATCCACGGAGCTTCTGCGCCCGGGATGCGTGCGACGGGGCTGATGGTGGAGGCTCCGCTGTGAACCGCGTGGAGAGGCTCCCGGGGCACGCGCCTGCTACTCGGCGGTCTTGTCGGAGGTCGCGTCCTCGATGGTGAGCACCTGGTCCGTGCCGGTCACGGCGAAGAGGCGGGCGAGCTGGGGCGGCAGGGGTCCCCACAGGCGCAGATCGGATGCGCCGGAGAGGGTGAGGAGCAGGTTCAGGAAGGTGGAGTCGCCGAAGGTGACGCCGCGGACGTCCAAGACCAGCCGCTCGCCGCCGGCTTCCGCGAGGGCTGTGTCACATACGGCTTGGAGTGGGGCGAGGGTGCTGAACTCGAACTCCCCCGCGCACCGCACCACCCGCTGCCCGTCACGGTCGGGCAGAACGGTCACCGTCATCGGCTCCACAACGTCTCCTTGGCACACGTAGGGATCATGCCCGCAGCCTGCCCAGCCCATGGCCTTCCACCGGCAGCCTTCCGGGCACGGGGGAAAGCGGGATCAGCTCAGGCGCAGTACGGCTCTGATGGTCTTCCCCCCGGGATGGAGGGTGATGTCGATGTGTTCGGCCAGGCGCTGGATGAGCGGCCATCCGTATCCGCCGGGCTGGCCGGGATCGCTTCGGCGGGAGGTCGGGGTGCGGGTAGCCGCGTCACCGACCGACACGTGCAGGGCGTCACCGGTGATGTCGGTGCGGAAGAGGGTGAGGCCGCCGCCGTGGCGGGCCGCGTTGGTGACGAGCTCGGTGGTGACCACGAGGGCGTCCGCGGCGATCACACTGTCGGGGCTGACGCCGATCCGCTGCAGAGACTCGCTGACGTGGTGGCGGGCAGCGGCCGCCGTGGTGACGCCCGTTGGGCCGCCGTCCTCGCGACGGTGCGACCCCCCGGGGGTGCCGTCAGCCGATGTGGGCGTGTCCATCCGTGATCACCTCCCCTCCACCGCGGGAGTCAGTCGTCCCAGCCCATGCGGGCCGCGGTGTGATGATCAGGATGCCATCGCAGGGGCCGGGTCGTTGCAGAAGCCCGTCGGTTTGGAGTAACAGCGGCCGCTGGGCCGAAAATCGAGTTCCTGACGAGGCTTTGGTGACGGTCGACGCCGAAAGCCACGTCCACGGTGGGTGCGTTCATCGACGGTGCTGTCACTCCCCACTCCTGCGAGTTCCCGGTCGCGCCAAGGCGCCGGTCGGGGAGGGAGGAAGCCGAACGGCGCCTCGGACGGGGCAGGCCTGTCCACCTGAAGAACAGGTCCACCCGGCCGTCGGCTGCCTGGGAAGAGGTGTGCCATCCACGGCCCTTCGGGGAAGTCTTCGTCCACCCGCACCTGCCCTCACGTCTCGGGGTTAACCGTGGTCTTCCGACCGCCCGGCGGCTCCCTTGAGGACCGCCCCCGATGGACGGGGCCCGTGCCAGTCCAGGCACAGTACGGTCGCGTCGTCTCTCGGCGGCCGGCCGTCATACACGTCGCTGACCGCACCGACCAGAGCGCGCACGACCTCACGGGGATGCTCGTCCGCGGTCTTGCGCAGCAGGCCGGTCAGGTCGACGGCTTCGGCTTCGCGTTCCTGCATGCCGTCGGTGTGGAGCAGAAGACGGTCACCGGGTCGCAGGTCGAGGTCCTGGACCTGGTAGATGCCCGGGTGAGGGCCGAAGCCGAAGGGCATGTTCACAGCCAGGTCGAGTTTGGTGACCGTGCCGTCGCGCAGGAGAAGAGGTACGGGGTGGCCGGCGTTGACGAGCTGGGCGCCGGACCCGTCGAGGGCGATGCGCAGGAGCTGGCCGGTGGCGAACGTGCGGTGGCCGTGGTCGAGGAGGACCTGGTGAGTCTGGCGGGCCTGCTCGGCGAGGTCCTCTCCGGCGCGGCGGGCGCCGCGGGAGGCGTTGACCAGGAGGGTGGCCATCAGGGAGGCGTGGACGTCGTGGCCCATGGCGTCGGTGATCGACAGATGCAGGGTGTCGGCATCGAGGCTGTAGTCGTAGGTGTCGCCGGCGATGGTGGCGGCCGGGACCAAGGCGCCTGCCAGGGTGAACTGGGGGGCTTCGCAGGCGGCGGCGGAGGGCAGGAGCTGGCGCTGGATCTCGGCGGCGACGCTCACGGTGGTGGTGCGGTTGCCCCAGTGGTAGAGGTCGGTGAAGCGGCGGTCCGTGACGATGATGTACGCCAGCGCGTGCGCCGCCTCCTCCACCTGCGCCAGAACGTCGTCGGTGACATCGGTGAGGAACAGCTCCAGGACGCCGATGGTGTCGCCGCGGTTCGTCACCGGGGCCAGGACCCGCTGCCCGTCATCGCCGGCCGGCGCCCGCACCAGTCGCTGCGTGCGCAGCACCTCACCGTAGATGCTGCTGTCGACGAGGGGGATCCGCTCCGCGCGGTCTTCCGCATACGCGCCCTCGGTGTCGTGGACGCGCAGCATCCGCCGGCCCACGATGTCGATGAACAGGAACGACACATACCGGGCACTGAACCGGTCCCGCAGATTACGTGCGACGACGTCGAGGGAGTCCACCGGCGCGGCAGTCTCCGCCGCGGCCAGCACCTCCGCCAGTCCGATCCGATCACGTGCCACATCAGCCTCCACAAGGTCCGTACTCCGTGAGGCAGCGAATCACAGCCGCACGTGGCCCCCATTACCCTTCGGACAAAGACGACCAACTGGATGCACTCACACACCCAGCATCCGGCAACGCCCGGCACCGGCACTCTGGGTAAGGCCTGCCTGCCACCAATCCGGCAAGCGTTGCAGGGCGCTCTCCTTCCCCGTCCAAGGCCCTGGTAAAGCGAGACGCCTCCGAAAGAGAGCATGGTCATCGGCGTCCGGTGCCCCGATGGGGGCACGAGAGCCGCATGCATCTCCTCCTGTTCCTCCTGCCCCTCGGGCCGGCGCTCGTATTTCTGGCCGTCGCCGAACCCCAGCACCACGGCGGACACCGCTGCTGACACCCTCACGGCACGACGCAGAACAGCCAGCAGACGCGGACACGGACCGGCAGTCACCCGCGGCCGCTCCGGGCCGGCCGGGCTGTTCGCCCGGCCGCGCTCGTCGACATCGGGAAGCGCCCCGCCCCCTCCACCGGCTTTGTACCGGCATGACGACCAGCACAAATACCAGCCCGCCCGTACCTGCCGGCGCGCGCCCAGCCGGTTCGCGACGTACGAGGGGCCTTGATCCGCCGACAGCTCACCGACGCCGAACGGCAGGAAGACCGATCCGGTTTTCACACCAGGTACCCGGCAGACCCGCAGCGGGAGACAGGAGTGAGGCTCCACGAGGGCGTCCCCGCGGTGCCGAGCGAGCGTTCGATAGCCCGCGCCCCGCAGGGAACAAACCGGAAGGTCAGTGGCCTGCCGCTACAGCCACTTGTTGCGGCGCAGCGCGCGGTAGATGACGGTGCACACGGTCGCCATGAGGGCCCAGACGGCGGGGTAGCCGTAGGGGGATCCGAGTTCGGGCATGTGCTCGAAGTTCATGCCGTAGACGCCGACGATCATGGTGGGGACGGCGATCAATGCGGCCCAGGCGCTGATGCGGCGCATGTCGGCGTTCTGCTGGACGCCGAGCTGGGCGATGCTGGCGCTGAGCATGCCGGTGATGAGCTCGTCGAAGGACAGGATCTGTTCGCTGACCCGCTGGTGGTGGTCGGCTACGTCCCGGAAGTAGGTGGCGACCTTCGGCGGGATGCCGGGGACGGTTCCTTCGCTGAGGCGGTGCAGGGCGCTGGCGAGCGGCATGACGGCGCGCTTGAACTCGAGGAGTTCGCGCTTGAGCTGGTAGATGCGTGCGGCGTCGACCGGGCGGTCCGGGGAGAAGACCTCGGCCTCCAAAGTGTCGACGTCGCCGGCGAAGGCGTCCGCGACGTTCATGTAGCGGTCGACGACCATGTCGGCGACCGCGTGCAGGACGGCGGCCGGTCCGCATCCCAGCTGCCGCGGATCGTCCTGGAGCTGTCGGCGCACGTCCCCCAGGGGCGGCGCACTGCCGTGGCGCACGGTGATCGCGAAGCCGGGGCCCGCGAAGACCATGATCTCGCCCGTGTCGACGATCTCGCTGGTCGCGGTGACCTTCTCGTGGTCGACGTAGACGATCGTCTTCAGCACGAGGAACAGCATGTCGCCGTAGCGTTCCAGCTTGGGCCGCTGATGCGCGTGGACGGCGTCCTCGACCGCGAGGGGGTGCAGGTCAAAGGATTCGGCGACCTCTTGGAGCTGCTCCTCGGTGGGCTCGTACAGGCCGATCCACGCGAAGCGGCCCTCCTGCGGGTCTATCCGCTTCATGACCGTGGCCAGATTCACCTGGCCGGGGATGCGGTGGCCGTCCTCGTACAGGGCGCAGTCCACCACCGCCGACGGCAGACCCTTACCGTCCTTGCCGATCCGCTGCGCCACCATGTGCTGCCTCTTGTCCCTGATCCGACGTAGGGATGCAATTTACCCGCGACGACCAGCGGCTACATGCTGCGCCCGGCCCTCGCGTTGTACCCGGCCACCCACTGGGCGACGTCGCGGCCCGCCGAAAGGTGCGCAAGATCGGGGACGAGCTGGAGCACGTCCAGGACGTCCTCCTCGGGATGGTGCTCGCGGATGTGCGCGCCCATCTGGTCGGTTACGGGCAGGAGCGGCTGCCCGTCCGGAACCAGCCCGCCCATCACCCCACACGCCGCGCACTGGACGTACGTGACCGCGACGGCGGGCCTCATGCCGTAGGGCAGCTGCTGACCTTCCATGGCGTGCTCAACGACGGCGACCGGAGGGAGGAACGAGGTCACGCGGCGCCGGTCCAGCCTCGGTCGGTTGTCCCGGACGCCCCCGGGTGGCGCGGCGGCCGCCGGGATACCTCGCCGAATGTCCGAGATCAGGACAGTGAGGACGGCCTTCGGGGCGGGGGGATCTGGCGCAGCAGTTCCCACAGGGGGCGGGAGCCGGCGGCCCACTCGGCGAGGAGCTTGCGGTCCACCAGGTGCAGGCGCTGGTCTTTCGCGAAGTCCACCGCGTTGCTGGTGATCCGGCCGTTGGTCAGCATGACCAGCACATCCCCTCCGTGGACCTGGCGGCCGGTCCCGTTGAGGACGTGCAGGTCGGGCGTGCCGACCGGTTTCCCGGCCCAGCCGTCCCTCTTGTGCTTGCACTGGATCACCCACCGGCGCCCGTAGGGGTCGGTCGCTTTCACGTCGGCTCCGTTGTCGCCGCGGCCGCCGACCTGCTGCGCGTCCTTGCAGCCGTCACGGTGCATGAGGTCGCGCACCGCGAACTCGAACTGCCGGTGGTGCAGACGGTCCAGCTGGTCGACCGCGTACCGCAGACCCTGCGCCTTGATCTGCTCCCACCGTGCCGCCTCACTGCGGCGCCACCACCAGGTCGCCGCCGCGGCGGCCGCTGCCAGCAGCGTGAGGACCACAATCCAGGGATGCGCGGCCAGCCAGCGCAGGACCCCCATCACCAGGCTCAGGGCGACTACGGCGAGCAGACCGGAACGCCAGCTGCTCCAGGCCCGAGTCCTTGCGTCGCCGGGGGCGCCGGCTCCGGCTGGTCCGCCGGGCGGGGCGGCGCCGGCTCACCGGCCAGCCCCGGCGCTGGGGAAGACGATCGGGTAGGAGACGGTCGGCTGAGGCCGCACCACCGGCTGATCCCAGCCGGGCCACTTGATCGGATACACCGTCGACTCCGGCACAGGCTGCTGCTCCCCGGGAGCTCCACCCATCGGCTTGCTGCCTAACACGAACGCGGCGAACACGAATACCCCGAGGAGCATCACCTGCTTGCTTGACCCCGCTGGGTTGCGCCAGTGCTCGCGGACCTTGAATCCGTTGCGTACGTACTCCCTGACGACCGGCATGCGGCCCCCCATCAGTCGGGTTGTGCCTCCCTGCACAACTGACCAATGAAAGCACCCACCACTGACACTTCGTCACCGTTCATCAACTATTAGTGATCATCAGATCATCCCGGGTTCTCTGCACGGGTTCGGCTGTGGAGATGAACGCCGGATTGCTCTGAGCGCGGGGTACCGGGCAGGCTGCGCGTCCGGAGGAGAGGGGACAAGCGTGTCTGAACACGACGACGCACAGGCGGCGGAAGCGGCGCTTAGGAAGGCCGTGGAGGAGCTGGGCGGCGATGGCGCGGGCGCAGACGGCAAAGCCGCCCAGGAGGCGGTCCGGACGCTATCCGGCGGCGCTGGGCAGGAGTGGACGCCGGAGCAGGAGGATCAGATCCGGGCGTTGGTGGAGCAGATCCGCAGGGTGCGGAAGCTGAACCGGCCGGACGCGGGCTGGTGGCACCGGAAGCGGGAGTGGCGGGCCCGTGAGCGCCTGGTCGACCTGATGATGGCCGGCACCCCGGAGCTCGTGAGCGAGGCGGAACTGCGGCTCTGGAAGAACCACGCGATGGTGGAGGTGCTGCTGGAGTTCGCGGGCAGCGCGATGAAGCAGGACGACGTCGCGAAGACGCTCGCCCGGATGGAGACGCTGCACACCGCCACGTACGAAGGTGGCAGCAGGCCCGCAAGGCGCTGGCCGGCGAACAGGCCGCCGCCGGCTGATCGGGGCGCGGCACATGCCAGGGCCCCGGACCGCAGAAGGCGGTTTGGGGCCCTGGCTCATGGCGGGTAAGAGGGTGCCCGCAGCTCAGCGTGCTCCACTCACGCGTAGCTTCCGCACGTCGCCGACTCCGTTACAGCTGGTCTTGCCCTCCTTGTAGAGCTCCTTGATGGCTGCACGGACGTGCATCTCCCGGGCTTCGCCGATTACCCCGGCCAGGACCTCGCCCTGGTAGTCACCCACGACGAAACTGCCGCGCTTGTGGAGGAGGTCCTCTAGGTTCGCGCGGATCGTCTTGATCCATCCGAGGCGGCGGGCCTCTTCCTCCTCGTCGAAGGTGTCAGCCGGGCTGAAGAGCATGTCGGGGGTGTCCGGTGGGAGGCAGGCGCGGCGCCATTCCACCTGGGCGCGGCTGGCTGCTTCCCCGAAGAGCCAGAGGCCGTCCCTGTGACGGGTGAAGAGGACCAGGTTGTAGGCGACCTGGAGGTTCGCCCGGTTGCGGACCTCTACGGTGTAAGCGCCTGCACCGACGGACTGCCGACCAGCCGGGCGAAGCCGCGGGTGATGCGGTCGACGGCCTCAGGGTTGCTTTCGGAGTCAAGGAATTCCTGCTGCCACCAGTCTCCGCCGCAGGCATCGTCCAGTGCCTTGAGGGTCGCTGGCTTCCCGGGGGTGTCCTTCTTGCTGGTGAGCAGGCCACCGATGCGGCGTACGGCGTTGGCGTTGAAGTTCAGGAGGACTTCGGTGGGCTGTCCCCCGCGGCGGCTCCCGAAGATCCGCTGTGTGAGGGCCTCGAAGGTGATGCCGAGTCCGAAGGGGTCGAGGAAGGCGAACAGCGGTGACCCTTGGGCTGCTTCCAGGACGTGGTCCAGGTGCCTTTCGGCGCGGCCCTGCAGAGCGTGGGCTGCGAGTCCTTGCTCGCGGGCTTCTGCGACGAGCGACGACAGGGACTGGTAGTTCTTGCGGTTCTTCTCGATGAAATAGCAGTCGAGCTTGCGGAAGTCCGAGATGGCGGCGGCGGACTCGAGGATGAGGGCTGGTGACCCGGGGGTGCCGTCGTCGTACCGGCCGGGGCCGGCATAGCCGTCCAGATAGACGACCCGGCCGTCCGGGGCGTACTTGCCGACCTTGCTGGCGAAGGGAACCACGTACTTGTCGAGGATCGCGTGCTTGAGGACGGCCGCGGCCTTCTTGCTGACGAAGAAGGGGCTGGCGACGTCGGTGGCGTGTTCGCCGGCGGTCTCACCGCTCAGGTCCAGTACGGCGCTGTCGAGCACCGTGTCATCGGGTTCTTCCAAGATTCCGCCCCTCATCTCAGAATGTCTGGGACAAGTTTGCGGTGGGTGAACCCGGTGTGTATCGGTATTGCTGAAACCGGATTGGACGGCTCAGACGGTGGCGGGGATCGGCATCTGGTCCCAGGTCCGTCCGTCCAGGGATCGTCCGCCGGCCTTGGGTGTGTGGCCGCCCCACTGCTTGAAGAAGAACGCAACCTGCTCCTCAATGCACAGATCGCGGATCTGGGCGGCCCAGGCGGGGTCCATCGGCCGGTGGCGAGGGCCTGACTCACCGCCGGCGATCACCCAGTGGATGCCGTCGAGCCGCAGGCCGTCGAGCGGGCCCAGCAGAGGCTCGCAGGAGAGGAACCGGACCGCGGCAGGCACCTGACGCAGGTCGTCGACTCTCGGAAGCTCCTTCGCGGTCTCCACCGACACGCCCATCCACACGTTGGCCGGCCACTCCAGGCGGTCCGCGACCTGCCGCAGTCGGCGGGCCCGCTTGGTGAGGACCTGGTACGTGTGCTGGGGAGTGTCCGCCATGACCTCGAAGACACGGCGTACGAAGTCCAGCGGCACCCGGGCGTGGAAGAGGTCCGACATGGAGTTCACGAACACCGTGCGCGGGCTCTTCCACCCGTACGGAACGTCCAGAGCGTCCGGATGAACCGTGAGGTCGAAGCCGGGGCCTGAGGTCCGCGGATCACCGTCGTTCTGGTACTTGGCCGCTCCCATGGCCTTCAACCGCTTCGCCAGGGTCAGCGCGTAGCAGTTGTCGCAGCCCGACGAGACGCGGTCGCAGCCCGTCGTCGGGTTCCAGGTCGCCTCGGTCCACTCAATCGAACTCCGGTCACTCACCGGTTGCCTCCTGTCTGGCCGCACCCCGGCTTCGGCAGGTCAACGAAGCGTCGCCGGGAGTGTGGCACCCGCCATCCAACCACCCTTATGCCCCTGCTTCTTGGCCAAAGTTCCTTTCTGGAGTAGGGCAGCAGACGGGAAATCGCCCGACCTGCGGTTCAGGTCTGATCGGCCAACCGATTCACAGTTGGACGTCGATGTGGTCGACGTCCGTGAACTCGACCAGGAGGCCGCTGGCGCGGCGACCACGGTCCTTGAAGTAGATCTCCTGGAAGCCCTCGGCCACGATGTCGAGGAGCTGCTGCTCGGTGGCGCCCTGCTCCTGGGCTTCGAAGAGGCGGGCGGCGTAGGCGGGGGGCAGGCCCTGGGTGAGGTGGCGCATGCGGCCGTCGTCGGTGGTGCCGGCGGTGGCGGTGTAGCCGAAGCGGGCCCGGGTTTCGATGAGGAGTCCGCTGCTGGTGGCGGCGGCCTTCTTGGCCTTGGCGCGGATCTGGGGCTGCCAGCGCTTGCGGACCTCCCCCGCGAGACGGGTTGCGAGGTCCTTGCGGGGCCGCTTGAGCTTGCCGCTGACGTACCGCTCCACGGTGCGCTGGGAGACGCCGAGGGCCTCGGCTGCGGCCTTGGTGGACTTGAGCTGTTTGACGAGGTACTTCATCTGCGCCTGAGCCGACTTGGGGGCGGGGCGTGTGAACGCCTTCGCCACCGCCTGGTCCAGGCTGTCCCCGAGCTTGCCCATCGCGCTCTACTCCCCGTCGTCGCCGGCGGTCTGACCGCCGCTCTTGATGATGCGGGCGATGTTCGTGTGCGGGCCGTCCTGCTCGTACTGGGCCTCGGCCCACAGGGTGGTCTGGCTGCCCTCGTGCTTGACCAGCCCTGGGGTGACGCCGAGCCGGAACTCCCCGGGCCCGGGCGTGGCGGGCAGGAAGTCCAGCGGGCTGGGGCCGTCGGAGGGGTAGACGATGCAGTCCGAGTTGATGGCGACCGGGTATAGGCCGAGCGCGGCCATCTTCATGATCTTGCGGTGCATGATGATCCGGCTCGTGGACAGGACGGCGGCGCGGATGTCGGGGCGCCAGGTGGGCCGCGACAGCGCAGGCCACGGCTGGCCGGGCGGGGTGGCGCGGGGGCGCTCGCGGAGCTTGCCGATGCCGCCCTTGGCGGTGGCCTTGATCGCGCGGAGCACCATCGTCAGCTCCGGGTCCGCAGTCTTGGATGCGGCCATCGCGTCGAGGAACGCCTGGCCCTCCAGGTCGGCGGTGACGCCGAGGTCGGCCATCGTGGCCAGGTAGGCGTCCTTCAGCCGCGTGTACCAGGGATCCAGGTACCGGCCGCTGTCCGGGCGCAGGTACGCCTCGACCGGCGCGACCGGGTAACCGAGCTTGACGGCGTAGGCGACGGACGGCGTCGCGTACCAGGCCGGGCCCTCTGGCCACTCACCGGTCCGGGTGAACGGCGAAGGCAGGCGGGGGTCGAGTTCGACGTGGGAGAGGTCAACGAGCCACGAGCCAGGCACCTTCGGGTCGAAGACCGGGTTCTTCACGTGGACGGGGGCGCCCAGGCCGACGACGGTGCCGTTGGAGGCGGCGGCGAAGGCCATGTTCACGTCGATGCCGACGACGTGGCTCTTGAGGCATTCCTCGTCAGTCAGAGGCCGGCCCCAGTCGTAGGTCTCCTCCATCAGCATCTCGGCCGGGCCCCGCTGGTAGAAACGAGGCAGGTCGGCGAGGAGGGGGTGGCCGTCGGGAACCTCGCACGGCACCGCGTCCAGGATGCCTTCTGGGAGTGAGCCGGGGATCCGCTCACGGACGAACTGGCCGTCGGCGTCGGTGCGCCACTCGCCGCTCTCCTCGTCCCGCGCGCGCCGCGACGGCGGCCGCAGCGCGGTCATCAGCTCCAGGCCGGTCACCGCGGTGGTGCCGCGCGGGGTCAGGACCCGGCTCGTAAACGTGCCGAGGACCCGCGCGAGCTCCGCCGCAGGCAGGGTGGTGGGCAGCAGGCCCTTGTCCTTGTCGCCCCAGTCCCGGACGTCGAGCGCGTCCCAGGAGACGATGCAGAGCTGGACACAGCGCCGCTGTCCGCCCTCGGCGGGACGGTAGATCCGCGCCCAGGGGCCGAAGCCGCGCTGAGTCAGCTGCCATTCCGCCTTCGCCAGCTGCTTGAGGACCCTGTGGCCTTCCGGCAGCCGGCCCGCCCGGCGCTCTTCGTCGTTCAGCTTCTCGGGCAGCCCGTACCGGACGGCGGCCGCCGCGGTCAGCACGATCAGCGGATCGGAGTCCTTGCCGAGCGGGTGCAGCCGGGGCGCGCCGAGCTTGGCGTGGGTGAGGGTCCAGTCCACCAGCGACGGCAGGGACTTGGCGGGGGCGTCGAGGACCAGGCCGTCGACGCAGTAGGCCACGACCTGGTCGCCGTCGATGTCGACCACGGCGAGCGGACCGTTCTCGAACCGCGGATCGACGGCGGCCCGCGCGGGCGCGGGCTTCGCGACGGCCTTCTTCGCAACCGGGCGCCGCGACGACGCAGGCGGCTTGGTGTCCGCCGCCGGGCGGGGCGGGGTCTTCACGGCCGCCGGCGCTTCCGGCACCGGAGCGTCCACGGCGGAAGGGGCGGGCGGGGACGGAATGTCGAGAGCGGGTGTGCTCGTCTGCCCGTACCAGGACGTAGGCGCCGTCGTGGCGGCGGCCGGGGACGGGAAGCGCGCGGCGAGACCCTCCAGTAGCCGGGCGTACGCGGCGCGCTTCGGCGGCCGCGGCTCAGTCCGGCCGGTCTCCCAGTTCCCCACCGCCTCGCGGCGGGCCTGCAACACCTTGGCGATCTGATCCTGACTCAGCCCTGCCGCCTCGCGCAGCCGCCGCCGCTCCGCGGGGGCCGGCAGTTCGTCCTGCGCGACCTGCTCCAGGAGCGCGTCGACAGCGCTGAACAGCTCGTCATCCGGGGCTACCTCAATCGCGCATGGATCGCGCGTAGATCGCTCATTCGCGGTGTGCCGCAACACGAAGGCCGAAGGGCTGCGCAACGAGAGTTTTACCAGGTCAGGGGCGCAATGAAGGGGTGTTGCAGTGGTCTGTTGCAGTGCGTGTTGCATGTTCGCGTTGCACCGTTGCGGCCGGGCGTACATCCACGTGCGCCGACGACGGATCCGGGACCGCGTGGAGACCCGCGTGGGCGGGTTCGCAGGGTCGTTCGCTGTAACGCCGGAACGTGGGTAGAGCCTGAAGCAGGAGCGGCGGGCTGTCCCAGCGCAGCCGAGCGGGCCGCCCCGAGGAGGCACCGGTGCGCATTGGGGATGTCGAAGTCGAGACGTACACCGCGAACATCCCGCAGCGCCTTCCACCAGCGATACGGGATCGGCCCGCCGCGACGGCCGCTGAGTGGCAGGCCGGCATGCAGCTGAGTCTGGCGCCCTGGACCGCTCGCAGACCATCTACGAAGGAGACGACCAGGACCAGGTGCCGCGCGGGCGGGGCCGGGCCGTGCGGGCAAAGCTGACCCGCCCCGGCCGGGCCCGGTCCGGGTTTCCCTGAAGGCCGCGCCCGGCTGCCGTACCCGGGGCCCACTACGGGCCCTGGGTACGGGTGCGGGACAGCGGGAACCGGCTACTTGCCGCGCTTCACTTTCATGATCTCGACGCTGGTCGCGCCTTCGGCTTCGAGCGCCGTCCTGCGGTGCTCGGCGCTGGGCAGGTCGTAGCTCACTGCGGACACCATGGCCTTGCCGTCGCTCGCGCGTACCCACTTCACCCGGTAGTTGACCATCGCTACGCTCCCTCGTCCGCTCCGCACTCGTTGGCCCAGATCAGCAGGCCGCGTCTTTGCATCCGGTACGGATATCCGCCCGCCCCAGATCGACCGGATCTCATCCAACAGCTCGGGGTAGTGCTCTCCGTACGTGTTCAGCGCATGCCACACCGCATCCAGAGCTGCTTTGAGCGGGTCGGGTTCGGCAGCAGCGAGTACGGCGGGGAGAGCGAAATGCGGCTGTGAGATGGGCCCACGGACCTGCGGTGTGCTGGCAGGGAACACGAGCTCGGTGGACACCCACGGTGCCTGGCTGCCCGGTAGCCGGCCAAGCTCGTAGCTCGTCTCCCCGTCGCTCGCTTCTGCGGTCTTGACCCACATCAACCCTGCCGGCGGCGGGGGAAAGTACCGCCCCCGCTGGGGCGGTACTGCTCCGAGAACATCCGGGCCCGGTTCGAGAGGGGTGGACCGCAGAGCCTCCCGCATCCGGGCCGCGTCGTCGAAAGGGGGCGGTAGCGGAAGCCCCTGCGTCAACGCGGCGAGCGCCCCAGCGACCCACGGCACATCAGTCAGGCCCGCCACCTCGCAGGCTCGCTGAGCGGCGAGCACCGCCACGGCCCGCTGGACGTCTGGATCCGCGGCGCCGAGGTCGTGGACCAGGTCACTGTCGAAGTCGAGCAGCCCCAGGACGTTGCTCTCGCGGACACGGCGCAGCGACTCACTCGGCAGTCTTCCGCCCCACCGCCACCTCTCGTAGTGCAGCTGCGGATCCTCCGTGACCCCTACCCCATCTGAGACCAGCTTGTGCACAACGCCCCCCGTTCGGGACGGCCTCTGAAATCCCTGCCGGATTTGCCGTCACGCCTCCCGCATCATGCCGCAGGCCACTGACACGCCCGGGACACGGGCCGGGGTGACGCGGCCGAGCGGTCGTCCATGTCCGGCCGCGCTGGCGGTCTGCACATCTACCCTGCCGGTCTACGACCCGAGGCACGATCCCGACGCCGTGGAGTACTCGCCGCTGATTCGCTTCAAAAGGAAGTGACCACCGCCGATCCCTCGGGCCCGCTCAGTGCCGCGGGGTGGTCAGCCAGGACTTGACGACTTCGGCTGGCATCCGCACCGGCACGTACGGGGTGAGGGCCTGGGCGATGGCCGCGGCGAGCTCGTCGATGTCGCGGACGAGGTAGCTCGGCGGGGTGATCCAGATGCGGGGTGCGGCGTCGGGGTCGTCCTGGTTCGCGTAGAGCTGGGCGTACAGGTGGCCCAGTCCTTCCTCGTAGCCCCAGATGCTCTGCTGGTCCCAGCCCAGCATCGAGAACGGGTGCGGGCCGCCCCGGGTCAGGTCCGGCTTCGCGGGCTTCGGCTTGGCGGGTCGGGGTCTACGACGGGCCGTAGACGATCTCCCACAGGCAGTCGGAGTGCTCGAGGACGTCCATCCGCACGTGCTGTTTGAGGGTGCGCAGCTAGGCAGTGTCTTCAAAGCGTTCTGATGGGGGATCATGTGTTGCATGGTGCGTCGTCATGAGCTGTCGGATCTGGAGTGGGAAGCGTTGTCCGC
>NZ_JBSGQV010000053.1:0-33104 GCF_053606025.1 Streptomyces sp. NPDC055254 | reverse complement strand
CTGGTATTTTTTTTTAATTTACCGCGGCGGGCCCCGCCAGTTCCCGCGCCGGGGGGGGGGCCCCGGGGGCCGGGCCCCCCCCCCCCCCGGGCGGGCGCCCGCGGCCGCGGCCTCCGGCCGGGGTGAACGCCGTCGGCCACGCCACTACGGTGCGGCGTGGATCTCGTTCCGCCGGGGCTCCGCGGCCGTACCGACATGTCGTTCCGGGCCCCGGTAGGAACGCTCCCGCAGGGGCCCCCGGCCGCCCCTCGGCCCCCGAACCGCGTCACGAGTGGCCCGCGCCGGGGCCGGGCAGCCGGGGCCGGGCGAGGCCGGGCCACGACGGACAGCCGCGGACCGACCTCAGGGGCACCGGCCGGGGCGGCACGGCACCGCGCCCCCGCGGCCCGGCACCGGCCGGGGCGGCGCGCCGCCGCCGCGCCCGCGGACACGGCACCGCCGGAAGCGCCGTGGCACCGCCCCCGGACCGGCATCCGCCGGGGCGGCACGGCACCCATCCGGACCGGGGCGGCCCGAGGGCGCCGGTCCGGCCGTCAGGTCGAGTCGCGAGGGACGGCTGCGGCAGCCGTCAGGTCGTGCCGTTCGGTGGTCTCGGCCGGATCCCGTACCGCGCGGTCCACCAGGGACGCCAAGTGGTCGCCGGTCGGCATCTCGATCCGCACCGTGCTCAGCCGGGGCCGCAGCAGCCGCCCGATGAGGAGGTCGTCCACGCCGATGACGGCGACGTCCTCCGGGACGCGCAGCCGCTCGTCCTGGAAGGCCCGCATCAGCAGCATCGCGTACTCGTCGTTGTACGCGAAGACGGCGTCCAGTCCGAGGCCCCGCCAGCGCGCGGCGAGCGCCGCCGCCGACTCCTCGGAGTAGGCCATCGGGAGGGCCCGTACCTCCGCGTCCGCCACCGCGGCCACCGCGGACCGCGCCCCCGCCAGTCGGGGCGCGGAGAACAGCCCCAGCCCGTCCTCCTCCGGAACGACCACGCCGATCCGCCGCCGGCCCCGGTCGACCAGGTGGGTCGCGGCCCTCGCCCCGACCTCCTCCTGGTTCACGACCAGCGCGTGCGCCCCCGGGACGCTGTCCGGGCCCATCGTGAACACCGCGCGGGCGCCCGCCCGCTTGAGCGCGGCGACGTTGTGCGCGGAGAGCGCGACCTCGCCGAGGGAGATCACCGCCACCGGCCGCAACTCGGCCCAGGCCCGCGCCGCTTCGTCCCCCGTGAGGCCGAGGCTCCCGTACTGGACCACCGTGTAGTCGAGTCGGCGCAACGCCCACTGGAGCTCGTTGAGGAAGGCGCTGTACAGCGGCCCGACCGGCACGTGGGAGGTGGGCAGCAGGACGATCCTGGTGCGTCCGGCGCGCAGGCTGCGGGCGGCCGCGTGCGGAACGTAGCCCAGTTCCTCGGCGGCCTCGCGCACTTTGCGCCGGGTCGGTTCGCTGATCCGTACCGCTTCCGCGTTGTTCAGGACGTAGGAGACCGTCGCGCGCGAGACTCCGGCGAGGCGGGCCACATCGGCGCTGGTCGGCACGGGGGGCGGCGGCGTGGGGGATCCGGACGCCGGCTTCGGCGGCCTCGGCGGCTTCGGCGGCTTCGATGACTGTGACATTGCGGTGGCATCTTTCCAGACCGGTGGGACCCGGGGGCCTGCCGCTGGCCTGAACCGGGTGCTGCACACCGCTTGCACGAGTCATTGACACGTGCAAGCAGGGCGCTGCGTCCTCATCGTCCTCATCCTCGGGACGTCGCCCCACCCGTCCTGCCGTGCCGTCGCCTGTCGCGCTCCGACGCACCCCCGCCGCCGCGACAGGGCGGCGCGCACCCCCTCCCACCCCCTCTTCCGCCCGCCCAGGAAGGCGCCGTGGCCCTTTCCGTCGCAGTCGCGGGCGTCCTGCGCGCGCTCCGGGACGAGGCCATGGACACGGCGAACAAGCCGGCCGACTTCGGCCTGATCGCGGGGGGGTGCGGTGCCCCGCGAGGTTCCTGCTCGGGCGGAGTGGTACCCGGCCGCACCGGTGGACGGGTTCGGACCGGAGATGCTGGTTTCGCCGGTCCCCTCCCCTGCGCACCTCGAAGCCGCGGCCGTTGAGCGCGCGTCCGCCCGCGCCCAGGCCTTGGCCTCGGGGTGGACGGTGACGGCGGCCAGGACCGGGAAGAAGGAGATCACGCTTCCGTAGCCCACGGGGAGCCTGTCGGCCATAGGCGCCGGGCGGATTCCGTCGTGGTGTCATGCCTCAAATCATTACAGGGGCAGGTGAGTTGGACAGGAGTTGTCACAAGACCCCCGAAGTCGGACGGGCTTGATCAACGATTTGCGCGGGAGCCTCTGGTCAGCGCCGCCCCGCTCCCCTTACCGTCTGGCTACCGACCGGTAAGGGGAGTGGTCACGGTGTCGGACTCTTCGCTCTCGCACGTCCCGGCCTCCACGCCCACCGGGCTGGTGGACATGGCCGCCGCGCTCGCCGAAGGCACGGTCACCGCACGCCGGTTGACCGAGGAGGCCCTGCGCCGGATCGCGCTCGCGCAGCCGCGGCTCAACACCTTCAGGACCGTACGGGCCGAGGCCGCGCTCGCCGAGGCTGATGCGGCCGACCGGCGGCTGGCTTCCGGCGAGCGGCTCCCGCTGCTGGGCGTGCCGCTCGCCGTCAAGGACGACATGGACGTGACCGGGGAAACCACCGCCTTCGGTTGCGCCGGGGAGTTCCCCCGCAAGACCTGCGACAGCGAGGCCGTACGGCGGCTCCGCGCCGCCGGCGCCGTCGTCGTCGGCAAGACCCACACCCCGGAGCTCGGCCAGTGGCCCTTCACCGAGGGGCACGCCTTCGGCGCCACCCGCAATCCGTGGAACCCGGCCTACACGCCCGGCGGCTCCTCCGGCGGCTCGGCGGCCGCCGTCGCGGCCGGGCTGGTCCCGGCGGCGCTCGGCTCCGACGGCGCGGGTTCGGTACGCATCCCCGCCGCCTGGACGCACCTGGTCGGTGTGAAGCCGCAGCGCGGACGGATATCCACCTGGCCGGAGCCGGAGGCGTTCCACGGGCTGACGGTCAACGGCGTACTGGCCCGGACGGTGGCCGATGCGGCGCTCCTGCTGGACGCCGCGAGCGGCCCGCATCCCGAGGACCCGCACCGCCCGGCCCGCATCTCGGCGGTCGAGGCGGCCGGGCGGGAGCCCCGGCGGCTGCGGATCGCACTGTCCTTCGCGATGGCGTTCACGGCGACACCGAAGTCGCTTGACCACGAGGTGCGTTCGGCCGTGGAGCGGCTGGCCGGCGGGCTGGAGGCGCTCGGCCACGAGGTGGTGCCGGAGGATCCCCGGTACGGACCGATCGGCCTGACCTTCGTGCCCCGCGCGACCGCGGGCGTACGGGACCTGGTGGCGCGGGTGCCGGACGCCTCCCTGCTGGACCCGCGCACGCACGAGGCGGTGCGCACGGGCCGGCTGCTCGGTGGACTGCCGCTCCGGGTGTCGCGCCGGGCGGAAGCGGTGCTGGGGCGGCGGGTGGGCGAGGTCTTCGGCCGGTTCGACGTGGTCCTCACGCCGACGACGGCCACGCCTCCGCTGCGGATCGGGGCCCTGGCCGGGCTGGGCGCGATGGCCACCGACCGGGCGATGATCGCCGCCTGCCCGTACGCGTGGACCTGGAACGTACTGGGCTGGCCGGGGGTGAACGTCCCGGCCGGCTTCACGCGGTCCGGGCTGCCGCTCGGGGCCCAACTCCTGGGCCCGGCCGACTCGGAGCCGCTGCTGTTGGCGCTGGCCGCGCAACTGGAGGCCGCGGAGGCCTGGCCGGCCCGACGCCCCGCCTGACCCGCCGCCGGGCGTTCGGCCCCCGATCCTGCCCGTGCCCCGTTCCCGCCCGTGCCCCGTTCCCGGCCCGAGCGGGGCTCCCGGGCTCCCGCGCTCCCGGGCTCCACCCACCCCGTACCCGCGCCCCGATCGCCGGCGCGGGCGGTTGTGCCGGCTCCCGCCGAGAACACCTGCCCCGGCGGGGGAGTCCGCTGGTCCCGAGCGTGCGACAGGGGCCGTCGGAACCCAGTAGCCTTCCCGGAATGACGGCACTCCCGCAGCGCAGGAACGGTCCCACCGAGCAGCCCGGGCGGGACGGTTCCACCGCCACCACCGAGGCGGACCCGCAGGCCATCGGGCCGGTACGGACCGAGTACGCGCCCGACCCGGACGGGGATCCGGACCCGGGCGAGATCGTGTGGACCTGGGTTCCGTACGAGGAGAACGACGGCCGCGGCAAGGACCGCCCGGTCCTGGTCGTGGCCCGGGAGGCCGGTGGGCGGACCCTGCTCGCCGTACAGCTGTCCAGCAAGCGGCACGACCGAGACCACGAGTGGGTGCCGATCGGCCCGGGCCCGTGGGACAGCGCGGGCCGGGAGTCCTGGGTGGACGTGGACCGGGTACTGCGGGTGCACGAGTCGGGAATGCGGCGCGAGGCGTGCGCACTGGACCGAGGCCGCTTCGGCCGGGTCGTGGAACGGCTGCGCGAGCGCTACGGCTGGCGGTAGCCGCTCCCGGCCGGAGCGCCGACCCGCGCCGCGAACCCCTGGGCCGATCGGCGAACCCCGGCCGCGCCAAGCCCCGGGCCGGGGTCCGCCCGGCGGGCACTCAGCTCGGGAAGGCGCGGGCGAAGGCTTCCCTCGGGGACGGATCGCGGTCCAGGACGGCGAACACGACGCGGTCGAACGTGCCCGTGAAGCGGCCCGCCAGCAGGCCCCGGAAGGCCTCCGCGACCTGCGCCGGGTCGTTGCGGAACACCCCGCACCCCCACGCCCCCAGCACCAGCGAGCGGTACCCGTGCAGCGCGGCGACCTCCAGCACCCGTTCGGCCCGACGCGCGAGCGCGGCCGGGATCTCGGCGACGCGCTCCGGCTCCTGGCGGCGGATGGTGCCCGCGTTCGGGGCCGGGGAGGTGAGGAAGCCCGCCAGGAACGGCATCTCCAGCAGCTCGCCCCGGTCGTCGCGGAAAACGGGCACGCCGGGCGAGTGGATCACCCGGTCGGTGTAGAAGGTGCTGGCTTCCGCGCGGTGCACCTCGTAGTACTCCGGCGCCTCCAGCAGCGTCTCGTACAGGGCCGAGGCGCGGCACAGGGCCTCCTCCTGGGCCTTGGCCCCCCGGACGTAGCCGCCGCCGGGATTGCGCGCCGAGGCGAAGTTCAGCACCGCGACCCGGTCCTGCGCACCGGTCGGCGAACCGTCCGCGCCGGCGGAGGTGTGCCCCACCGCGAGCCGGCGGGCCGCGACCGTACTGCTCTCCCCCGTCACCTCGACGACCATCCGGCCACTTCCCGGGACTCCCACGTCCCCCGGGTCTCCCGCGCCTCCCACGTCCCCCGGGTCTCCCGCGCCTCCCGGGCCTGCGGGGCGGCCCGCGCCTCTCCCGACGCACCCCTCGTCTGGAATGATCCGATTCGGTCCATATATTCTGGTTCCTGCCTTGGCCTCCGCCAGGGCGGCGGCCAGCGAGACCTGCCGTCCCGACCGCGTCCGGTAGCCACCGGCCGCCAGGATCCGCGCGTTCTCCCGCGCGATCTCGCGCAATCTGCTGCTCATACCGTCATTTTCCGTACCCCCGCCCCGTGGCGGCAAAGGAATTTGTGCCCTGGAGACGGGTAGGCACGGGGATGTCACGGTCGACGACAGGAGATGAGGACCCGTCATGCCACAGGACTCACCAGCTCCCGCACCCGCCCCACAGGTCACAGCCCCACCCTCCCCCGCCCCCTCGCCTGCCTCCGCCATCACGGAGGTCCAGGCCGAGGACCTGCTCCGGGGGATCTGTTTCAAGACCGGCCCGCCCCGTCTCCTCGGCGCCGAACTCGAATGGCTGGTCCTCGACGCCGAACGGCCCGAGCGCCCCCTGTCCCCCGAGCGGCTGCGCGCCGCGCACGCCGCCGCCCGGGCCCTGCCCCTCGACTCCCAGGTGACCGTCGAGCCCGGCGGCCAGCTGGAGCTCAGCTCGGCACCCGCCGCCTCCCTCACCGCCTGCGTGGACAGCCTCCAGGCCGACCTGGACGCCGTACGGACCGCCCTGCTCGCCCAGGGCATGGTGCTGCGCGGCCTCGGGCAGGATCCCCGCCAACCACACCGACGCCTGCTGACCAGCCCGCGCTACGACGCGATGGAGGCCTACTTCGACCGCGTCGGCCCGTCCGGGCGCGCCATGATGCGCGCCTCCGCCTCCGTGCAGGTCTGCGTGGACGCGGGGTACGAGGAACCCGGCGCGCTGGGCCACGGCCGGCGCTGGCGGCTGGCGCACCTGCTGGGCGCCGTCCTGGTCGCCGCCTTCGCCAACTCCCCCGGCGGGCAGGGCCCGTACGACGGCTGGCGCTGCGCCCGCCAGGGCAACTGGGCCGACATCGACAGGCGACGCTCGCTCGCCCCGCCGCTGGAGACCGAACCGCGCACCGGCTGGGTCCGGCAGGCGCTGGACGCCGAGGTGATGTGCGTACGGTCGCCCGGGAGCGAGCCCTGGACCGTCCCCGACGGGATGACCTTCCGGGACTGGCTGCGCGCGGGCGAAGGGAGCGACGGCCGGCCCGGCGGGAGTGGCCCGACCCGGCTGCGGCCGCCCACCCTCGACGATCTGGACTACCACCTCACCACCCTGTTCCCGCCCGTCCGGCCGCGCGGCCACCTGGAGCTGCGGATGATCGACGCGCAGCCCGGCGACGACGGCTGGCTGGTCCCGGTGGCCGTCGTGCACGCGCTGTTCGACGATCCGGAGGCCACCGAGACCGCGTACCGGGCGACGAAGGCCCTGGCCGACGCCTACGGATCGCAGCCCGCGCCCCGCAACCCCCTGTGGCGCTCCGCCGCGCACCACGGGCTGGCCGACCCGGAGCTCCGCTCCGCCGCCGCGACCTGTTTCCGCGCGGCCACCGCGGCACTGCCCCGGCTCGGCGCGAGTACGCACGTCCAGGACACGGTCGGCGCCTTCGCCGAGCGGTTCGCCCTGCGCGGCCGCTGTCCCGCCGACGATCCGCCCGAACAGCGCCTGACCGGGAAGGAGGACCGCGCGTGACCACCGAATCCCGACCCGGCACCCGGGAGCGGGCCGCCGCCGCCCTCATCGCGGCCCGCGCCCGCACGGCGGCGCTCACGGACGCGGTGACCGACCGGGACCTGACCGCGCAGCACTCCCCCTTGATGTCCCCGCTGGTCTGGGACCTGGCGCACATCGGGAACATGGAGGAGCTCTGGTTGCTGCGCCAGGTGGGCGGTCGGGAAGCCATGCGCCCCGAGATGGACCCGATGTACGACGCCTTCGAGCACCCCCGCGCCGAGCGCCCGAAACTTCCCCTGCTCGGACCCGACGAGGCCCGCCGGTACGCCGCCGAGGTGCGCGGCCGGGTGCTCGACCTGCTGGACCGCACCCCGCTGGAGGGTACCGCGCTGCTGGACGCGGGCTACGTCTTCGGAATGATCGCCCAGCACGAACAGCAGCATGACGAAACGATGCTGATCACCCACCAGCTACGGGTGGGCGCGCCCGTCCTGGCCGCTCCCGATCCGGACGCCCCGTACGATCCTCCGACAGCGCCAGAAGTGCTCGTTCCCGGCGGCCCGTTCACGATGGGAACCTCCACCGAGCCGTGGTCGCTGGACAACGAGCGGCCCGCACACGTCCGGGACGTCGCGCCGTTCTGGATCGACACCCTGCCGGTGACCAACGCCGCGTACGAGGCGTTCGTCGCGGACGGCGGATACCTCGATTCCCGATGGTGGGCCCCGGCGGGCTGGGCGCAGATCCGCGAACACGGCATCGGCGCGCCGCTGTTCTGGCACCGGGAGGGCGGGCAGTGGCTGCGCCGGCGCTTCGGGGTGACGGAACCGGTGCCGGGCGGCGAGCCGGTGCTGCACGTCAGCTGGTACGAGGCGGACGCCTACGCCCGCTGGGCGGGGCGGCGGCTGCCCACCGAGGCCGAGTGGGAGAAGACGGCCCGGCACGATCCGGTGTCCGGCCGCTCGACCCGCTACCCGTGGGGCGACGCGGACCCCACTCCCGCGCACGCCAACCTGGGCCAGCGGCACCTGCGCCCGGCCGTGGCGGGCAGTTGTCCGGCCGGGGCCTCCGCACTCGGCGTACGCCAGTTGATCGGTGACGTCTGGGAGTGGACCTCCTCCGACTTCCTGCCGTACCCCGGGTTCCGGGCCTTCCCGTACCGCGAGTATTCGGAGGTGTTCTTCGGCCCGGCGCACAAGGTGCTGCGCGGTGGCTCCTTCGCGGTGGACGCGGTGGCCTGCCGGGGCACCTTCCGCAACTGGGACCTTCCGGTGCGGCGCCAGATCTTCGCCGGTTTCCGCACGGCGAGGGATGTCTGATGTGCCGTCATCTGGCGTACTTGGGACCGCAGGTGGCACTCGGGAGGCTCCTCAGCGAGCCGGAGCACTCGCTGGTGCACCAGGCGTGGCAGCCGCGCCGCCAGCGCAACGGCACGATCAACGCCGACGGCTTCGGCGTCGGCTGGTACGCGGAGGGTGATCCGGTGCCCGCCCGCTACCGGCGGGCCGGGCCGGTCTGGGGCGACCTGACCTTCGCGGACCTCTCCCGCGTGGTGCGCAGCGGGGCCGTACTGGCCGCCGTACGGGACGCCACCCGGGCCGGGGCCGACGGGGAGGCGGCGGCCGCGCCGTTCGCGGACGGTCCCTGGCTGTTCAGCCACAACGGCGCGGTACGGGACTGGCCGGACGCGGTGGCCCCCCTGGCGGCCGGGTTGCCGCCCGAGGCCCTGCTCCGACTGTCCGCGCGTACGGACTCGGCCCTGGTCTGGGCGCTCGTCCTGGCCCGGCTGCGGGCCGGGGACGACCTCGGAACGGCGCTGGCCGAGCCGGTGCGGGAGCTGTCGACGGCCGCCCCGGGCTCGCGGCTGAACCTGCTGCTGACGGACGGGGTCACCATCGCCGCGACGGCCTGGGGCGATTCGCTCTGGTACCTGACCGACGCCACGGCCACCGGCAGCGACACCGCGACCGGCGGCAACACCGGCTCCGGCACCGGCACCGGCACCGGGCGCACGGTGGTGGCGTCCGAGCCGTACGACGACGATCCGCGCTGGCGCGAAGTGCCCGACCGGACCCTGCTGACCGCCACCCGTACCCGCATCCGACTGACTCCGCTCAAGGAGACCCCGCCGAGCGAGAAGGAGTGCCCGTGAGTGACTTCCAGCTGACCCGGACCCTCGACGAGCACGCGGCGGAGACCGCGCTGCGCGCGGACGTGCTGCACGGATTGACGCACACCCCCAAAGTGCTGCCGCCCAAGTGGTTCTACGACGCGCGGGGCAGCGAACTGTTCGAGGAGATCACCCGGCTGCCGGAGTACTACCCGACGCGCGCGGAGCGGGAGATCCTGCTGGAGCGGGCGCGGGAGATCGCCTCGGTGAGCGGGGCCCGCACGCTGGTCGAGCTGGGCTCCGGGTCCTCGGAGAAGACCCGGCACCTGATCGAGGCGATGCCGGCGCTGGACACCTACGTCCCCGTGGACGTGAGCGAGAGCGCCCTGACCGGAGCGGCGCAGGTGCTGCAGGCGGAGCATCCGGGGCTGCGGGTGCACGCGCTGCTCGCCGACTTCACCCGGGCGCTGCACCTGCCGGAGTCCCCCGGGCCCCGGCTCGTGGTGTTCCTGGGGGGCACGATCGGGAACCTGCTGCCGCCGGAGCGGGCGGTGTTCCTGGCCTCCGTGCGGGCGATGCTGTCGCCCGGGGACGCGCTCCTGATGGGCACCGACCTGGTGAAGGACGAGTCCGTGCTGGTGGCGGCGTACGACGACGCGCGGGGGGTGACGGCCGAGTTCGACAAGAACGTACTGGTCGTGATCAACCGGGAGTTGGGCGGGGACTTCCGCACCGCCGACTTCGAGCACGTGGCGGTGTGGAACCGGGAGCGGGAGTGGATCGAGATGCGGCTGCGGGCCCGCTCCGCGGTCCTGGTGAAGATCAGGGCACTGGATCTGGTGGTGCCGTTCGCCGCGGGCGAGGAGATCCTGACGGAGATCTCCGCGAAGTTCCGTCAGGAGGGCGTACGGAAGGAACTGGCGTCGGCCGGCCTTGAGTTGACCCAGTGGTGGACGGACGCGGCGGGCCGGTTCGCTCTGTCCCTGTCGGTGGCCGGCGGCGCGGACGGGGAGGGCTGAGCGGGCACACCGGGCAGCGGGGCGGACACGACCGCGGTCACCGCGGTGGTCACCGCGGTGGTCACTCCTGTGATCGCGACCGCCCCGCTGACCGCCCCGCCGCGCCCGGGGGCCCCGCTCACGGGCGCCCCGCCCACCGCCGCCTGCGCGGCGGCCGCGAGGTCCCGCCGGTCCGTGTAGCGGCCCGGCGGGATCCGCGGCTCCAGCCTGACCTCCGCCCGGATCCCGCGGGCCCGGACGATCCGCCACAGCGAGGCGGTCAGGGGGTCGTCCCCGACGAAGGCGGGTACCCCGGCCGGCTCCCCGTCGTGCCCCAGGTACGTGATCCGCACGGGCTGCACGGGGACCCGCGCGTCAAGCGCCGCCTGGAAGGCGGCCCGCCGGAAGGGTCCCCGGGCACGCCCGCACCAGGTGGAGCCCTCGGGGAAGACGGTGACGCGGTCGCCGGCCAGCAGGGCGCGGGTGACGGTCTCCACGGTGCCGGGCAGAGCCCTGAGCCGGTCGCGTTCGATGAACAGGGTCCCGGACCGTCCGACGAGGCGGCCGAGGACGGGCCAGGCCCGGATGTCGCTCTTGGCCAGCATCCGGCAGGGCAGCGCGGCGGCGACGAGCGGGACGTCCAGCCAGGAGATGTGGTTGGCGACGACGAGGCGGCCCCCGGCCGGGCCCGGGCTGCCGTGCACGCGGACGCGTACACCGAAGGCCCGTACGAGGGCGACCGACCAGGCCCGTACCAGCGCGTGCCGGGGGCCGGCGGCCAGCAGCCGCAGCGCCGGGGCAACCAGGATCCCGGCGAGGAGCAGGGTCAGGGCGATGGTGAGCCGGAGCACGGCGAGGGCCGCGCTCGCGGTGCGCCCAGCGTGGCCCGCGCAGGCCTGCGGGGTACAGGGCGAGGCGGGGAGCCAGCCGCTCATGTACCCGGGGTGAGCGAGAGGAAGTGCTTGAGGTAGCGCGGGTTCGTGCGGCGCAGGGAGAGCAGGACGTACAGGTCGGCGCAGCCGAATCCGGCGTCCAGAGCGGGCTCGCCGCAGACCCAGGCGCCCAGCCGGAGGTAGCCGCGCAGGAGCGGCGGCAGTTCGGTGCGGTCGGGGAACGCGATGCCCTCGGGGTTCCACGGAAGGTGCGGGGTGACCCGGTACTCCTCGGGGGCGAGGTTGCGGGTCAGGACGGTCGCGCGGGTGGCGGCGGCCAGCACGCCGCCGTCGGCCAGGGGTATCGAGCAGCAGCCGGCGAGCCAGTTGTGGCCGGAGCGGTCCATGTAGCGGGCGAGGCCGGCCCAGATGAGGGCGATGACGGCGCCGTTGCGGTGGTCGGGGTGGACGCAGGAGCGGCCGACCTCCACGAGGTCGGAGCGGATGGGGGCGAGGGCGGACAGGTCGAACTCGCCCTCGGAGTAGAGGCGTCCGGCGACGGCGGCCCGGTCCGGGGGCAGCAGCCGGTAGGTGCCGACGACCTGTCCGGTCTCTTCCTCGACGACGAGGAGGTGGTCGCAGTACGCGTCGAAGGCGTCGCTGTCGAGTCCTGGTTCCGGGCCGTCGAGACGGGCGCCCAGTTCGCCGGCGAAGACCTGGTGGCGCAGGCGCTGCGCGGCCCGCACCTCGTCCTCGTCGCGGGCGAGGCGGACGGCGTAGCGGGGGGAGGCGAGCAGGGGTGCGGGCGCGGAGACCGGGGTGGGGGTGAGGGTCGAGGTGGGGGCGGGGGTCGGGGTGGGGGGAGCGGCGGACGGGGACAGGGGTGCGATGGTCATGGCGGCTCCTGATCCGGGCACGGAGAGCCGGGTCGGCAGGTGCGCGAACCGGCTCCTTTACTTCTTCCGTGACCGGCTGGATTCGACATGACCGCGCAGCGGCCCTCGGATGTGCGAACGCTGAACTCGGTGGGGGCCGGTGGCAGCGGCGCCGATCAGCGGTCGGAGCTGAGCACCGTGCTGATCGTGTCGGAGGCCGCCTTGGCCGCCTGCTCGGGGTCCTGTCCGGTGAGCACGGCCGTCATGAAGGGCTTGATCGGGTTCTTGGCCTCGATCTCCGCCCAACGGGCCGAGTTGGGGGTGGCCCGGCCCTGGGCGGCGCCGGGGGCCATGTTCTCGGCGCCCTCGTTGCCCTTGACGACGTGGGCGAGGTTGGTCCGGTTGGGTACGTAGCTCATCGTGCGGGCGAGTTCGGTCTGCCACTTCTCGCTGACCAGCGCCGTGATCACGTTGACGGCGCTCTTCCGCTGCCCGGTGCGCGCCGGGATGATCAGGTCGGATCCGCCGGTGAACACGGCCCCGGCCTTGTCGGCGGTCTTGCCCGGTATCGGGAAGAACCCGATCTTGCCCTTCAGGGCAGGGTTGGCCGCCTCGATCTCGGCCGCCTGGCTGGGCGTCGCGATGATCTGGGCCACCTGGCCCCGGGCGAAGACCTGTGCCTGCGGGGGCGTCTCCTCGTCGGCGTCCTTGGGGCCGTCGCCCAGGGCCTGGAGCTGCTTGTAGAACTCCATGCCGGCCAGGGCCCTGGCCTCGTCGAGCGCCCCGACCCACTGGCCGCTGGTCTCGACGGCCAGTTCACCGCCCTCGTCCCAGATGAAGCCGGCGAGGACGTACCAGTTCTGGCCCGCGAGGTAGATGCCCTGCTGGTCGCCCTTGTCGAGCTTCTGCGTGGTCTGGATCCACTCCTGGCGGGTCTTGGGCACGGTCTTGATCCCGGCACTCTCGAACAGGCCCTTGTGATAGATCACCACCCGGTTGGCGGCGTACCACGGGACGCCGTACTGGGCGCCGTTGACGCTTCCCGGTTCGGAGAGGCCCTTGAGCCAGTCCTTGCTCTCCCATGAGCGCAGGCCCTCCAGGGTGAGTTCGGAGAGCCCGCCGGTCTCGACGTACTGGGCGACCTGGGTGTTGCCGACCTCGATGACGTCGGCACTCTCCTTGCTCGTGCCGTCGAGGACGGCGTTGACCTTGTCGCCGATGCCCACCCACTCCTGGATCTTGACTTCCAGGTCGACGCCCGGGTGCTCGCGTTCGAACGAGGCGGTGAAGGTGCTGATGAACTCGTCCGAGGCGCTGCCCTTCATGAGCCAGAGCGTCACCTTCCGCGCGTCCGGGTCCGCCCCTCCCCACTGGCTGCAGCCGGTGAGGGCGGTCGCGGCCGCGAGGACGGTGCACAGGGCGAGGAGGCGCGTCTTCACAAGTTCACCTTTGGATGGACAGTTCGCGGATGGCTTGAAATTGGCATAGACCAATGGGCGGGTCAAGGCCCTTTCACTCGGGATTCTCGGCGCAAAGTTCGCGGTGGCGGACTTACTGGGGCACCGTGGAACGAGGCAACAGCCACCCAGTGTCGGGAGACCTCCATGTCCAACCACACGTACCGGGTGACCGAGATCGTCGGCACCTCCCACGAGGGCATCGATCAGGCCATCCGCAACGGAATCGCCCGCGCGGGCCAGACCGTTCGGAATCTGGACTGGTTCGAGGTGACGCAGGTACGCGGACACATCGAGAACGGGGAGATCGCCCACTACCAGGTGGGTCTCAAGGTCGGCTTCCGCCTCGAAGGCGAGGAGTAGCGCGGGGCGGGGCGGCCGGCGCGCTCGGTCCGGTCGGTCCCGTCGGTCCGGTCGGTCCCGTCGGTCCGCTCGGTCCGCTCGGTCCGGTCGGTCCGGCCGGCCGGCCGGCCCGCGATTCGGCGCCCCTCCGCCTGGGGGGCGCGCCCCGGACGCGCCCTCTCATCATCGGGCCCCCTATCGGGCTAGGACGCCGGTACGGACGCCCGGGCGTCGGAGGCCAGGACCCGGATCAGGCGCGAGCTGCTGTCCGCACCGAAGCCCGCCTCGACCCCGCGCCGGTACAGCTCGGCGTGCGCGGCGAGGATCCGGGTGTCCACCCCGGAGTCGGCGGCCGTGTGCAGGACGTGCTCGACACTCGCCGCACACATGGCGAGGCGCTCGTACGTACCGTCGTGCCGGTCCGCGTCGATCAGCGGCGCGGAGCCCTCGTAGAAGCCGCGCATGCCGTCGGCCGTGCTGCCGGCGTAGGGGGCGATGTCCGCCGCGGTCAGGCCGTTGGCCCGCGCGATGGCCACCGCCTGCATCCAGCCGGTGTACGCGGTCCAGAAGAGGGTCATGTTGAGCTGGTAGTAGAGCTGGGCGTAACCGGCGTCCACGCCCCGGTAGTCGGTGGCGGCGAGCACGTCGAGCGCGTCGCGGTGCTGCTCGTAGACGTCCTTCGGGCCGCTGACGAAGAGGGACGAGCCCTCGCGGCCGACATCACCGGGCGACGCGTTGACTCCGCCGGTGAGGTACGAGGCCCCGCGCGCCTGCGCCCACGCCGCGGCCCTGCGGGCCTTGTCGGGTACGTCGGAGGAGAGGTTGACCAGGACGCGGCCGCCGAGGTCGGCGTCACCGAGCGTGCCGTACATGGCGTCCACGTCGATGAGGCTCAGTACGGTCAGCGTGCTCGCGGCGAGTGCCTCCGCGACACTGCCGGCCCGCCGCGCCCCGCGTTCCACGAGCTCGGCGTCCTTGCCCGGGCTGCGGTTCCAGACGGTGACCTCGTACCCGGCGTCGAGGTAGGCGGCGGCCATGGCGCGGCCCATGGGGCCGAGGCCGACGACGGTGACCGCGCCGGGCCGGGCTACGGAGACCGGCGTGTTGTGCGTGATCGAAATGAGATTCATGGCGGAGCTCTCTCCTCGGATCTTAGCTAGAACGAACGCTCTATCCAGCGCTCACCACGAACGTAACACGACTAGAACGAACGCTCTATCCACTTCTGAGGTAGGGTTCCCTCATGACCGCGGCAGTGAAAACGACGCAGGAACTGGGAACGCGCGAGCGGCTGGTCCGCACCGCGTCACGCCTCATGCAGCACGGCGGGTACGAGAACACCCCCATCAAGCAGCTCGTCCGCGAGGCGGAGGCCACCCTGGGCTCGCTGTACCACTTCTTCCCGGGCGGCAAGCAAGAGCTCGCGGTCGCCGCCATCCACTACGGCGACGAGGAGTTCGCCGACTTGCTCCGCTCCGGTCTGTCCGCGCACGCGGACCCCGGGCGCGCGATCGAGGCGGTCACGGAGATGCTCGCCGCGGCGCTCGCGGAATCCGACTGGCGCGACGGCTGCCCGGTGACACCCACGGCGCTGGAATCGGTCGGCCGCCTCCCGGAGCTCCAGGCCGCCTGCGCCGAAGCCTTCACCAACTGGCAGCACCTGGTGGCCGCGAAGCTCCTGGCCTCGGGCCACCCGGAGGCGGAGGCACGCGATCTGGCGATCACCGTGATCAACGCCCTGGAGGGCGCCGAGATGACCGCGCAGGTCACCCGGAGCCGCACCCCGCTCCTTGTCGCAGGCCGCCACCTGGCCCGCCTGGTCACTTCGTACGCCACCCCCGGCCCCCTCTCCGCGGCGGCCGCCCCGCACGCCTGAGGACCCGGCCCCCTCTCCGCGGCGGCCGCCCCGCACGCCTGAGGACCCGAACGCCCTACGAGGCGCCCGTCCGACGGTCCCGGGGTGCCCCCGAAGTGCCGGCGAGCGGCGGTGGGCCGGCGGGCGGTGAGGTACCGGCGGGCGGCGGGGCGCACGCGATGCCCGCGAACGGCGGGGCGCACGCGAGCGGCGCAGGGCGGCGGGCGGTGGCGGTCAGGTGCGGCCCTCCACCTCCTGGGCGGTCTTCAGTTCCGGCGCCTGCACGGCCCAGTCCGCCAGGACCACCCGGAACCCCACCGCCCGCGCGGCCCCGCAGACGAGCTCGTCGTCGTCCACGAGCATCCGCACCTCCCGGCCCCGGGCGATCCGCTGGAGCACCTCCAGCTTGGTCGTCCGCGCCGGGCGCCGGTCCTGGTTGCCCCGCATCCACAGCCGCCCGGTCGGCAGCCCGTGCCGGACGAGCCACTCCTCCGTGTCCGCCCGGCAGCGCTCCGGCCTTCCGGTCAGGTAGACCACCTCGCAGTCGGCGGCGCTCTCCACCGCCAGGGCGATCCCGCGCGCGAGCGGCGGATCGGCCCGCGCGGCGCCGAAGAAACCGTTCCAGTCGCGGGGGCGGCGCTCCAGGAAGTGCTGTCGGTGCCCCGTGTCGGCCAGCGTGTTGTCGATGTCGAAGACGGCCAGCGGCCGGGTGGTGTCGTTCGCGCTCATGGCCCCACCCTAGGCGGGGGAATCCTGGCCGTTCCCGGGCGTTGAGACCTGTGTGATCCGAAGACTCTCGATACTCGACCGGTCCCGCACCCGCGAGGGGTACGACGCCCCGCGGGCCCTGCGCGACACCGTGGACCTGGCCCGCGTCGCGGAGGATCTCGGGTACCACCGGTTCTGGGTGTCGGAGCACCACAGCGTGCCCGGCGTCGCCGGCTCGGCCCCGACCGTACTGGCCGCGGCCGTCGCCGCGGCGACCCGGCGGATCCGCGTCGGGACGGGCGGCGTCATGCTGCCCAACCACCGGCCGCTCGTGGTCGCGGAACAGTT
Source organism: Streptomyces sp. NPDC055254 (assembly GCF_053606025.1). Classification (NCBI taxonomy): domain Bacteria; kingdom Bacillati; phylum Actinomycetota; class Actinomycetes; order Kitasatosporales; family Streptomycetaceae; genus Streptomyces; species Streptomyces sp. NPDC055254. The sequence goes on along the minus strand of NZ_JBSGQV010000053.1, from coordinate 16,534 downwards.
CGGGGTCCTGGAGTCCCTCTTCCCCGGCCGCATCGACATGGGGCTCGGCCGCTCGGTCGGCTTCACCAACGGCATCCGGCGGGCGCTGGGCCGGGACACCGGGGACGCGGACCGGTTCGAGGAGCAGCTGGCCGAGCTGCTGGGCTGGCTCGACGGCACCCAGCGGGCCCACCCGGAGGTGCACGCGCGCCCCTCGGAGGGACTGCGGATACCGGCCTACGTGCTGGCCACCGGCGAGGGCGCCGGGATCGCAGCCCGGGCCGGGCTGCCGCTGGTGGTCGGCGATCTGCGGACGCGCGCCGAGCTCACCGAGGCCGTGGAGACCTACCGGGCCCGGTTCCGGCCCTCCGTCCGGGGCGAGCGACCGTACGTGGTGGTCTCGGGGACCGTCGCGGTCGCCGCCACCGAGGAGGAGGCCCGGCGGATCCTGGTCCCGGAGGCATGGTCCCTCGCCCACTCCCGGACCCGCGGCAGCTTCCCCCCGCTCCGCCCGGCCGAGGAGATCGAGGCGACCGCCATGACCCCGAAGGAGCGGGAGCTCTACGAGGGGGCGCTCGCCGGGCACGTCCACGGCACCGAGGAACAGGTCGCGGCGGAGCTGGCCGTGCTCGCCGATGCCACCGGCGCGGACGAGCTGCTCGTCACGACTTCCACGTACGACCGGGCGGCGCTGCTCGACTCCTACCGCCGGCTGGCCCGGATCGCGGGCCTCTCCGGCCCACCCGGGCCCTAAAATAGTACGAATGCGCCACTCTGTCGGTTCCCCCTCCGGTCCGAACGTCGGTCCTCGGCCCGACGTCGACACCGCGCCTGCGTCCGCGCCTGCGCCTGCGCCTGCGCCTGCGCCCGACAACTACGTCCGCGTCCGGGGCGCACGGGAGCACAATCTGCGCGGCGTCGACGTCGACATCCCGCGCGACGCGCTGACGGTGTTCACCGGGGTCTCCGGTTCCGGCAAGAGTTCCCTCGCCTTCGGCACGATCTACGCCGAGGCCCAGCGGCGGTACTTCGAATCGGTGGCCCCGTACGCCCGCCGTCTCATCCACCAGATCGGCGCCCCGAAGGTGGACTCCGTGACCGGGTTGCCGCCGGCGGTCTCGCTGGAGCAGCGGCGCTCCTCCCCCGGCTCGCGATCCTCGGTGGGGACCGTGACCCTGCTGTCCAATTCCCTGCGGATGCTGTTCTCCCGGGCGGGTACGTACCCGCCCGGCGCCGAACGGCTCGACTCCGACGCCTTCTCGCCGAACACGGCGGCGGGGGCCTGCCCTTCGTGTCACGGCATCGGCCGCGTCCACGGCACCCACGAGGAGCTGCTGGTACCCGAACCCTCACTGTCGATTCGTCAGGGGGCCATCGCCGCGTGGCCGGGAGCCTGGCAGGGCAAGAACCTGCGGGACATCCTGGAGGCGCTCGGCCACGACGTGGACCGGCCCTGGCGGGAGCTGCCGGCCAAGGACCGCGAGTGGATCCTGTTCACCGAGGAGCAGCCGGTGGTGACCGTGCACCCGGTGCGGGACGCCGACCGGATCCAACGGCCGTACCAGGGGACGTACATGAGTGCCCACCGTTACGTCATGCGAACCTTCGCCGACAGCAAGAGCGCCACCCTGCGGGCCCGCGCCGAGAAGTTCCTCACCGACGCGCCGTGTCCGGCGTGCGAGGGTCGGCGCCTGCGGCCCGAGGCATTGGCCGTGACGTTCGCCGGCCACGGCATCGCCGACATGGCGGCGATGGCGCTGACCGACCTGGACCGCGTACTGGCCACCGCGCGGGTGGCCGGGGAGGCGGCGCGGGTGCTGGTGGAGGACCTGCGTGCGCGGATCGGACCGGTCGCCGATCTGGGGCTCGGCTATCTGAGCCCGGACCGCACCGCGCCCACCCTGTCGGCGGGCGAACTCCAGCGGCTACGGCTGGCGACGCAGCTGCGGTCCGGGCTGTTCGGCGTGGTGTACGTACTGGACGAGCCGTCGGCGGGCCTGCACCCGGCCGACACGGAGGCGTTGCTGGCGGTGCTGGACCGGCTCAAGGAGGCCGGGAACACGGTCTTCGTCGTGGAGCACGAGCTGGACGTGGTGCGGCACGCGGACTGGCTGGTGGACGTCGGGCCGCTGGCCGGGGAACACGGCGGGCGCGTGCTGTACAGCGGTCCGCCGGCCGCGCTCGTGGACGTGGCGGAGTCGGCGACGGCCGGGTACCTGTTCGCGGACGGCGCCGCGGCCGGGCCCCCGCGGGAGGTGCGCAGGGCGCGCGGATCGGTGCGGCTGAGCGGCGTCGGGCTGCACAACCTGCGTGATGTGGAGGCGGAGTTCCCCCTCGGCGTGTTCACGGCGGTGACCGGGGTGTCGGGGTCGGGCAAGTCCACCCTGGTCGGCCGGGTGCTGGCGGGTGAGGTGGGTGAGCGGCTCGCCGATCCGGACTTTCCCGTGCGGCGGTTGGTGGAGGTGGACCAGAAGCCGATCGGCCGCACCCCGCGCTCCAACCTGGCCACGTACACGGGTCTGTTCGACGTCGTGCGGCGGCTGTTCACTGCGGCTCCGCAGGCGCGGGCGCGCGGTTGGAAGGCGGGCCGGTTCTCCTTCAACGTGGCCGGCGGCCGCTGCGAGACCTGTCAGGGCGAGGGCTTCGTCTCGGTGGAGCTGCTGTTCCTGCCGAGTACGTACGCCCCCTGCCCCGTGTGCGCGGGCGCCCGGTACAACGCCGAATCCCTGGAGGTCCGGTACGCGGGGCTGAACATCGCCGAAGTGCTCTCCCTGACGGTGGAGGCGGCGGCCGTCTTCTTCGCGGAGGTCCCGGCGGCGGCGCGCAGCCTGCGGGCCCTGGAGGAGATCGGGCTCGGCTACCTGCGGCTGGGGCAGCCGGCGACGGAGCTGTCGGGCGGCGAGGCGCAGCGCATCAAGCTGGCCACGGAGCTCCAGCGGCGGCGCCGGGACCACACGCTGTACCTGCTGGACGAACCGACGACCGGGCTGCATCCGGCGGACGTGCGGGTTCTGACCCGGCAGTTGCACGGTCTGGTGGACGCCGGGCACTCGGTGGTGGTCGTGGAGCACGACATGGCGGTGGTGGCGGGCGCGGACTGGGTCATCGACCTGGGCCCGGGCGGCGGCGCGGAGGGCGGCCGGGTGGTGGCGGCGGGCACGCCGGCCCACATCGCCACGACCGGAGCGGGCCGCACCGCGGCCTACCTGTCCCGGGCGATGCCCACCCCGGCCTGACCTCGCCGATCGCGAGACGAAGGGTGACCGGGGCGGCGAGGCGGCTCAGACGTCGCCGGGCAGCAGGTGCTGGCCCAGTTCGCGGAAGCTCCAGGCGCCCTGGCGGCGGGTGAACATCCACACGAGGTCGTACCGGTCGGGCCAGGTCGCCGGGACGCCGAGGACGTCCTGCGCGCCGAGGGCGCGGATCAGGCGGGGCACGCCGGTGTGCTCCCAGCAGACGAGTACGGGTGCCGGGGCCGCCAGCGCCGCGTGCACGAGGGCCGCTTCGGCTCCTACGGCGAACTCGGCGCGGACGGGGAGGCGCAGCGCTTTCGCCAGCGGTGCCACGGTCTGACGGCACCGTGCGGGGGTTCCGGGCCGGCCGCCGGCCGCGAAGACCGTCCCGGGGCGCGGCAGGGAGGTGCCGGCGGCCGGGGGGAAGAGGCGCGGGAGCTCCTCGGCCCGGCGGCGGCCCCGGCCGGCGAGGAATCCGGGACCCTCGTTGCCCTCGTCGTCCTCACCCGTGGCGCCGGGGTACGGCTTCTCCGCGTGCCTGATCACCATGATCAGGGCGTCCTTGGGTCCGGCTGGTGGGCCGGGGGCCGGGCGCGGTGGTTCGTCCGTGCCGCAGCCGGCCGCGGCCAGGGGGGCGAGGGCGGCGGCCAGTACGGTGCGGCGGCGCGGTCCGGTCCCGGTGGGGGCTTCTGGCATGGGGCCCACTGTCGCCCATGGCCCGGGCCCTGTCCGGGCGCGGCGCGGTGCGGGCCGCCCCGGTCAGCCGATCGGCGCAGGACGGCCCTCGGGTGCCCCTCGCCGACCGGGACCGCGCCGGCCCCGCCCCGCCCGGGCTGCGCCGGCGGCGCGGGTCCTTCGTCAGCGGGGGCCCTTACGGACCGCCCGCAGCCACTCCTTGTTCATCGCGGAGATCGACGGCAGCGGGATGCCCTTCGGGCAGGCCGTGGCGCACTCGCCGGTCAGGGTGCAGCCGCCGAAACCCTCCTCGTCCATCCGGGCCACCATGTCCAGCACCCGGGTCTCCCGCTCGGGCGACCCCTGGGGCAGCACGTTGAGATGGTTGACCTTGGCGGAGGTGAAGAGCATCGCGGAACCGTTGGGGCATGCCGCCACGCAGGCCCCGCAGCCTATGCATTCGGCGTGCTCGAAGGCGTAGTCGGCGTCGGCCTTGGGCACGGCGGTGGCGTGCGCTTCGGGGGCGGCGCCGGTGGGGGCGGTGATGTAGCCGCCGGCCTGGATGATCCGGTCGAAGGCGCCCCGGTCGACGACGAGGTCCTTGACCACCGGGAAGGCGGCGGCCCGCCAGGGCTCCACGTCGATGGTGTCGCCGTCGGCGAACGACCGCATGTGGAGCTGGCACGTGGTGGTCCGCTCCGGTCCGTGCGCGTCGCCGTTGATGACGAGGCTGCACGCGCCGCAGATTCCCTCCCGGCAGTCGTGGTCGAAGGCTACGGGGTCCTCGCCGCGCAGGATGAGGTCCTCGTTGAGGGTGTCGAGCATCTCCAGGAACGACATGTCCCGGGAGATGCCGTCGACCTCGTAGGAGGCCATGGCTCCGGGGGCATCCTGGTTCCGCTGGCGCCAGACGCGCAGGGTGAGCTTCATGCGTAGCTCCGCTGGGTGGGGTGGACGTACTCGAAGACGAGGTCTTCCTTGTGCAGGACGGGTACGGCGCCGGCGTGCTCCCAGGCGGCGACGTAGGAGAACTCCTCGTCGCGCCGCTCGGCCTCGCCGTCCGGGGTCTGGGACTCCTCGCGGAAATGGCCGCCGCAGGATTCCGCGCGGTGCAGGGCGTCGAGGCACATGAGCTCGGCGAGCTCCAGGTAGTCGACGACACGGTTGGCCTTCTCCAGCGACTGGTTGAACTCCTCGCCGGTGCCGGGGACCTTGATCCTGCGCCAGAACTCCTCCCGGATCTCCGGTATCCGGTCGAGCGCCTTGCGCAGACCCTGCGCGGTGCGCGCCATCCCGCAGTACTCCCACATGAGCTCGCCGATCTCCCGGTGGAAGGAGTCGGGGGTGCGGTCGCCGTCGACCCCGAGGAGCCCGGCGAGCCGCTCGCGGGTCTCGTGCAGGGCGGCCGCGGCCTGGGGGTGGGTGTCGTCGACCGGGTGGCGGTGGGGGTGGCGGGCCAGGTAGTCGTTGATGGTGGAGGGGAGCACGAAGTACCCGTCGGCCAGGCCCTGCATGAGCGCCGAGGCGCCGAGCCGGTTCGCGCCGTGGTCGGAGAAGTTGGCCTCGCCGACGGCGAAGAGGCCGGGAACGGTGGTCTGGAGGTCGTAGTCGACCCACAGTCCGCCCATCGTGTAGTGCACGGCCGGGTAGATCCGCATGGGGAGCTCGTAAGGGTTCTCCGCGGTGATCCGCTCGTACATGTCGAAGAGGTTGCCGTACTTCTCGGCGACCTTGTCCCGGCCCATGCGGCGGATGGCGTCGGCGAAGTCGAGGTAGACGCCCTGGCCGCCCGGTCCCACGCCGCGACCCTCGTCGCAGACGTTCTTGGCGGCTCGGGAGGCGATGTCGCGGGGCACGAGATTGCCGAAGGACGGGTAGATCCGCTCCAGGTAGTAGTCGCGCTCCGACTCCGGTATGTCGGCGGCGGGGCGGGTGTCGCCCTTGGCCTTGGGCACCCAGATACGGCCGTCGTTGCGCAGTGACTCGCTCATCAGCGTGAGCTTGGACTGGTGGTCGCCGGTGCGCGGGATGCAGGTGGGGTGGATCTGGGTGAAGCAGGGGTTGGCGAAGTACGCGCCGCGCCGGTGCGCCCGCCAGACGGCGGTCGCGTTGGAGTTCATGGCGTTCGTGGAGAGGTAGAAGACGTTGCCGTAGCCGCCACTGGCCAGCACCACGGCGTCGGCGTAGTGCGTGGAGATCTCACCGGTGACCAGGTCGCGGGCGACGATGCCTCGGGCCACTCCGTCGACGACGATCAGGTCCAGCATCTCGGTGCGGGCGTGCATCTCGACGTTCCCGGCGGCGATCTGTCGGGAGAGTGCCTGGTAGGCGCCGAGGAGGAGCTGCTGGCCGGTCTGGCCGCGGGCGTAGAAGGTGCGGGAGACCTGGACGCCGCCGAAGGAGCGGGTGTCGAGGAGGCCGCCGTACTCGCGGGCGAAGGGGACGCCCTGGGCCACGCACTGGTCGATGATCTCCACGGAGATCTGGGCCAGGCGGTGGACGTTGGACTCGCGGGCCCGGAAGTCCCCGCCCTTGACGGTGTCGTAGAAGAGGCGGTGCACCGAGTCGCCGTCGTTTCGGTAGTTCTTGGCGGCGTTGATGCCGCCCTGGGCGGCGATGGAGTGGGCCCGGCGCGGGGAGTCGGAGAAGCAGAACTGGATGACGTGGTAGCCCTGTTCGGCGAGGGTCGCGCCGGCGGATCCGCCGGCGAGCCCGGTGCCGACGACGATGACGGAGTGCTTGCGCCGGTTGGCCGGATTGACGAGCTTCGCTTCGAAGCGGCGGCGGTCCCAGCGGTCCGCGATCGGGCCGGCGGGGGCCTTGGTGTCGACGAGGGGCTCGCCGGTGGTGTAGCGGATGCGCTCACTCATGGTCAGTTCACCACTCCGGTCATGACGGCTACGGGAACGGACACGAAGCCGGCGAAGAGGACGAGGGCCAGGCCGTTGGCCAGGAACGTGAAGGTCCGGTCGCGCCGGGCGCTGCCCGCGCCGAGGGTCTGGGCGGCGCTCCAGAAGCCGTGCCGCACGTGCAGGCCGAGGGCGGCCATCGCCACGATGTAGACCGTGTTCCCGTACCAGGTGGAGAACGTGGCCAGGACGTTCTCGTACGGGTGTCCGGCCAAGGCGCGCTCGTTGACGGTGAGCGTCGTGAGGTCGAGCAGGTGCCAGACGATGAACAGGGCGAGGATGATGCCGCCCCAGCGCATGGTGCGGGTGGCGTAGCTCGCGCGCCGCCGCCTGTGCGCGTACTTCACCGGACGGGCCCTGATGTCGCGGCGGCTGAGCTGGTACGCGGACACGGCGTGGGCGACGACCGCCGCCACCAGCACCACCCGCACGATCCACAGGGCCCACTCGTGGTGCAGGAAGGGCGCGCCGAGGGTGCGCAGCCATTGGGCGTAGCCGTTGAACTCGTCCGCCCCGAAGAAGATCTTGAGGTTGCCGAGCATGTGCACGACCAGGTAACCGAGCATCACCAGACCGGACACGGCCATCACGGACTTCTTGCCGACGGATGAGTCCCAGATCGTGCGCGTGGTGGACGGCCGTCGTCGCGTCCGCGTTGCCAGAGCCATGCCTCGACGGTAGGGACAGGGACCCCGAAAGGTCCAAGACATGATGGAGCTCATCTCCATAGGATCGATCTATCGAGCGAGCTACGCTGGAGCGATGCAGTTCCAGCAGCTCCTCTACTTCGTCGCCGTCGCCGAGACCCGGCACTTCACCCGGGCGGCCGAGCGCGTGCACGTGGCACAGCCATCGCTGTCCCAGCAGATCAAGGCGCTGGAACGGGAGCTGGGGGCGGAGCTGTTCAGCCGGGCCCGGGGCAACATCACGCTCACCGACGCGGGCGAGGCCCTGCTTCCGCTGGCCCGGCGGATCCTGGCGGACGCGGACACCGCGCGGCTGGAGGTGCAGGAGCTGGCCCAGCTGCGGCGCGGACGGGTCCGGCTCGGCGCGACGCCGAGCGTGTGCACCGGACTGCTGCCGGAGGTGCTGCGCGCCTTCCACACCGCGCACCCCGGGATCGAGCTGCTGATCGAGGAGAGCGGTTCGCTGGACCTCGTACGGGAACTGGCGCGCGGGGCACTGGACCTCGCGCTGATCGCTCTGCCGCTGCCTCCCTCGGCTCCGGCGCTGACCACGGTGGAGCTGCTGACGGAGGACCTGGTGGTGGTCTCCGCAGCGGACCGGCCCGCGCCCGGTGGGGGTGCGGCGCTGACCATTCGCGAGCTGCGGGAGGAGCCGATGGTGATGTTCCGGCACGGCTACGACCTGCGGGAACTGACCGTGACGGCGTGCCGCGCGGAAGGTTTCGAGCCGGTGTTCACCGTGGAGGGCGGCGAGATGGACGCGGTGCTCGGCTTCGTCCGGGCGGGTCTCGGCATCGCGGTGGTGCCGGCCATGGTGGTGTCCCACGCCGGGCCTGGCCTGCGCGCGACCCCGCTGGAAGGGTCCCCTCTGCGCCGGACCATCGCCCTGGCCCACCGCACGGACGTGGCTCCGCCGCGGGCGGCGCGCGAGCTCAAGCGCATGCTCGTGGGCTGAGTCATCCGCGCGGTCGGTCGCGGGCCCGCTCCGAGCGGGCGCCCCACTGTCAGGCGCCGGGTATGGGCAACCCCCGGTCGAGTCCATCGGCGAGCATCCCGAACGCCTGATCGGCATCGGCCACCGCGTCCGGGTACAGCTCGTCCGCGCTGCGGCCGCTGTCGATCCGGCGCCAGTTCTCCCGCCCGAGCTCTTGGCGCACCGTCACCAGGTGCAGGGCGGCCAGCCGGGCCGCGAGGGGCGGCACGGACTCCGTCTCGAACACGGCGACCAACAGCTCCGCCTCGCGGGCCGTGTAGTGGGCGAGCCGGGACTCCAGGCTCGCGGTGGAGAAGATCAGCCGCTCGAACGCCAGGACGTCCGGGTGGTCGCAGAGCCCGGTGACCGGATCGCGCTCGGCGAGGGCCAGCAGGAAGTGCGCGTGCACCGCTCGCACGGGACTCTGCCCGGCCGGCCGGTCGCGCACGATACGGGCGACTTCGTCCTGATGGTCGGCGAAGCGGTCCAGCACCAGGTCCTCCTTGCTCGGGAAGTACCGGAACAGCGTGGGTTTGGAGACTTCCGCCGCCGCGGCGACATCGGCCACCGACACGGCGTCGAAGCCTCGCTCCAGGAAGAGTTCCAGCGCCGTGGCCGCGAGCTGGCGGCGTGTACGGAGCTTCTTGTTCTCGCGCAGACCCGTCGTGTTGTCCATGCCCAGAGCGTAGCACAGATTCATGACCGGGTTACTTTTTTAACTGGGTTGCTTTTTTCTGGAAGAGGCGCTTTCCTTGGAACGACGACGACGAGGGGACCTCCGATGAACCGCGAACCGACCGACGTACTGATCGTGGGCTCCGGCCCCACCGGGCTCACCCTGGCCTGCGACCTGGCCCGCCGCGGCATCGCCGTACGCGTCATCGACCAGCGGCCGGGGCCGCACCGCGAATCCCGCGGCAAAGGCCTCACCCCGGACAGCGTCGAGGCCTTCGGGCCGCTGGGGGTCGCGGCTCGCATGACGGCCGTCGGCCGCGCGGGGATCACCCTCCGCAAGTATTTCGACGGCGTCCCCGTCCGGGACACCGCCGTCGGCGACGCACTGGTCATCGGCCAATGGCAGGTCGAGCAGGTGCTGCGCGAGCGACTGGCGGAGCTTGGTGTCCGGGTGGAGCATGCGGCCGCCCTCGCCGGGATCGGCCAGGACGCGGTGGGAGTGAGTGCGCGGCTCGCGGACGGCCGGACCGTCCGCTGCCACTACCTCGCCGGGTGCGACGGTGGCCGCGGCACGACCCGCGGGCTCCTCGGGATCCCCTTCGAGGGGACCACGGCAGAGGAGGAGGTCATGGTGTTGGGGGACGTTTCGGCGCCGGGGCTGAGCCGGGAGTTCTGGCACCAGTGGTTCACCTCGGACGGCGGCGGTGTGCTGCTGTGCCCGATACCGGGGACGGAGACCTTCCAGTTCCAGGCCTCGCGCGAGCCGGACGAGCGGGGTGAGCCGCTGCCGCCCTCACTGGAGAGCTTCCAAAGGCTCTTCGACCGGCACGCCCGCATACCCGGGATCCGGCTGGCGGAGGCCACCTGGCTGTCGTCCTGGCGGGCCAACGTCCGCATGGCCACCCGCCTGCGGGAGGGCCGGGCCTTCCTCGCCGGGGACGCGGCACACGTCCACCCCATAGCCGGCGGGCTCGGCATGAACACGGGGATCCAGGACGCGGTTGCCCTGGGGCGGACCCTGGCCGCCGCGCTCACCGGGTCGGCCGGGGAGGACCTACTCGACGCGTACGGGGCGCAGCGCCTACCGGTGGCGGCGGAGCTGCTCATGGACACCGCGCAGCGGATGGAACGGGTGATGGCGGCGGTCCGCGAGCCGGGCGTCGGAACGGAGGCCGGCCTGGGCTGACCTACCGACGCAAGGGAGCAGGCGCTGGCCTGACCTACCCACCCGGCGAGCCGGGCCTGGGCCGACGCACCCCTTCTGGGGTGCCGAGCCCGGGCTGACCCATCCGGCGGAAGGGGCCGGAGCGGGCTGCGGCCCGCCCGGGGCAGGTCCCCGGCCGGGGCCTGCCCCGGCTGGAGATCCCTCCCCGACCGGATGGGCCGGCTCCGGGCCCCGCAGGGGGTGCCTGCGCGGGGGCGGGCGGGGTGGGGGCCGGTCAGGAGGGAGTGGGGACGGCGTCCCTGAGCAGCAGCGTGTGGATCCGGTCGGGGGCGCCGGGGCGTGCGTAGTACCAGCCCTGCGCGGTGTCGCAGCCCAGGGCGCGCAGTTGCGCGGCCTGGGCGCCGGTCTCCACGCCCTCGACGGTGACGGCGAGTTCGAGGCTGTGGGCCAGTGCGACGATGCCCTCCACGATCTTGACGTCGACCGGATTGGCCGGGTTCTGCTGCATGCCCTGCGTGAACGAGCGGTCGAGTTTCAGGACGCTGACGGGGAGGCGGCGCAGGTTGGCCAGGTTCGAGTACCCGGTGCCGAAGTCGTCGAGCGCGATGTCCACGCCGAGTGCGGCGAGACGGCGCAGCGGCTCCAGGAGTTCGTCGTCGGCCCCGATCAGCGCGGATTCGGTGACCTCCAGGCACAGGGCGCCCGGAGCCAGCCCCGACTTCTCCAGCACCGCCACCGTGTCGGCGACCAGGCCGGGGTGGTGCAGCTGGGTCGGCGAGAGGTTCACGTTGATCCGCAGGGTGGAGCCGGTGTGCTGGCGCTGCCACTTGCGGGCCTGGCGGACGGATTCCTCCAGCACCCAGCGACCGAGCGGCACGATCAGGCCGGTCCGTTCGGCGAGGGGGATGAAGCGGTCCGGGCCGAGCACCCCGTACTGGGGGTGCGACCAGCGCACCAGCGCCTCGGCACCGTGCAGGCTGCCGTCGTGCATGTGCACGAGCGGCTGGTACTCGATGAAGAACTCCCCGCGTTCCAGCGCGGCGGGCAGGGCATGGGTCAGGCCGTGCCGGGTGATGGCGCGGGCGTCGGCCTCGGCGTCGGCGAACTCGAAGCGGTTGCCGCCGGCCGCCTTGGCCCGGTACATCGTGATGTCGGCACTGCGCAGGACCTCGGCCGGGGTGCGCTCCCCCGCCTTGCCCTCGACGATGCCGATGCTGCCGCGGACGGTCAGTTCCCGCCCCTCCAGCCGGATCGGCGTGGACAGCGCCGAGAGGATGCGGACCGCGAGGTCGGTCACCTCCTGCTCGGTGTCGGAGCCGGTGGTCAGCGCGACGAACTCGTCGCCGCCGAGCCGCGCCACTACTTCTCCGGGACCGGTCGCGCAGCTCTGCAGCCGGTCGGCGACCTCGACCAGCAGCCGGTCGCCGGCCGAGTGGCCCAGGCTGTCGTTGACCGCCTTGAAGCCGTCGAGGTCCAGGTAGCACAGGCCGAAACGGCTGCCGCCGGCCCCGCTCAGGGCCTTCTCCAGCCGTTCGAAGAACAGCGTCCGGTTGGGCAGACCGGTCAGCGCGTCATGGGTCGCCTCGTACCGCAGGCGCAGGTTGAGCAGCCGGCGTTCGGTGGTGTCCTCCATCAGGGCGAGCTGGTACTGCGGTGCCCCGTCGGGGTCGCGCAGCAGCGACACCGTCAGGTTGGTCCACAGCACGGTCCCGTCGTGCCGGTAGTACGGCTTCTCCACCCGGAAGTGCTCGCGCTCGCCCCGCACCAGTTCCCCGTACATCCGCCAGACGTGCGGGGTGTCGTCGGGGTGCCCCCACTCGCTGACCTTGCGGTCCCGGACGTGGCCCTCCAGGCCGCCGAACATCTGCAGCAGCGCGTCGTTGACCTCCAGGATGTTCCCGTCCAGATCGGCGATGCCGATGCCGACGGCCGCGCCCTCGAAGACCGCCCGGAAGCGCTCCTCGCTCGCGTGCAGCGCCTGCTGGGCGTCGATGCGGGCGGTCAGCGCGGACTGGGCGATGGCCTCCTGCTCCCTGAGGGTGCGCTCGCGCAGGGCGCGGGCGTACCCCGCCGCGATGCCGTGCTGCAGCCGGGCGCAGCGCGCCCGGTACTCCTCGGTGCTCTCCGCGCCCGAGCCGCAGTAGAGCACCAGGTACGACTCGACCACGCCGAGGGTGCCGGCCAGGGCCTCGGGGTCGGTGCAGTGCACGGCGACGAGCTCCGCGCCCACGCGCTGCGCGACGGAGGCGTCGAAGGGCCGGGCGTGCAGCGCCTCGGCGAGGGTCCGGGTGAGCGGCACGAGGTGCCGCTCGAACTCGGGGCGGGTCAGCGAGGTCGCGGTGACGGGGAAGATCGCCCGTCCCCAGATCGTCGCGAAGCGGCCGATCCGGTCGTCGGCGCAGCCCGGCGGAGCCCCCGCGGGCGCGGCGGCGGACGCCCGCGCCGGAACGGCGGTCGGCGCCGGGGCTGCGGCGGGCACGGCGATTCCCTGGGCTTCCGCCGTCTGGGCCGGGAGTCTCACGCCTTGCGTCCCACGCCGGCGAAGCCCGAGAAGGCGTACGGGTCCTCCTGCGCCTCGCCGTCCTCCGCGCGCTCGGGGGCGTCCGGCCGCCAGTCGGGCATGGACACCAGCCCGGGCCGGAGCATCTCGAACCCTTCGAAGAAGCGGCCGATCTCTTCCCGACTGCGCATCACGAGCGGGTTGCGGATGTCCCGGTAGACCCCGACGGCGCCGCCCGCGACCTCTTCGGTGAGCGGGATCCCCTCGAACGAGGCGTGGGTGAGGATCAGCAGACTTCCGGGGGCCAGCGCGTCGCGGAGCCCGGCGACGGCGCCGTACGGGTCGTCCGCGTCCTCCAGGAAGTGCAGGACGGCAACCAGCAGCAGGGCCACCGGGCGGTCGAGGTCGAGCAGCCGGGTGACCTCGGGGTCGGACAGGATGTCCCGCGGCTTGCGGAGGTCGGCGGCGACCACGCCGGACCGGTCGTCGCCGGCGAGGACGGCCTGGCTGTGCGCCACGGCCACCGGGTCGTGGTCGACGTAGACCACGCGCGTCTCGGGGCTGGCGGCCTGGGCGACCTCGTGGACATTGCCGAAGGTGGGGATGCCGGAGCCGATGTCGAGGAACTGCGTGACGCCCTCGGCGACGGCGTGCCGGACGGCGCGGCGCATGAATGCGCGGTTGGCCTGCATGATCTTGGGCAGGCCCGGCATGAATTCCATGGCCCGGCGGGCCGCCTGGCGGTCGACCTCGAAATTGTGCGAGCCGCCCAGGTAGTAATCGTAGATGCGGGACACGCTCGGCACCGATATGTCGATACCTGGCGGGGCCCAGGCGGGGCGCTCCATCGGGTTCTCCAAGCCTTGTTCCTGCGGCGGTCCGTGCGGTCGGACTCCTGTCCGAGCCGAATGTACTGATCATTGACCAACAGGGCGAGCAAAAGCGGAAATTGGCGATCCGTTCTTCGTCACATACCTAAGCCCCTCGGCGCCCCCCGCGGGGAGATTGGTCGTTACCGACAAATCCCTTTTGAGAATTGCCCGGTGGGCGACCGTTCCCGACATCCGGGCGGTCCGCGACTGGCTCAAACCTCTACGGTCGCCGCACCACCCGTTCAGGGGAACCGAGGCCGACCCCCACGCGCGCGGGCGCGCGCGGGCCCATGCTCCCCGGGTGAACAGAGCCTGTACCCGGCGCCTGCTGGCGGTCCCGGTCCTGCTGTGGGCGGCCCTGGCCGTCACGCCGGCCGTGGCTGATAGCGGCGCCTACGCGACGACCGAGTCCGGCGACGGCGCGGCCACGGCCGCAGTGGTCGCGGTGGCCGTCGGCGGCGGTCGCGGCGGCGGCCCGGGTGGCGGACATCACGGCGACCGACACGGAAGCGGGCACCACCACGGAGGCGGCCGACCCGGCGGGCACCACCACGGCCGGCCCCACTGCCCGCCGCCCCCTCCCCCTCCGTGCCCGCCCGAGCCGACCCCGAAGCCCACCCCACCGCCCGAGCCGACGCCGCCGCCGCCCGCCCCGAAGCCCACCCCCACACCACCCGTGGTCACGCCGAGCCCGACGCCCCCGCCCCCGCCCCCGCCCCCGCCCAGACCGCTGCCGAAACCGGTGCCCGTCTCCGAACCGCCGCCGAAGCCCGCGCCCCCGCCGCCCCCCGTGTTCCGGGCGCCCGCCCCACCACCGCCGGCCCCTGCACCGCCACCGCCGCCGGAGGTGACCCCCACGCCCGTACCGAAGCCGGTGGCGCGCCCGGTGTACCGCGCGGCCTCACGGAAGCCGGTCGAGCACCACATCTCCCCGGTGACCTTCACCTTGATGACCGCCGCTCCGGCGGTGCTCGCGATCGTCGCGCTGCGCCCCCGGTAGCCATCGCGCACCGCTCTCACGCCCTACCCGTAATCGATTGGGAGTCATCTTGTCGGAATGGCTCGTCCTGTCCCTCGCGATGGCCGCGGCCTGTGCCGTGGTGCTGTCCATCGCCTTCTTCAACCACCGCAGGATCGGCGAGGACGACGATCCGAACGAAACCCCGGACGTCATCGAGTACATGACGATGATGATCGGGGTGATCTACGCGATCGTGCTGGGCCTGGCGATCGCGGGTGTCTGGGAAGGCCGCGGGGCCGCCCAGGAGTACGTGCGCCAGGAGGCGCAGGCCCTGCACGAGATCAGCGTCCGCTCCGAGGTCTACCCGGCCGAGGTGCGCGGCAGGATCCGGGCTGACGTCGACGCGTACGTGACGTACGTGGTGGACACCGAATGGAAGGTGATGGCGGAGCGGGGCGAGCTGACCGAGCGGGGCGGCGAGCTCCTGGACCGGATCCGCCGGGACGTCACCGACTACGAGCCGCGGACCGACCACGAGGGGCAGGCGTACCAGCCGCTGGTCGACCAGGCCGCCGTGGTCGACGACGCCCGCAGTGCGCGCGGCGAGGGGGCCGGAGCCACCATGCCGGGGGTCGTGTGGTTCGGGTTGATCGCCGGGGCCCTCGTGACGGTGGGCCTGATCTTCACCCTGCAGATCCGCAAGTCGTTTCGGGAGATGCTGCTCGCGGGGCTGTTCAGCGCCCTCATCGCGTTCCTGCTGTTCTTGATCTGGGACTTCGACGCGCCGTTCGGGCGGGGGATCTCGGCCACCGCCGGACCGTTCCTCGCTCAGTTCCCTCATCTGGACCTCGGGGGCTGACGACCGCGGGCGCCCGGCGCAAGCGCCGCCGGGGCGGGCCGGGGCAACGCCGCGCGGGTCCCGAACGGCCCCGACGCGGTGGCCCGAACGGCGCCGGCGCGGCGGCCCGCAAACCGGGAGCGACGCTCTGGCCCGCAAACCGGGGGCGGGCCTCCTGCCCCCGGTTCGGCCCAACCGTATGCCCCATTCGCCCGTTCCTGATCGCGGGTGGCCGTACCCGCGCCTAGCGTGGCGGACATCGAGGCGCACGACCCCCCACGTGCGGAAACCGTTCCGCGACTGCTCCTCGGGGATCCGGAGATCAATCATGGGTGCGATACGTACCTCCGCCACAGCCCTGCTCAGCACCGGCGCCGCGGGCGCCGTACTCGCCCTGGGCGCCTTGGGAGCGCCCGCCGCGACCGCGGCCGAAGCCGCGCCCGTCACCTCGTTCGGCTTCGGCCTGACCCCCTCGACGGTCGTCCCCGGCGGCCAGCTGGTGCTTTCCGTGTCCGGCTGCGCCGCCGCCTACGCCACCGCCTCCTCGGGCGTGTTCGACACCGTGAGCATCGCGCGCGGGCAGACCGCGCGCGTCACGGTGGACCGCGACGCCCGGCGCGGGGCCCTGTACTCCGTCTCCTTCACCTGCAACGGGGAGACCGGATCGGCCGACCTGACGATCGCCGGCGGCACGACGCGTCCCACCACGAGCTCCACCATCGGCGCGAACACCCGCGCTCCCGTAGCCCCCGTGGCCCCCGTAACTCCCGTAGCTCCCGTGGCCCCCGTAACTCCCGTAGCTCCCGTGACCCCCGTCGCTCCCGCCCGGACGTCGAGCGTCGCCACGGACGGCGCCGCCACCACCGCGCGCGGCGTGCGCGGCGGACTCGGCGGCAGCATCGCGGGCCTGGACCCGGTGGAGCTCGGCGCGGGTACCGGCCTCTTCCTCGCCGCGGCGGGCGGCGCGGCGTACGCCCTGCGCCGGCGGGGAGCGGGTCGCGGCCACTGAACGCTCCGCCGGCTCCTCGTGCACCGCCGGTCGCCCCGAGTCCTGGCCAGGACTCGGGG
>NZ_JBSGQV010000052.1:0-34433 GCF_053606025.1 Streptomyces sp. NPDC055254 | reverse complement strand
CCGCCCTCCACGAGGTACGCCGTGGTGGTCTTGCCGGAGGTGCCGGTGATGCCGATCTGGAGCAGGCCCTCGCCGGGCCGGCCGTAGATCGTGGCCGGCGCCCGCCGCGAGCGCGGTGCCGGCGCCGGTCACGGCCCAGGTGGTGCCGTCGGAGCCGGTGGAGGCCAGGGCGCCGCCGTTCGCAGTGACGCTGTTGCCGCCGCTCGTGCCGGAGCCCGTACCGGTTCCGGTACCGGTACCGGTGGTGACGATCTGCTGGGTCCCGGCTCCGCTGCCGGTGCCCGTACCGGTCTCCGTCTTGGTCCCGGGGTTCGGCTTGCCCGCCTCCTCCGCGGCCTTCTTGTCCTTCTCCCGAGCGTCGTGCTGGCCCGTCTTCAGGAAGGCGACGCGGTCGTCCGCGGTGCCCCGCAGGGCCGCGTTGCCGGCCTTGGCGACCTCGGGGCCGCCCTCCTTGACGATCTTGGCGATGCGGAGCCGGTTGTCCTCGTCGCGCAGCTCGTACTGGGTCACCTCCAGGAAGTGACGCAGCTCGGCCGGGGTCGGGCTGCCGCCGAGCAGCTTGCTGATCGCCGCGGAAAGGACCGGACCGTCCTCGGCCTCGTCGATCCGGGACAGCTCGACCCGGTCGTCCGAGGCGCGCGCCTCGTACTGGCCCGTCTTCAGGAAGGCGGTGCGGTCGGCCGGGGTGCCCTTGAGGGCGGCCTTGCCGGCCTCCCGGACCGCCGGGCCGCCGGCGCCGATGAGGCGAGAGACACGGACCTGGTTGTCCTCGTCACGCAGCTGGAACTGGGTCACTTCCAGGAAACGGCGCATCTCGGGGCCCGTTGCGCCCCGGGTCAGCAGCCCCTCGGCGACGTCGCCGGTGACCCAGCCCTTCTCGGCCTCCGCGATACGGGCGAGCTCGATGCGGTCGTCCTCGGCCCGGGCCAGGTGCTGGCCGGTCTCCAGGAAGGCGCGCATCGCGGCGGCGCCGCCGTCGATGGCCTTGGAGCCGCGCTCACGCACGACGGAACCCGGCGCCGCCGCGGCCATGAGGCGCAGGATGTCCTTGCGGTCGCGTTCGGCCTGCTTGCCGTCGTCGGCGGGCTGTTCGGCCGGCTTGCCCGCCGACGGGTCGGAGGAGTTCTCGGTCGGGCTCCGGTCGGGAGCCGTCGGCGACGCGGGGGTGCCGGGTGCCGGCGCCCGGTCGGCGGCGAAGGCCGGTGAGGCGAGCAGAACGGCTGGAGCGATGGCGGCGGCGGTGACCGCGGCGGCGATCCGGGACAACTTCACAGGCGATTCCCCCACAAGCTGATGATCATGATCTTGGCCCACCCTAGAGCGGTCTCTCCTCATGATCCACGGCATTACCGCGGAGTACGAAACTCCGCTGCCGCGCGGCCGGAAGCCGCCCCCTCGGGCCCTCAGCGCGGCCGGGGAGCCGCCCCGGGGCCTCAGCGCGGCCGGTACACCGTGAGGGCGTCGGGCAGCTCGTCCAGCACCAGCCCGGCCGGGGCCTCGGCGTACTCGCCGTCGTACGCGAAGGGCGTGCCGGGCGGGATGTCGCCGAGGCGCAGGCTGCGCAGCCGGGTGGCCGCGTGGACGGGGGAGCGCGTCAGGGGCCCTGCCAGCGCGGCCGCCAGCAAGCGGGGGCCGGGGCGCCCCCCGCCGTAGACGAGCCGGACGTCGAGCAGGCCCTCGCCGAGGCTGTCGCGGCGCCGGGGGGTCGGGCCGGTGCCGTGGTAGGTGCCGTTGCCCGCGAAGAGCAGCCACACGCTCCGGGGGCGGCCGGCGAGACGCAGCCGCACGGGCCGCTGCGACCGCAGCACCCGCCAGGACGCCAGCAGCGCGGCGGGGCCGGCGCCGATGCGCGAGCTCCAGCGGAGCCGGTGGCCGAGCAGTTCCGGGTAGGCGCCGATGCTGAAGTTGTTCAGGAAGTACCCGGGCCCGCCGTCGGGTCCGGGGGTGAAGCGGCCCACGCCGATGTGGACGGCGTGCCCCTCGGCGACGGCTCGGCAGGTGTCCTGGACGCCGGCCAGGCCGAGGTCCAGCGAGAAGTGGTTGAGGGTGCCGCCGGGGAACACCGCCAGCGGTACTCCGGCCCGCAATGCCGCGGTGGCGGCGGCGTTGACCGTGCCGTCGCCGCCGCAGACCCCGAGCACGGTGGCCCGGGAGGCGGCCGCCGCCAGCTCGGCGGCCAGCTCGGCGCCGCCGCACTCGATCAGCTCCGCCTTGGGGAGCCGTTCGCGCAGGAGGGTGAGACCCGCGCTCGCGGCCGTTCCCGAGCCGGTGTTGACCACCACGGTGAGGCCGTCCCCGTCGGGCAGCGCGGGCGCCCCGACGGCCGCCCTCTCGTCGCCCGGCACGACCCGGGCCTGCTTCACGTCCCGCGCGAGGCGTCGTACGACGAACCCGGCGGCCACCCCCAGCGCCGCGCCCGCGAGCACGTCGGAGGGGTAGTGCACCCCGGTGTACACGCGGGAGAACGCCACGGAGGCCGCCACCGGAGCCACCACGGCCCCCCAGCCGGGCGACTCCAGCGCCAGCCCGGCGGTGAAGGCGAAGGCGGAGGCGGAGTGCCCCGACGGGAAGGAGGTGGTCTGCGGCTGCGTCGCCAGTTGCCGCACGGCGGGCACGCCGTGCAGCAGCGGTCGCGGCCGGCGTACGGACCACTTCCCGACCGTGTTGATCGTCGCGGAGGCCAGCGCCAGGGACGCGATGCCCCGCACGGCGGCCTTGCGGGCCCTGACCGATCCGAAGGCGGTGATCGCGGCGGCCGTCGCGCCCCAGAGCAGCCCGTGGTTCGCCGCTCTCCCGAGCCGGGGGAGCACGCGGTCGGCGCCCGGCCAGTGCCGGCGGGCCACCGCGTCGAAGACCTGGCGGTCCCACCGTGCGACCGCGCCTTGCCACATGAGTTCCTGATCAGCCATTTGTCGCCCTTACCCCGCGCACGTATCCGGAATCGGCACTCTGCTCCAGCCGGTCTAGGGCCGGGTGTCCTCCTCGTCCAAGGGGCGCTTGCGGAGCAGCAGGACCACCAGGCCGCCCAGGACCACGAGGCCCACCGCGAGGGAGGCGATGACCGGGGTGGCCGCCGAGCTCCCGCTGGACGCCAGCCGATCCTCCTCCGGGGAGTCCACCGAGGCCAGCCGGGCGGCGTGCGGACCCAGTCCCACCGCAGCGTCCTGGCCGGAGGCCGTGCCCTGCGCCGCGGCCGAGACCGTGCCCCCTTCCGCTCCCGCTTGCGTCACGGGCAGCTCCGGCCAGAGCGCCGAGGCCGTGGCGGCGGCCGCCGACTCGCTGGAACCGGCCACGATCTGCGCCTGCGCCGGCACTCCGCTGGTGAACACGCGCCCGACCGGGACCTTGGTCGCGCCCTGCACGGTGACCGAGGCGACCCCGTCCGGGGTGCCCGCGGGCACCTCGAAGTACAGCCGGCTCCCGTTGACGGCGGTGGTCAGCGGTTTCCCGTCGGCGTCCACCACCCGCACCCCCATCGCCACGGCCGCCGCGTCCGGGACCACCGACACGCTCCGCGCTACGGTCCGCACGGTCACCGGCCCGAGCCGGCTACCCGCCGCCCCCGACACGTCGCCCGGGTCCAGCCGCAGTGAGGCGGGCGGCTCCGGCAGCTGACCGGCCTTGCGCTGGAGGTAGTCGGCGAGCTTCTCCGCCGCCGGGTCGGCGGCCTCCACCCGCGCTCCGTCCGCCAGCCTCCAGATCGCCACCTGGGTCCCGGCCGCCGCGCTCTCGGCGGTGAGCGAGTCGGCTCCCGCCGCCTCGGCCAGTCCGGCCAGGTCGTTCAGCTGCGGATACGAGTGCTCCAGGACCCAGCGGATCCGGCCCGCTTCCCGGTTCCCGGCGAGCGGGCTGCCGCTCCACCCGCTCTCCGTATAGCGGGCTCGGGGCTGCGCGTGGCCCTCGACCCCGACTCCGTACGTCTGGAGCATTCCGCCGCCGTCGACCCGCATCTCGTACAGCCCGGCGGGGATCTGCCGTACCGACCCGTCCCCGGAGTGCAGGACCGCCCGCCCGTACGTCTTCAGTCCGTCCAGCACGGCGCTCGCACCCTCCGGTGCCCGTGATGCCACCGGATCGGAGTCGGCGGCCGCCGACGCTCCGGGCGCGGCGGTGAGGGCCGCGGCCAGGAGGGCCGCCGCCAGCGGGCGCCGCGCGGAGGCACGTACGGCCGTAGGCCCAGGACCGACAGCACCGACAGCACCGAACAGGGCGCCGGGGGCCGGCGCGTCCGCGGCACGAGCAGGCGCATCGACCGACCCGGGTGGGACGGGTGGAACGGACGGGGCCGGCGCGGCCGTGCGAACCGGCGGATCGGCCCGGGGGGCGGAATCAGGAGCGGAGGATGCGGGAACGGCAATCGACACAGTCTTCCCCTTCGGGCCAAAGACCCAGGTGCCCGTGAGTATCGGGGAATCCTAACCGCCTCGAACACTCAGACCACCGTCGCCTTCTGAGTGTCCATCAGCGGCGTGTCCGTCTTGACGACCCGCCGGAACGCCGCGGTTCCGCGGTTCAGGTCGTGTCCGATGGCGGTGGCCTCGATGTCCGCCGAGAACCACCGGTTGCCCTCCCCGTCGGGCGGATCCTCGCGCACGCGCAACCGGCCGTGCACCACGAGCGGTTCGCCGACCGAAACGGACCCGGCGAGGTTCAGCGCGAGCGCCCGCCGCGCCCATACGGTGTAGAAGCTGGGGGCCCCGTCCACCCACGTGTCCTTGCGCCGGTCGAAGTACCGCGGGGTGACTCCGAAGCGGAACCTCGCCGACGGTCCGTGCAGCGTCTCCTTGTAGTCGATCCGGGTGGCCACGTGCCCCACCAGCGTCACCAGGGTGTCGTTCATCCCGGCCGCCCTCCTCACGTTCCGTACCGGTACGGACCCTCCGCACGCGGTACGACCCATGCTGGGGCCGACCGCCCGCCTCCCGCTCCGGCCTGTGGACTACTGGCGGGTTGTGGACAACCGCGTCCCCCCTGCGGCGACGGCCGCGTACTGCTCCCGGACCTCCCGGTAGCGCAGCAGCTCCGCCGCCACCGGCTCCAGCACCCGCGCCCGCCCGCATCCGGCGGCCGCCTGCCGCAGCCGGCGCTCCGCGTCCTGCCCGTACCGGCGTGCCGGGCCCCGGGCGGCGATCGAGCAGGCCCACTCCACCAGCGGCCCGCCGATGATGCCCGCCACCATGAGCAGCACCGGCGGCATCAGCTTCGGTTCCAGAACGCCGACGATCTGCCCGACCAGCCACAGCCCGCCGTAGATCTGCAGCAGGGTCATGGCCGCCTGGGCGAGCACCGCGGCCGGCCACCACGCGGGCCTCGGTGGTTTGGCGGGTGCGGTGCCCGGCGCCGCACCCCCCGAGCCAAGGGTGACGGCCAGGTCGTCCAGGGCCTCCGGGAGACCTTCGGCGCCGCGCACCGCCGTCTCCCGTACCGCTTGGGCCCACGGGTCGGGCAGGCCGGTGACCGCCTCGTCGGCGACCACCCGTACGGCCTGCTCGACCCGCTGACGCGCGGTCACCTCCTCCTCGACCGGGGCTTCCGCGCTCCCCGCACCCCGGCCGCCGATCGCCGCGAGGGCGGCAAGGCCCGACAGCGTGCGCGGGGCGCGCCGCCCCTCGTACCACCGCCACAGCCGCAACCACGGTGTCCCGCACGCCTTCCCGGCGTTGCGCCGCCAGGCCCGCTCGGCCGCGAGCCCGGCCGCGTAGGCCCCGACCGCCTCCGCGAGCCGGTCCTCGAACTCGGCACGCGCCGCCTCTCCGATCTCCGGTCCGGCGTGCCCGTCGGCGACGTACAGCGGCCGCAGGCGCCCGGCGGCGCGGTCGACGTCGGCGGAGATCCGCCGGGTCGCGGCGCCCTTCTCCTGGGTGAACTGGGCCAGGAGTTCGCGCAGTTCGCCGACGCCCTCACCGGTCAGTGCGGACAGCCCCAGCACCGTGGCGCCGGGCTCGCCGTGCTCGCCGAGGGCGATGCCGTCGTCGTCGAGGAGCCGGCGCAGGTCGTCCAGTACGAGGTCGGCGGACTCGCCGGGCAGCCGGTCCACCTGGTTGAGCACCACGAAGGTGATCTCCGCGTGGCCGGCCAGCGGCCGCAGGTAGCGCTCGTGCAGCACCGCGTCCGCGTACTTCTCCGGGTCAACCACCCACACCACCGCGTCGACCAGCGCCAGCACCCGGTCCACGTGGTCGCGGTGCGCGACGACCGCCGAGTCGAGGTCGGGCAGGTCCACGAGGACCATCCCGCGCAGCGCCTCCGACTCCGAGGTCTCGCGGGGGCGGCGGCGCAGCCGGCCGGGGATCTCCAGCCGGTCCAGCAGTCCGGCCGCGCCGTCCGACCAGCTGCACGCGATGGGTGCCGCAGTGGTGGGCCGGCGCAGACCCGTCTCCGAAATCTGTACCCCGGCGAGTGAATTGAAGAGCGTGGACTTGCCGCTTCCGGTGGCTCCGGCGATCGCGACGACCGTGTGCTGGGGTGACAGCCCGCGGCGCGCCGCCGCCTCGTCCAGCACCCGGCCGGCCTCGGCGAGGGTCTTGCCGTCGAGCCGGGTCCGGGAGAGTCCGACCAGTTGGCGCAGCGCGTCCAGACGCAGGCGCAGGGCCCGTCCCTCGGGGCTCAGCGGCGGGGCGGGGACCTTGCCGCCGTCGTTGCCGGCGCCGGAGACGGCCCGTACGAGCGCCTCGTCGTTCTCGTCGCCCCCGTCGCCGTCGCCACCCTGTTCGTGGTCGTGGTCGTGGTCGTAATCGGAGCCCGGGCCGGCGCCACCGGCCCGCCCGCCCGCGGCGCCGGGGCGCGAGCGTGCGATGAATCCGTCGTCCCAGCGGTCGTCGGTCCGGTCGGTCAGGGCAGTCACCGTGTCACCTCTCCTTCTGCAGTACGGACAGCGCGGCAATCAGCTCCGCCTGGGGTTGCGGGGTCACTTCGAACGCCTCCAACGGGGCGAGCCGGCGGTCGCGTTCGGCGCGCAGTACCTGGTCGAGGTGGTCGCCGACCAGCTCCCCGCCCCGGTCGCGCAGCCGCACTGCGGCCTGTACGCCGATCCGTTCGGCGAGCTTCTCCCCGGCGGGGCGGGCCCGCTTGCCTCCGAGGAGGGCGGCGACGAGCAGGGCGGCGACCCCGTCGGGGTCGGGCGCGGGCTGCTTGTCGAGCCGCGCCACCTCCTCCTCGGCCAGTTCCTCCAACACCCGTTGCCAGCGCCGTACGGCCATGCCGATACGTTCCCCCGCCTCCCGGTCGGGCGCGGGCAGCGGCACCGCTCCGGCGGCCGGTTCGCCGCGCCAGGCGACGGCGATCCGCTCGTCGGCGGCGGCGACGGCGCACTGGAGGAGCGCGGTGAGGGATTCGGCGAGGGAGTCGAGCAGTTCGTCGGCGCTCGTGTCGAGCGGGTAGCCGCGCCACCGGGTCAGCGCGTCCCCGGCCAGTACGGCGCCCTGGTCGAGGCGGTTGCGGACCCGCTTGCCCTCCCTCTTGTACGCGTCCTCCACGGCGGTGGTCAGCCGTACGGCGGCGGCGTGCTGGGCGGCGACGGCGGAGGCGAGTTCGGGCATCCGGCGCCCGAGGGAGTCCAGCGCGCCCAGCGCTGTCCGCCCGACGGCGTACTGGCGGGCTGCCGGGTCCTGGGCGTGGTGGGCGAGCCAGGCGAAGAGCGGGGCGACGGCACTGGCCGGCAGCAGCCCGCCCCCGCCCGCCGATTCGGGCAGCTCCGGCACGGTGAACCTCGGTACGTCGCCCAGCCCGGCCCGGGTCAGCAGGGCCCCGTACTGGCGCGACACCTCGGCGAGGACCTGGTGCGGGACCCGGTCGAGGACCGTGACGAGGGTGGCCTTGTACTGCTTGGCGGTGCGCAGGAGGTGCCAGGGGACGGCGTCGGCGTACCGCGAGGCGGTGGTGACCATCACCCAGACGTCGGCGGCGCAGATGAGTTCGGCGGCGAGTGTCCGGTTCTCGACCACGAGGGAGTCGATGTCGGGGGCGTCGAGGATGGCGAGGCCGCGCGGCAGGCTGGACACGGTCTCGATCCGCATCTCGCGCGTCGCGTGGCTGTCGGCGGCAGTTGCGCCCCGGCCGCGGGAACCGGCGCCGCCCCGGATTCCGCCCCTGGTTCCGCTTCTGGCACCGGGGTCCCGGGGCCGGGATCCGGCTCCGCCGAACGTCTCCTCCTCTCCGTGCGGTACCCACACCCGCATGAGATCGGGCAGTACCCGCATCCCGGCGAACCAGTGGTGGTCGTCCGGATGGCAGACGAGCACCGGCGTGCGCGTGGTCGGGCGCAGCACCCCGGCTTCGCTGACCTGCCGGCCGACGAGGGAGTTGACGAGGGTGGACTTACCGGCCCCGGTGGACCCGCCGACGACGGCGAGCATCGGCGCCTCGGGCGCCTTCAGCCGGGGTACGAGGTAGTCGTCGAGCTGTGCGAGCAACTCGGCTCTGGTCTGGCGGGCGCGCGGAGCGCCGGGCAGGGGCAGCGGCAGACGCACGGACGCGACCCGGTCGCGCAGGGCGGACAGGGCATCGAGCAGCTGAGGCCGTACATCCAAGGTCACCACATGCGAAGAATGCCCAATTTAGGACCATTTTTGAAGCTTATACGCCCTCTGCGCGCCGATGGCGACTCCACTGGGACATTCTGGACACAGCGGACGAGTGGGGCGCAGGCATAACGAGTGCACAACACCAGGCGCGACGCGGCGCAAAAGCGGTGCGAGAATCGCACCTGCCTGCGATTATCGGGACCGCTTCACCGAACCTCCACATCGTGGCACGCGAGTGAAGCAACCGGGACAAGGCGGCTGGAGCCCTATCCTTGACCTGGCACGGACCGCAGTCCCACCCCCACCAGGGGCTCCAGGCCCACCACGGCCACCTTCCGGCCCCCGTAGCTCAGTGGATAGAGCAGGTGCCTTCTAAGCACTTGGCCGCAGGTTCGAGTCCTGCCGGGGGCACCATGGGTCCACCCTTCGAAGCCCTCCCGCCGCGGAGGGCTTTCTTGCAGGTCAGCGGCACTTTAGCGCAGTCTCGGTAGCGCCGCCGTAAGCCTTGCGGTCCGCGCCGGCGGGCTCGGCCGATTCCTCCGCGAAGGGCTTGGCGGCGGCCGGCGACCCGGGCGGACGGGGTGGCCGCGCGCCTCCGATCGGGCCCGCGCCGACCCCTCGGTGACACGTACTCATGTTCGCCCCCGCCCGGTTCCGCGACCTTTGCTCCAGACGCGCCGGAGGTACGGTCCCCGCGGCGACGATGGCGGCGCCGGGACCGCAATCGGGCGATCCGGGACGGCAAGATCAAACTGCCGCCGGGCAGTGAGCGGGAGCTCAGCCCGTACCCGTACCTGCTGGCGATCGTCGACGAGCTCGCGGATCTGATGATGGTGGCTCCGCGCGACGTGGAGGACTCCATCGTGCGGATCACGCAGCTGGCGCGCGCGGCCGGTATCCACCTGGTGCTGGCGACCCAACGGCCCTCGGTGGACGTGGTGACCGGCCTGATCAAGGCGAACGTGCCCTCGCGGCTCGCGTTCGCCACCTCCTCCCTCGCCGACAGCCGGGTCATCCTGGACCAGCCCGGCGCCGAGAAGCTGATCGGCAAGGGCGACGGGCTGTTCCTGCCGATGGGCGCGAACAAGCCCGTCCGGTTGCAGGGCGCCTTCGTCACCGACGGCGAGATCGCCGGCATCGTGCAGCACTGCAAGGACCAGATCCCAAACCGGGACTGACCCTCGTGGCGCCGAACGGCCGGGTCACGAGGTGGAGCTGGGCGTCGAGGCGGGGGCCGGGGTGGAAGTCGGGGTGGAGGTCGGGACGGAGGTCGGGGTGGAGGTCGGGACGGAGGTCGGGATGATGTCCAGGGTGCGCACCGCTTGGTAATAGATCCACGCAGTGCCGTCGCAAGAAGTCTTCCTCGCCCCTGTGTACCGGGCGCAGACGCGCCGGAGGTCCGCGTGGAAGGCGTCGTCCAGCTGGGCCTTGCGGGCGGAGAAGGAACCGGCCGCCCTGTGGTTGCGGTAGCCGAAGTCGTGGCGGGCGCAGGCCGGCTGGAAGGGGAAGCCGAAGGGGTTGTCCGGCGAGGAAGTGCAGTAGTCGGTGCTCCAGTCGAAGCCGTACGCCGCCCAGGCGCTCTGGTTCCCGCGTGCGGTGATCCAGGCGTTGTAGCTGGTGGCATGGGTCCGTGTCCAACTGCTCAGGATCTGCGGTTTGTCGGCCGGTACCGACCCCGCCGGTGGGGCGTGGGCGTGGTGGCCGCCCCGGGGGGGGGGGGGGGCGGGGGCGGGGGGGCGGGGGGGGGGGGGGGGGCGGGGGTGGGGGGGGGGGGGGGGGGGCTGGGGGTCCTCCGGGGCGTCCAGACCGTGCGGTACGGGGTGCGCGGCGCCGCTCCGACCAACTCCTGGTCCGGGATCGGGTGGTGGATGGTGGGCGGCGGGTGACGGCTGTCGGTGGCGGTGTCGGCTCTCCCGACCTAACGGATCGGGCCCGGCCGGATTCCACCTGCCGGCGGGACCCGAAGGAATTTCACTCGTGAGGCCCTGCCACCTGGGCGTACGTTCGGGCCGCGTTGCCTGCCTTCGGTCCCGTGTTCGGTGGAGGTATCAGTTCCCTGGGGCTGTCCGGGACCCAGGTATGAGGCGGTGGGGGCCGGTGTAGGACCTTCGGCAGAGAGATAGTTGCTACCGGGGAGGGACGCGCGAGAGGGGAAGGCCAGCCGAGACTGGAAGGCATGAACAGCCGTCCGCTCGTCATCGCCGCCGCCACTCTGGGAATCCTCGCCACCTCTGCCTTCGCCCTGCCCAACCTGCCGCCCAACCCTGTGACGGACACGGTCAACGACCGTGTCTTCAAGGAGAAGGGCAAGCGCTTCGCGACCGTCGCGGACGTACGCGCCCACACCCACGCGAAGGGGAATCCGGGCTTCGCCCTGCCGTCCTGGATACCCCGGGACGCCACGGACGTCCGCATACACGTACGCACCACCGGCAAGGCCAGGCTGATCCGGTTCACCCTCGGAGAGACCCCGCTGGACGGCCCGCAGTGTCCGGCGGGGACACCGAAGCGCGTGGGCGGCCCCGGGTTGAACACCCGGTGGTGGCCTGCCGACCTACGGGCCGAGGAGCGGCCCGAGTGCCGGGACGCCCACCAGTACCAGGTCGCGGTGCGCGGCAAGCGGGTCTACGCCTGGACCGACGGCACTCCGTCACCGGGGAGGGCCGTGCGTGACGCGGTCGCGGGGTAGACAGGTGGCCAAGGCGCCGCCCTGGTACCGGTCAGGCTGGGACTGGGGGTTGGGGCGGGGCGGAAGCCCCCGGCGCGGTGGGCACGGGGCCGGGTCGAAGCGGCGGTCACCGGGCGGGTGGCGGCGGGTCACCGGGCGGGGCGGGACCGGTGCCTTCGGCGGGGGCAGAGTGGAGACCGCCGGAGCGCGGTGGGCACGGGAACGGCCTGATCCGTGGTCACCGGCCCGGCCGGTGCGGAGTTCGCCGCCGGGGTCGAAGCGGCGGGTCACCGGGCGGGGCGGGCCGGTGCCTCGGGGTCGGGCCGGAGCGGCGGTCATCGGTCGGGCGCGGACCGGTGCCCGGGGTCGGCCAGCACCGGACCGACCGGCCGGGCGCCTCGTTTACGCTCGTCCGGTGATCCAGCACGTGAACGTACTCGGGGCCCTTCCCCCGCCGGTCGAGGACCGCTCCTCGACCAGCGCTGCCGTCACGGTGTGGTCCCTGGACACCACGCTGGACGTGGTCGGCGGGCTGCCGGTCGGCGAGGCGGCGGCGGTGCTGGACGCCGCGGAACAGGAGCGGGCCGCGCGGCTGGTGCGGCCGGGCGACCGGCACCGCTACATCGCCTCCCATGTGGGACTTCGGGTCCTGCTCGGGAACCATCTCGGGCTGGCCCCCGAGCGGGTCGGCCTGGTCCGGGAGGAGTGCCACTGCGGTCGAGGCGCCCACGGGCGGCCCGCCGTCGCCGGCGGCGGGGTGCATTTCTCGCTCTCGCACAGCGGGGACCTGGCGTACGTCGCCCTCGCCGGGGTGCCGGTCGGCGTCGACGTGGAGCGGCTTCCGAGTGCGGGCTCGGTTGCCGACGTGCTGACCTCGCTGCATCCGGCGGAGGCGGACGAGCTGAGCGCCCTGCCCGAGGCGGACCTCCCCGCCGCCTTCGCCCGCGTCTGGGCCCGCAAGGAGGCCTGCCTCAAGGCGAGCGGTACCGGGCTGGCCCTCGGCCTGGTCGAGCCGTACGTCGGAGCGGCCGCCGACCCGGCGTCCGTGCCGGGGTGGACCCTGTGCGACCTACCGGCCCCCGCCGGTTACGCGGCCGCGCTCGCCGTGCGCTCAGGGGTACAGGCGTAAGGAGCCCGTTCGGGGACCGGGCGGCCGCGTCCGGACCGCCCGGCGCGTTCGGCGGCCGCGGGCGTCGGACAGGCGCACCCGACGCGCCCGCCGAGCCGTCCGCGAGCGCCCACGCCCACGGGTCGGGCGCCAGGTACCGCATCTGCACGACCGCCGTGTACGCGGCCACGGCCGCGCACATCGTGCCTCGTTCGCGCGCGCCCTCTATGGTGACCGCCATGGACATCCGCCGAGCCGGTACCGTCGCCGAACTCTCCGCCGCCGAATCCCTCTTCGACGGTCCCGCCCGCCCGGACTGGTCCGAGCGGTTCCTCGCGTCCCCGGGGCACCTCATGCTGATCGCCTACGTCGACGGCGTCCCCGCCGGGATGGTCTCCGGCGTCGAGATGACCCACCCCGACAAGGGCACGGAGATGTGCCTGTACGAGCTCTCCGTGGACGAGGGCTACCGGCGCCGGGGCATCGGCCGCGCCCTGACCCTGGCCCTCGCCGACGAGGCCGGGGCGCGCGGCTGTTACGGCATGTGGGTGGGGGTCGACACCGACAACGAGGCCGCACTGGCCACCTACGCCTCCGCCGGCGCCCGCGACGAGGGCGTGTTCGCGATGCGCGGATGGCCCGTGAGCTCGTAGGCCTCGCACGCAGCCGGTGGGCTTTCGCGTGGACACCGTCGGGCTCGCGTGCGCCTCGCCCCGCAGGTCTCCGGGCGCGTCGTGCGTAGCTCTCGCGGCGGCGTGTCGTGCGCCCACTCGGCGCACCCTCCGCGCGCCCGTGGCACCGCTCGCCGAGCATCGCCGCATGACCGCATACACGCCCCCCTCACCCCCCACGCCTCCTCCCGTGTCGCCCCCACCCCCCACGCCCCCCGCGTCCCGCTCCGCGCTCGGGGCACTCACCGCGCTGCTGCCGGCCGCCGCCCTCCTCGCGGCGGCCGGGACCGCTCCCGCCGCGACCGCCGCCACCGTCGCCGAAGCCCGCACCGCCCCCTACGTCGTCGTCCTCAAGGACACCGCCACCCGCGCCCCCGCGCGGGAATTGGCCGCCGAGGCGGCGGACTCCGGTGACCGGGTCGGCGCCGTCTTCGACACCGCCCTGAACGGCTTCGCCGTCCGTACCACCGCCGCCCGCGCCGCCGCGCTCGCCGCCGACCCGCGGGTGTCCTCCGTGGAGCCGGACGCGCGGTTCCGCGTCAGCGACACGCAGCCGCAGGCGCCCTGGCCGCTGGACCGGATCGACCAGCGGGAGCTGCCGCTCGACGGTTCGTACGCGTACGCCCGGAAGGCCGAGGGCGTCACCGTCTACGTCGTGGACACCGGCATCAACACCCGCCACCGGGAGTTCGGCGGCCGCGCCCGGAGCGGCTACACCGCGCTGTGGATGGAGGGGTCCCGCGACTGCAACGGCCACGGCACGCACGTCGCCGCGTCCGTGGGCGGGGCGACCTACGGGGTCGCGAAGGGGGTTTCGCTCGTCGCCGTGAAGGTCGCCGACTGCCGCGGGGACGGTAGTCTTTCGGCCATTCTGCGCGGCCTCGAATGGATGCTGAAGGACCACTCCGCCGCCCCGGCCGTCCCGGCGGTGGCGAACATGAGCATGGGCGGGACCCCCAGCGCCGCCCTGGACGCGGCGGTGACGCGTGCGGTCGCCTCCGGCATCACCTTCGTCGCGGCCGCCGGCAACGACGGCCGCGACGCCTGCGCCGGATCCCCGGCCCGTGTCCCCTCGGCCGTCACCGTCGGTGCGACGGATGCCGCGGACCGGCGGGCGGACTTCTCCAACTACGGCCGCTGCGTGGACCTTTCCGCACCGGGCGTGGCGGTCGTCTCCGCCTGGAAGGGTTCCACGACCGCGCTGGCCCGGTCCTCCGGCACCTCCATGGCGGCCCCGCACGCGGCGGGCGTCGCGGCGCTGGTGCTGGCGGGCGGCGTCGCGACCACTCCCGCGCAGGTGTCCGAGGCGCTGGTGCGGGGCGCCCTGTCGGACCGGATCACCGGGCTCCCGGCCGGTACGCCGAACCTGCTCCTGCACGCCCCGACCGACCGCTGACGCCGCCGGGCCGGCCCCCGCCCCGGCCCGCCGCCCCCGGGGACCCCCGCGCCACGACCCGCCACGACCTGCCCCGCCCCGCCCCCGCGCCACGACGCGCACCCGCCCCGCGCCGGGCCCCCGTACCCACCCCGTAGGACGCCCCGCGCCAGGCTTCCGCACCAGGCCCCCGCACCAGGCCCCGTCCTCACCCCGTACGACGCCCCGCACGACGCCCCGTACCCGCCCCGTCGGCCCCCCGACCCGTCCGCCCCGCCCCACCCGTCCCGCACACCACGCCGCAGCCCGCACCGCCCCCGGCCGGAACCGGCCCCTCCACCGGACCCGGCCTGATGGGACATCAATGTCTGTGTGCTTCGGGCGAAAGCAAGCCATTGACTTCTCATCACCGCGACGCGTCAATATCGGCCACCGCACCGGCTCGACCTCCCCCACACAGCGGGTGGGGGGAGGGTTCGTCATGACGAAGGAGTCGCGACCCAGTGAGTACGAAAACGCTCGGACGAAGAGTGCTGGCCGGGGCGGGAGCCCTCTCCCTGGCCCTGACGGGTGGCGTGTTGGGCCTGTCGGGGGCCGCGCAGGCCGCGACCAAGACCACGCCGGTCCACGTGAAGTGCGACGCCCCGGCTCCCCAGCCGGACGCCGAGGGCAACCAGGACTACACGATCACCCTCCCGGACGGTGCGAAGGCCGGGGACACCGTGCCGATCTCCATCGACCCGGGCCTGACCCCGATCGTGCCGATGTTCACGATCGAGACCGTCAACACGACCAAGGCCAAGCTGCTCGTCGACGGCGTCCCCCAGACCGTCACCAGCCCGGCCGTGCCGAGCCAGCAGAAGGCGGGCGAGAAGGCCGACCCGCCGAAGTTCGACGGGACGGTCAAGATCCCGGACGGCACCGAAGGCCGGACCGTCCACATCACGATCGACCAGGTGATCACGGATGCCGACATCGGCGGCACCGTCTACACCACGACCTGTACGCCGGACCCGCGCCCGAGCGGCTCCGTCGGATCGGTCGCCGTCGAGGCCCTGCCCAAGGACCCGGTCACCACCAAGCTCGCGCCCAACAGCGGCAAGGCGGGCACGAAGGTCACCGTCACCGGCGCGAATTTCCCGGCCGGTCCGGTCACCTGCTCCGCGCTCCTCGCGGGCGCCCCGACCGGCAACTCCGGCACCGGCTCGGCGACCGCCGCGGGCGTGGCGACCTGTGAGGTCACCGTCGACAAGAAGGCCGACCAGATCAGGATCGACGGCTCCGTCCTGCCCTACAAGGACTTCGTCTGGATCGAGGACCAGCCGGGCGTGCAGAACCCGATCGACGTCGACGTGCTCCCCGGTGCGCTGGCCATCGGCCCGCAGGCCGGCAACCCGGCGGTCAACTTCGGCAAGGTGACCATCAACGGCAAGCCGCAGTCGGTCGTCGGCCAGTTCACCGCCATGTCCGTCCAGGACTTCCGCGGCGGCACCCTCGGCTGGGACGTCACGGCGACCCGTACGCCGTTCCTGAACGAGACCACCGGACACACGATGGCCAAGGCGCAGATCGGGATCCAGCCGACCTGCACCGTGACCAACGCGGACAGCCCCAGCACCTGCACCACCGGTGCGCCCGGCGCGATCTCCGCCACCCCCATGAAGGTCGCCTCGCAGGCGGCCGGCGGGGAGGAACTGACCGGCGGTGAGTTCGCGGTCGGCGGCGCGGGGATGATCCAGCTTCCGCCGTTCATGTTCGCCGACAGCTACCGGTCGGTGGTCACCTTCTCCATCGCCTGACCCGCCCGACCCGTACGGCACCTCCGGCCCAGTATCACCCGTACGGCACCACCCGCACAGCACCGCTCCGTCCCGGGTGGTGCGGCGCCCCGGCGCCGCACCACCCTTCGCCGTCCGCCCCGACTGGAGACCCGCCCATGCGTACCCGCACCCACGCGCCCCGCTCCCGTCGCCGCGCCCCCCGCGCCCGCGCCCCCCGCTCCGGGCTGCTGGTCGACCGCGCCGCACTGCCCTGGCTGCGCGGGCTGCCCTGGCTGCTCGGGCTGCTCGGGCTGCTGCTCGCCGGCGCCGGGCCCGCGCGGGCGGCGGACAACGGCACCTGGGGGGTCTTCCCGACGCCGCCGGCCGGTGCGGCGATGAGTGACCGCGCGTACTTCTTCCACCAGGGCGCGGCCGGTACCACCGTCGACGACAGCGTGACGATCCTGAACTCCTCGGACACCGAGTTGACGTTCCAGGTCTTCGCGACCGATGCCGTGAACACCCCGTCCGGCGGCGCCTTCGCTCTGCTGCCGGTGGAGACCGAGCCCCAGGACGTCGGCGCCTGGATCGCGCTGCCGCCGGAGACCGCGTCCACGGTCACCGTGCCGGCCAAGGGCCGCAAGGACGTGCCGTTCACCGTGAAGGTGCCGGCGGACGCGACGCCCGGCGACCACGTCGGCGGGATCGTCGCCCTCAACACCGCCGTGGAGGGGGTCCAGCAGGAGGGCAAGGTCAAGGTCGGGGTGAAGCGCTCGGTGGGCGCCCGGCTGTACTTCCGCGTACCGGGGCCCGTCACCCCGGGGCTGAGCGTGGAGGACGTCCGGGTGAACCGGTCGGCCCCGCTGCTGCCGTGGGTCGGGGAGGCCCGCGCCACGCTCTCGTACACGCTGGTGAACCGGGGCAACGTGGCCGTCGAGCCCCGGGTGGCGTTCTCCGCCGAAGGCCTCTTCGGTCGCGCGGTGCTGGACCGCCCGGCGCGCGAGTCGAAGCCGGTGCTGTTGCCGGGCCAGCGCGTCGAGCTGACCGAACCGTGGCTGGACGCTCCGCAGTTGGACTGGGTCGATGTCGAGGTCGTGGCCGGGGCCGCCGCGCACCCGGACCTGCGCTCGGCGTCGGGGACCGGCTTCCTCGCCGTCCCGTGGCCTGCGGCGGGAGCCGTCCTGGTCCTGGCGGGCGCGGGTCTGGCGCTCCGGGCCGTACGCCGCCGGCGCCGCTCCCGCGACACGGGCCTGCCGGAGCCGCAGCCGTACCTGGCCGCGACCCGCTGACCGCGGGGAGGACAGCGGGCACCCCCGGCCGGCGCGGGGTGGCCGGGGGTCCGCGGTCGGCGCGCCGCGGCCCGTGCGTGCGGCCCGTACGTGCGGCCCGTACGCCGTGGGCCCGACGGGCCGCCGGCCGGTGTCAGTGGTTGCGCGGGAAGCCGAGGTCCACGCCCGCCGGAGCGTCCGAGGGGTCCGGCCAGCGGGTGGTGACGACCTTGCCGCGCGTGTAGAAGTGGATGCCGTCGTTGCCGTAGACGTGGTGGTCACCGAAGAGCGAGTCCTTCCAGCCACCGAAGGAGTGGTAGCCCACCGGCACCGGGATCGGCACGTTGACGCCGACCATGCCGGCCTCGATCTCCAGCTGGAAGCGGCGGGCGGCGCCGCCGTCACGGGTGAAGATCGCGGTGCCGTTGCCGAACGGCGAGGCGTTGATGAGCGCCACGCCCTCCTCGTAGGTCTCGGTGCGCAGGACGCACAGCACCGGCCCGAAGATCTCGTCGCGGTAGGCGTCGGAGTCGGTCTTCACGTGGTCGAGCAGGGACAGGCCGATCCAGTGGCCTTCCTCGTTGCCCTCGACCGTGTAGCCGGTGCCGTCCAGGACCACGTCGGCGCCCTGGGCGGCCGCGCCCTTCACGTACGAGGCGACCTTGTCGCGGTGGGCGGCCGTGATCAGCGGGCCCATCTCGGAGGTGGGGTCGTTGCCGGGGCCGACCTTGATCTTCTCGGCGCGCTCGCGGATCTTCTCGACGAGGGTGTCGGCGATCGAGCCGACGGCCACGACGGCGGAGATCGCCATGCAGCGCTCGCCGGCCGAACCGTAGGCGGCCGAGACGGCCGCGTCGGCGGCGGCGTCCAGGTCGGCGTCGGGCAGCACGAGCATGTGGTTCTTGGCTCCGCCCAGCGCCTGCACCCGCTTGCCGTTGGCGGAGGCCGTGGTGTGGATGTGGCGGGCGATCGGGGTGGAGCCCACGAAGGAGACGGCCGCGACGTCGGGGTGGGCGAGCAGCGCGTCGACCGCGACCTTGTCGCCGTGGACGACGTTCAGCACGCCCGCCGGCAGACCGGCCTCGGTCATGAGCTCGGCCAGCTTGTTGGCGGCCGAGGGGTCCTTCTCGCTGGGCTTGAGGATGAAGGTGTTCCCGCAGGCCACGGCCAGCGGGAACATCCACATCGGGACCATCGCCGGGAAGTTGAAGGGGGTGATGCCCGCGACCACGCCCAGCGGCTGGCGGATGGAGGAGACGTCGACCCGGCTGGAGACGGAGGTCGACAGCTCGCCCTTGAGCTGCGTGGTGATCCCGCAGGCCAGCTCGACGATCTCCAGGCCGCGTGCGACCTCGCCCAGCGCGTCCGAGTGGACCTTGCCGTGCTCGGCGGTGATCAGCTCGGCGATGGCGTCGCGGTTGGCGTCCAGCAGGGCGCGGTAGGCGAACAGCACCTTGGTGCGGGCGGCCAGCGAGGACTGGCCCCAGGACAGGAACGCCTCACGGGCGACCCGTACCGCCGCGTCGACCTCCTCGGCCGACGCCAGGGCGACCCGGGTGGTGACCTCGCCGGTGGCCGGGTCGGTGACCGGGCCGTAGTTGCCCGACGCGCCCTCGACGGTCGTGCCACCGATCCAGTGGTTGACGGTCTTCATGCCTTGCTCCTTCACAGATGGCGACGTCGCTGCGCGGCTTGCCGGTCGTACTCTTCACGGGCCTCGGCCGCCGCCTCGCGGGTCGCGGTCTCGGCCACAGGAACATCCCACCACGCCTGTGCCGGGGGTGGGCCCGACACAGTGTCGGGTGTTCGGGTCTGTGCGTAGACACATGTGGGACGGTCCGCCACCCGCGCCTGGGCGAGGGCTTTCCGCAGGTCACCGATGGTGCGGGTGCGGATCACCGCCATCCCGAGGGAGGCGGCGTTGGCCGCGAGGTCCACCGGCAGGGGGTCCGCGGTGTACGAGCCGTCGGGCGCCCGGAAGCGGTACGCGGTGCCGAAGCCCTCGCCGCCCACCGCCTCCGACAGGCCGCCGATGGAGGCGTAGCCGCGGTTGTCGACGATCACCACCTTGATCGGGAGGCGCTCCTGCACGGCGGTGACGATCTCGGTCGGGTTCATCAGGTACGTCCCGTCGCCGACCAGTGCCCACACCGGGCGGCCGGGTGCGGCCAGCGCCACCCCGATCGCGGCCGGGATCTCGTAGCCCATGCAGGAGTAGCCGTACTCGACGTGGTACTGGTCCTGCGACCGGGCCCGCCAGAGCTTGTGCAGGTCGCCGGGGAGGGAGCCGGCGGCGTTGATCAGGACGTCCGTGTCGTCCACGAGGCCGTCGAGCAGCCCGAGCACCTGGGCCTGGGTGGGGACGGCGTCCTCGTCCGGGGCGGCCCAGGCCCGGTCGACGAGGCTGTCCCAGCTCCGCCGGGCGCGCCCGTACGCGGCCTCGTAGGCGGGCTCCACGCGGTGGCCGGCAACCGCCTCCCGGAGCTCGTCCAGGCCTTCCCGCGCGTCGGCGACCAGGGGCAGGGCCGCCAGCTTGTGAGCGTCGTACGGGTCGAGGTTGAGGCCGACGAAGCGGACTCCGGGGTGCTGGAAGAGGGTCCCCGAGGCGGTGGTGAAGTCGGTCAGCCGGGTCCCGGCGGCGATGACGAGGTCGGCCTCGCGGGCCAGCGCGTCGGCGGTGGCCGTGCCCGTGTGCCCGATCCCGCCCACCTCCGCGGGGTGCCCGTGCGGCAGGGCGCCCTTGCCCGCCTGCGTGACGGCCACCGGGATACCGGTGGCCTCCGCGAAGGCGGCCAGCGCCGCCTGCGCCCCGCTGTGCCGGACCCCGCCGCCGGCCACGACCAGGGGCCGGGCGGCGGCGCGTACCGCGGCGGCGGCCTCGGTGAGCTCGGCGCGGTCGGGCCGGGGCCGGCGGACGCGCCAGACCCGCTCGGCGAAGAACTCCTCGGGCCAGTCGTAGGCCTGCGCCTGCGTGTCCTGCGGCAGCGCGAGGGTGACGGCGCCGGTCTGCACGGGGTCGGTGAGCACCCGCACCGCCTGGAGCGCGGCCGGGATCAGGGCCTCGGGGCGGGTGATCCGGTCGAAGTAGCGGGAGACGGGCCGCAGGGTGTCGTTGACGGAGAGGTCTCCCGCGTACGGGACCTCCAGCTGCTGGAGCACGGGGTCGGCGGGGCGGGTCGCGAAGGTGTCCCCGGGCAGCAGGAGCACCGGGATGCGGTTGACGGTGGCCAGGGCCGCGCCGGTGACGAGGTTGGTGGCGCCGGGTCCGATGGAGGTGGTGACGGCGTGGGCGGAGAGGCGTCCGCTCTGCCGGGCGTAGCCGACGGCTGCGTGCACCATGGCCTGCTCGTTGCGGCCCTGGAGGAAGGGCATGGCCGCCGGACCGCTCTCCAGGAGCGCCTGCCCGATCCCGGCGACGTTGCCGTGCCCGAAGATCCCCCAGGTGGCGGCGATCAGCCGGTGCCGGTGCCCGTCCCGCTCGGTGTACTGGCGGGCGAGGAAGCGCACGAGGGCCTGCGCGACGGTGAGTCTCATCGGGGTGTCTCCGCCCGGTGGAGGGGCAGTCGGGGGAAGGGCAGCCGGGGGTCGATGTCCTGCCCGTCCCAGCCGTCCCGGATCCAGCGGTGGTCGGGATGGTCGCGGATCAGCCACTCCCGGGGCTCGCCCGGAGGTCCGGCCATCACGTTCAGGTAGTACATGTCGTGCCCGGGGGCGGCGATCGAGGGCCCGTGCCAGCCGTCGGGGATGAGCACGGCGTCCCCGGTGCGCACTTCGGTGAGGATGTCGGTCTTCCCGGCGGGCGAGGGCGTCACCCGCTGGTAGCCCACGCCGGGGGTGTCCCCGTGCGGGGCGATCTCGAAGTAGTAGATCTCCTCCAGCCGGGACTCCTCGCCGGGGTGGTGCTCGTCGTGCTTGTGGGGCGGGTACGAGGACCAGTTGCCGCCGGGGGTGAGGACCTCGACGGCGATCAGGCGGTCGCAGGGGAAGGCGTCGGCCGCGGCGAAGTTGTTGACCTGGCGGGAGCAGGCGGCCGCGCCGCGGAGCTCCACCGGGACGGTGCCGGCGGGGCCGTACCGGGCCGGTAGCCGGGTGGTGCAGCGGGCGCCGACGAGGGCGAAGCGCCCGCCGGCCGTCGCCTCGACCTCGACGTGGGCGTCGCGCGGCACGTACGCGAAGTCGGTGACGGCGTCGAACACCCCCGTGCGCCCGTGCAGTTCGAAGACCTCCGGTCCGCTGCCGGGGCTCCGCACCGGACCCCGCGCCGCCGCCGGCGAGGCCGGACGGGCCCCCTCGGCCGGGTCCGGGGCGGAGCCGCGGCAGCGGACCCGGCAGCTGCCCGACAAGGGGAGCACGATCCATTCGGCCTCCCCGCACGGGTGGGCGTACACCTCCCCGGGGGCCAGGTCCAGGACGACCAGCCGCGTCCACTCCATCTCCCGCTCACACACCACCGGCACGGTCGAGCACCTCCTCCACCTCGTGGGGGAACGGCATCGCCGAGGAGCACGCCAGCCGCGAGGCGACGATGGCCCCGGCGGCGTTCGCGTACCGCGTCACCCGCTCCAGGTCCCAGCCGGCGAGCAGCCCGTGGCACAGCGCACCGCCGAAGGCGTCGCCCGCGCCCAGCCCGTTGACCACGTCCACCGGCACCGGCGGGACCTCGGCCACCGTTCCGTCCCGGTGGACCGCCAGCACGCCCTGGGGGCCCCGCTTGACCACGGCCAGCTCCACCCCGGCGGCGAGCAGGGCGCGCGCCGCCGCGTACGGCTCCGACTGGCCCGTGGCGATCTCGCACTCCAGCGTGTTCCCCACCGCCACGGTGGCCCGCCTCAGCGCCCGTTCGTAGTACGGGCCGGGTTCCTCCCGCCACAGCATGGGCCGCCAGTCCAGGTCGAAGACCGTCGTGCCGGACTTCGCGCGGGCCTCCAGGGCCGTCAGGGTGGCCGTC
Organism: Streptomyces sp. NPDC055254; assembly: GCF_053606025.1. NCBI lineage: Bacteria > Bacillati > Actinomycetota > Actinomycetes > Kitasatosporales > Streptomycetaceae > Streptomyces > Streptomyces sp. NPDC055254. The sequence goes on along the minus strand of NZ_JBSGQV010000052.1, from coordinate 12,113 downwards.
CGGCTCGGCTCCTCGCTGAGCCCGGTCCCCGTCATCCAGAACACCCGCGCGGCCCGTACGGCGTCCAGGTCCACCTCCTCGGCCGCGATCTCCAGGTCCGGTGCTTTGGGCTGCCGGTAGAAGTACAGCGGGAAGCGGTCCGGCGGGAAGATCTCGCAGAAGGTGAGGGGGGTCGCCAGGCCCTGGATCTCGCCGGCCCACCGGTCGTCCACGCCGAATCTCCGCAGTTCCGTCCGCAGGTACGCGCCGAAGGGGTCCGCCCCGGTCCGGGTGACGATCGCCACCCGCCGGCCCAGGCGGGCCGCCGCGACGGCCACGTTGGCCGGGGATCCGCCCAGGAACTTGCCGAAGGTGTCCGCCTCGGCCAGCGATACGCCGGTCGTCAGCGGGTAGAGATCCACCCCGATCCGCCCCATGGTGATCAGGTCGAAGGTGATCGGGTCGCCGGTCACAGTCAGTCCTCCCAGTTCTTTGCCGCGTTCCCTGCCGCGTTCCCCGCCGCGTCCTAAGGTGGCCGCTATGACGTCCTCCCCGCCCGCGTTGACCCGTATCCGCATCGGTTCGGCTCCGGACTCCTGGGGGGTCTGGTTCCCCGATGATCCCCGGCAGACGCCCTGGGAACGCTTCCTCGACGAGGTCGCGGACGCCGGGTACGAGTGGATCGAGCTCGGCCCCTACGGCTATCTGCCCACCGATCCCGCCCGCCTCGCGGAGGAGACGGTCGCGCGCGGGCTGCGGGTGTCGGCCGGAACGGTCTTCACCGGACTCCATCACGGGCCCGCCGTGTGGGAGGCGACCTGGGAGCACGTGTCGCGGATCGCGGCGCTCACCCGGGACATGGGCGCGGAGCACCTCGTGGTCATCCCCTCCTTCTGGCGGGACGACAAGACCGGCGAGGTCCTGGAGGACCGCACCCTCACTCCGGGCCAGTGGCGCGAACTGGCCGCCCAGACCGAGCGCCTGGGTCGGGAGGTCCAGGACCGGTACGGGCTGCGGATCGTCGTCCACCCGCACGCGGACACGCACATCGACACCCCGGAGAACGTGGCCCGCTTCCTGGACGCCACCGATCCCGCTCTCGTCTCCCTCTGCCTGGACACCGGGCACTACGCGTACTGCGGCGGGGACAGCGTCCGGGCGATCGAGACCTTCGCCGAGCGGATCGGATACCTCCACTTGAAGCAGGTGGACCCGCGGATCCTGGCCGAAGTCGTCGCCGGGCACGTGCCCTTCGGGCCCGCCGTGGGGCGCGGGGTGATGTGCGAGCCGCCGTCGGGCGTACCGGCGCTGGAGCCGGTACTGGCGGCCGCCCAGCGGCTCGGCGTGGACCTCTTCGCCATCGTCGAGCAGGACATGTACCCCTGCCCGCCCGACCGGCCGCTGCCCATCGCCCGCCGCACCCGCGACTACCTGCGCTCCTGCGGCGCCAGCTGACCCTCCGGGAGGAACACGACATGAGCACGCTCGGCATCGCCGTCATCGGCACCGGGAAGATGGGCGCGGACCACGTCCGCAGGATCGGCCGGACCGTCGGCGGGGCCCGGGTGGTGGCGGTGGCCGACCCGGACGGGGACCGGGTCAAGGAGGTCGCGGCCGCCCTGGACGGCGCGAGCGCGCACACCGACCCGGCGGCGGCGATAGCCGCGCCCGGCGTGGAGGCCGTACTGATCGCCTCCCCCGGACCCGCCCACGAGGAGGCGGTCCTGCGCGCCCTGGAACGGGAGCTGCCGGTGCTGTGCGAGAAGCCGTTGACCCCGGATCCGGCGGGGGCGCTGCGCGTCATGGAGGCCGAGCAGCGACTGGGGCGGCGCCTGGTGCAGGTGGGGTTCATGCGGCGCCACGACGCGGAGTACGAGCGGTTGAAGGAGCTGCTGGACGCGGGCGGGATCGGGCGGCCGCTGTTCCTGCACTGCCGGCACCGCAACGCGGCCTCGCCGTCCTTCTTCACGAGCGACATGCTGATCAGCGACTCCGTGGTGCACGAGGTGGACGCGGCCCGCTGGCTGCTGGGCCAGGAGGTCACGGCGGTGTCCGTCCTGTCCCCCGGTCCGTCCTCGGCGGCGCCGCAGGGGCTGCGGGACCCCCGGCTGGTGCTGCTGGAGACCTCCGGCGGGGCCGTCGTGGACGTGGAGATCTTCGTCAACTGCGGTTTCGGCTACCAGGTGCGGTGCGAGGCCGTCGGAGAGTCCGGCACCGCCTCCATCGGTGACGGACACGCGATGGTGGTGCAGTCCGGGGGCCGGTGGGGCGGGGAGATCGCCCAGGACTACACGGTGCGCTTCGCGGACGCCTACGACCGGCAGCTGCGGCGCTGGGTGGCCGCGGCCGCGCGGGGCCGGGTGGCCGGGCCCGACGCGTGGGACGGCTACGCGGCGGCGGCCGTGTCCGAGGCGGGCCTGGCGGCCGCGCGCAGCGGCGTACGGACCGTCGTGGAGCTGGTGGAGCGCCCGGCGCTCTACCGCTGACCCGCGGCTCCGTTCGGCTGCCGCACCGCACGACCCTTGTGTCGCCTCCGTCACAAGGGTCGCCCGCATGTCACACATGTCCGCGTTACGCGGGTTTTCCGTCACAGGCGGTCGACAGCCCCTCCCCTGCCTCCACCGCGCGTCGTTCCCCGGGCACAACCCGAGTGATCGTCACTGTCCACGCGCCGGCTCCCCCGACGGCCTCCCGGCCGGCCCGGCGGCGTGGACCAGGAGGTGTTGTGCATGAGCGACCGACAACTGTGGTCGTACAAGGAGATCGCCGCCCACATCCGGGTGCAGCCGGACACCGTGCGCTCGTACCGCAAGCACGGGTTGTTGCCCCCGCCCGACCACGTGGAGGGCGGCAAGCCCTACTGGTACGCCGACACCGTCCGGGCCTGGGTGGCCCGCCGCCCCGGCAACCGGGGCCGCCGCGAGGACTGACCGACCGCCGCCCGGACCGACGTCGCCCCCGGACCGACCCCGGCGCGCGGACCGACCCGACGCGCCGGCAGGCGGAACAGGAAGCGCTCCTCCCTCGCATCCATACCCCCTAGGGGTATAGTCTGGGAAGGTCGGGAGCACGATGGAGCGATCCATCACTCCTCGGCGACCGCACCCGCCCCCGAAGAGGAGAACGACATGACCGCCGAGACGGACACCCGGACCACCACCGTCTACCGGGTGACCGGCATGACCTGTGGGCACTGCGAGGGCGCGGTGACCACCGAGCTCACCGCCCTGCCGGGCGTCAGCTCGGTCAAGGCCGTCGCCGCCACCGGCGAGGTCACCGTGGTCTCCGCCGCCCCGCTCGCCGACGAGGACGTCCGCGCCGCCGTGGACGAGGCCGGGTACGAGTTCGCCGGCCGCGCCTGAGCGACGGCCCGGACCCGCCGCGACACCGCGCCGCACACCCCACACCACCTCGCAGCACCCCGCAGCACCCCGCCGGGCCGTACCGGCCAGCTCATACTGGTTCCGTACGGCCCGGCCCTCCCCCTGGAGCCGGAACATGACCAGCACAGTGCACGACGGACCCATAACGGCGGTCGAGCTGTCGATCGGCGGGATGACGTGCGCCTCCTGCGCGGCCCGCATCGAGAAGAAGCTCAACCGGATGGACGGCGTCCAGGCCACGGTGAACTACGCCACCGAGAAGGCCCACGTCTCCTACGGCGGCGACGTCCAGGTCGCCGACCTGATCGCGACCGTCGTCAAGACCGGTTACACCGCCGAGGAGCCCGCGCCGCCGGCCCCGGCGGCCCCCGGCGAGGAGCAGGAGCAGGCCGGGGCCCCCGACCCGGAACTGGCCGCCCTGCGTCAGCGCCTGCTGGTCTCCGCCGTCCTGGCCCTGCCCGTCGTGCTGCTCGCGATGGTCCCGGCCCTCCAGTTCGACAACTGGCAGTGGCTCTCCCTCACCCTCGCCTCCCCCGTCGTCGTCTGGGGCGCGCTCCCCTTCCACCGGGCCGCCTGGACCAACGCCCGGCACGGCGCCGCCACCATGGACACCCTGGTCTCCGTCGGCACCCTGGCGGCCTTCACCTGGTCGCTGTGGGCCCTGTTCTTCGGCCATGCGGGCATGCCCGGCATGCGGCACGGCTTCGACCTCACCGTCTCCCGCACGGACGCCTCCTCCGCCCTCTACCTGGAGGTCGCCGCCGGGGTCGTCGCCTTCATCCTGCTCGGCCGCTACCTGGAGGCCCGCTCGAAGCGGAAGGCGGGCGCGGCCCTCAAGGCCCTGCTGCACCTGGGCGCCAAGGACGTCGCCGTGCTGCGCGGCGGCCGGGAGGTCCGCGTCCCGGTGGGCGCTCTCGCGGTCGGCGACCGGTTCGTCGTCCGCCCCGGCGAGAAGATCGCCACCGACGGCAGGGTGGTCCAGGGCGCCTCCGCCGTCGACGCCTCGATGCTGACCGGCGAATCGGTCCCGGTCGAGGTCTCCGCGGGCGACACCGTGACCGGCGCCACCGTCAACACCTCCGGGCGGCTGGTCGTCGAGGCGACCCGGATCGGCGCCGACACCCAGCTCGCGCGGATGGCCAGGGCGGTCGAGGACGCACAGAGCGGCAAGGCCGAGGTGCAGCGCCTCGCCGACCGCATCTCCGCCGTGTTCGTCCCCGTCGTCCTGGTCCTGGCGCTCGGCACCTGGATCACCTGGCTGCTGATCACCGACGACCCCACGGCCGCCTTCACCGCCGCCGTGGCCGTGCTGATCATCGCCTGCCCGTGCGCCCTGGGCCTCGCCACCCCGACCGCGCTCATGGTCGGCACCGGCCGGGGCGCGCAGCTCGGCATCCTGATCAAGGGGCCCGAGGTGCTGGAGTCCACCCGCCGGGTGGACACCGTCGTCCTGGACAAGACCGGGACCGTCACCACCGGCCGGATGACCCTGGCCGGCATCTTCCCCGCCGAGGGCACCGACGAGGTCGAACTGCTGCGCCTGGCCGGGTCCCTGGAGCACGCTTCGGAGCACCCGATCGCCCGAGCCGTGGCCGCCGGCGCGGCCGAGCGGGCCGGCACCCTGCCGGTCCCGGAGGGCTTCGAGAACCTCGCCGGGCTGGGCGTGCGGGGCGTGGTCGACGGGCACGCGGTCCTGGTGGGCCGCGAGCAGCTGCTGGCCGAACGGTCGATCGCCCTGCCGGCCGCCCTGGTGCGGGCCAAGGCGGCCGCCGAGGCCGCCGGTTCCACGGCCGTCCTGGTGGCCTGGGACGGCGCGGCGCGCGGGGTCCTGACGGTGGCCGACGCGGTCAAGACGACCAGCGCCGAGGCGGTCGCCCGGCTGCGGGCCCTTGGCCTGACCCCGGTCCTGCTGACCGGCGACAACGAGGCCGTCGCGAGGACGGTGGCCCGCGAGGTGGGCATCGACGAGGTGATCGCGGAGGTGCTCCCGCAGGACAAGGTGGACGTGGTGCGCCGGCTGCAGGCCGAGGGCCGTACGGTCGCCATGGTGGGCGACGGGGTCAACGACGCGGCCGCACTGGCTCAGGCCGACCTGGGCCTGGCGATGGGAACCGGCACCGACGCGGCCATCGAGGCCGGCGACCTGACCCTGGTACGGGGCGACCTGCGGGTGGCGGCGGACGCGATCCGGCTCTCCCGCCGGACCCTGGCGACCATCAGGGGAAACCTCTTCTGGGCCTTCGGCTACAACATGGCGGCCCTGCCGCTGGCGGCCGCCGGCCTGCTCAACCCGATGATCGCGGGGGCCGCGATGGCCTTCTCCTCCGTCTTCGTGGTGAGCAACAGCCTCCGGCTGCGCACGTTCCGCTAGTGGATCTCCTCCGCAGGGCCCACACACTTCCTTCACGGGAGACGCAGATCACAGTGACGGCGACGTAACCATCCGGGGTCGTCGTGGGTCTAATGGGGCGTGCCAGGAACGTCTTGGGGGACGTGTACGGAGGTCCTGGGGGACGTCCGCGGCCCCGGCCGGCCGGGACACGTGCCCGCGGGAAGCCTTGAGCGGCCCTCCCGACCCGAAAACGGGTCCCGGCACACACCGACACCCCGGCTCGGGTCCCGTGGGGGGAATCCGTTCCGGGGAAAGGAAAGCGCCCCGACCGTCGACCCGTGGGGGGATCGACGGCGGGGCGCTTTTCGTACGCCTGGAGCCTCGGGTCAGCGGGCCTCGACCGGGACGAAGTCGCGCAGGACCTCGCCGGTGTAGATCTGACGCGGACGGCCGATGCGGGAGCCGGGCTCCTTGATCATCTCGTGCCACTGGGCGATCCAGCCGGGAAGCCGGCCGAGCGCGAAGAGCACGGTGAACATCTCGGTCGGGAAGCCCATGGCCCGGTAGATCAGACCGGTGTAGAAGTCCACGTTCGGGTAGAGGTTGCGCTCGACGAAGTACGAGTCGGCCAGCGCGTGCTCTTCCAGCTTGAGCGCGATGTCCAGCAGCTCGTCGCTCTTGCCGAGCGCCGAGAGGACGTCGTGCGCCGCCGCCTTGATGATCTTCGCCCGGGGGTCGAAGCTCTTGTAGACGCGGTGCCCGAAGCCCATCAGGCGGACACCGTCCTCCTTGTTCTTCACCTTGCGGATGAAGGCGTCGACGTCGCCGCCGTCCTGCTTGATGCCTTCCAGCATCTCCAGGACGGACTGGTTGGCGCCACCGTGCAGCGGGCCCCACAGAGCCGAGATGCCGGCGGAGATCGAGGCGAACATGTTCGCCTGCGAGGAGCCGACCAGGCGCACGGTGGAGGTCGAGCAGTTCTGCTCGTGGTCCGCGTGCAGGATCAGCAGCTTGTCGAGCGCCGAGACCACGACCGGGTCCAGGTCGTACTCCTGGGCCGGCACGGAGAAGGTCATGCGCAGGAAGTTCTCGACGTAGCCGAGGTCGTTGCGCGGGTAGACCACCGGGTGGCCGACCGACTTCTTGTACGCGTAGGCCGCGATCGTCGGCAGCTTGGCCAGCAGGCGGATCGTCGAGAGGTGGCGCTGCTTCTCGTCGAACGGGTTGTGGCTGTCCTGGTAGAACGTCGACAGCGCGCTGACCACGGAGGACAGCATCGCCATCGGGTGCGCGTCGCGCGGGAAGCCGTCGTAGAAGCGCTTCACGTCCTCGTGCAGCAGCGTGTGCTGGGTGATCTCGTTGCGGAACGACGCGAGCTGGTCGACGGTCGGCAGCTCACCGTTGATCAGCAGGTACGCGACCTCGATGAAGGTCGAACGCTCGGCCAGCTGCTCGATCGGGTAGCCGCGGTAGCGCAGGATGCCCTGCTCACCGTCGAGGTAGGTAATCGCGGACTTGTACGCCGCGGTGTTGCCGTAGCCGCTGTCCAGAGTGACGAGCCCGGTCTGGGCCCTCAGCTTCGAGATGTCGAAGCCCTGGTCACCGACGGTGCTCTCGACCACCGGGTAGGTGTATTCACCGTCCGCGTACCGGAGTACTACAGAGTTGTCGCTCACGTCATCCCTCACCGACGTAGTGCCTCTTCTTCGAGGTGCCCTGACTGCCTCTACCTTCCCCCATTTGGCGCAGGAGAGTGCACTCGGGGTCGGCCTTCGGCGCTCCTGACGGCACTGAGTGCCGCCAAGCTGCTCATCCTGCCCCCTCCGCACCGGTGGTGGAACCCCAAATGATCGATCATTTAGGTGATGTTTCCCACCGGTATCCGGCCGGACAGCCTCGCCGCCACCGCCGTGTACCTCCTGCCTGCGGAAACCGTACGCACCGCCTGCGCCAGGGCCTTGCGTGACCCGACCAGGACGACCAGTTTCTTCGCCCTGGTCACCGCCGTGTAGAGCAGGTTCCGCTGGAGCATCATCCAAGCGCCCGTGGTGATCGGGATCACCACCGCGGGATATTCGCTCCCCTGGGAGCGGTGGATGGTGACGGCGTAGGCGTGGGCGAGCTCGTCCAGTTCGGCGAACTCGTAACCGACCTCCTCGTCCTCCTCCGTCCGTACCGTCAGGCGCTGTTCGTCCAGGTCCAGGCCGGTGACCACGCCCACCGTGCCGTTGAAGACGCCGTTGGCCCCCTTCTCGTAGTTGTTCCGGATCTGGGTCACCTTGTCGCCGACCCGGAAGACCCGGCCGCCGAACCGCTTCTCCGGCAGGTTCGGCCGCGCGGGGGTGATCGCCTGCTGGAGCAGCCCGTTGAGGTTCCCCGCGCCGGCCGGGCCCCGGTGCATGGGGGCGAGCACCTGGATGTCGCGGCGCGGGTCGAGGCCGAATCTGGCCGGAATCCGTCGGGCCGCCACATCCACGGCCAGCACTCCGGCGGCCTCGGTGTCCTCCTCCGGGAAGAGGAAGAAGTCCGGCAGGCCGTCGGTGAGCGGCGGCCGTCCGGTGTTGATCCGGTGGGCGTTGGAGACCACGCCCGACTGCTGGGCCTGCCTGAAGATCCGGGTCAGCCGGACGGCGGGCACCGGGCCGTCCTCGGCCAGCAGGTCCCGCAGCACCTCCCCGGCCCCGACCGACGGCAGCTGGTCCACGTCCCCCACCAGGAGCAGGTGGGCTCCGGGGGCCACCGCCTTGACGAGCTTGTTGGCCAGAAGCAGGTCCAGCATGGACGCCTCGTCAACCACCACCAGGTCCGCGTCCAACGGCCGCTCCCGGTCGTACGCCGCGTCCCCGCCCGGCTTCAGTTCCAGCAGCCGGTGGACCGTGGAGGCCTCGGCCCCGGTGAGCTCGGACAGCCGCTTCGCGGCCCGGCCGGTGGGAGCGGCGAGCACCACCTTGGCCTTCTTGGCCCGGGCCAGTTCGACGATCGAGCGGACGGTGAAGGACTTGCCGCAGCCCGGGCCGCCGGTGAGGACGGCGACCCGGCGGGTCAGCGCGAGGCGGACCGCGTCCCGCTGCTCGGGGGCGAGGGTGGCGCCGGTGCGTCCCGCGAGCCAGCCCAGCGCCTTGTCCCAGTCCACGTCCCGGAAGCCGGGCATCCGGTCCTCCTCGGTGTGCAGGAGCCGGCGCACCTGGCCGACCAGGGACAGCTCGGCGCGGTGGAAGGGCACCAGGTACACGGCGGTCAGCGGGTCCGGTCCGCCCTGCGGGTCCGGCACGGGCTCCCGTACGACCCCTTCCGGATCGGCGGCGAGCTCGGCCAGGCAGTCGATGACCAGCCCGGTGTCCACCTGGAGGAGTTTGACGCCGTCTGCGATGAGCCGGTCCTCGGGCAGGAAGCAGTGGCCCTGGTCGGTGGATTGCGAGAGGGCGTACTGGAGGCCCGCCTTGACCCGTTCGGGGCTGTCGTGCGGGATGCCGACGGCCTGGGCGATGCGGTCGGCGGTGAGGAAGCCGATGCCCCACACGTCGGCGGCGAGCCGGTAGGGCTGGTTGCGCACCACCGAGATGGAGGCGTCGGCGTACTTCTTGTAGATGCGGACGGCGATGGAGGTGGAGACACCGACACCCTGGAGGAAGACCATGACCTCCTTGATGGCCTTCTGCTCCTCCCAGGCGGCGCCGATCAGCTTCGTCCGCTTGGGGCCGAGGCCGGGCACCTCGACGAGCCGCTCGGGCTCCCCCTCGATGACGTCCAGGGTGTCGGTGCCGAAGTGCTCGACGATCCGATCGGCGATCCTCGGGCCGATGCCCTTGATCAGGCCGGAGCCGAGGTAACGGCGGATGCCCTGGATGGTGGCGGGCAGGACGGTGCGGTAGTTCTCCACCGCGAACTGCTTCCCGTACTGCGGGTGGGAGCCCCAGCGGCCCTCCATGCGCAGCGATTCACCGGGTTGGGCCCCCAGCAGGGAGCCGACGACCGTGAGGAGGTCACCGGCGCCGCGCCCGGTGTCGACGCGGGCGACCGTGTAGCCGCTCTCCTCGTCGGCGTAGGTGATGCGTTCGAGCACGCCCTCGACCACCGCCAGTTGCACAGTCCGCGCCCCGTCCGTTGCCATGGACCGAAGCTACCGCCCGGCTCGGACAGCGCGTCGGCCCCTGGGGACAACGCCCGGCAGACGGCCGGGAGAACCAGAAGGGGGTCAGGCCTCGCGGCCGGACCCCCTCACGGTTACCCCTCCCACGTCGGACTTCCCGATCCCCCCAGATCCCCTCCCGGAAGTACCGACGCACCATACGACCCGCGATTCGCGCGGAGGGTTGCACGCGTCCGCGCAGCTTTGCCCTTCCGTTATCAAACTCCGGTCCGAGGTGCCGGTGAATCGGCACAGAAGCGGCGTTTCAGGTGCCCGCGCCGGGCCGTACGCGCACCGGGCGGGCGGGACAGTGAGGTCAGCGCCACCCCGCCGACCAGCAGCACCGCCGCGACCCAGCGGGTCCCGGAGACCGGCTCCCCCAGGACCAGGGCCGCCGAGGACATCCCGAACACGGGCACCAGCAGCGAGAAGGGCGCCACCGAGGAGGCCGGGTAGCGCCGCAGCAGGTAGCCCCACGCGCCGAAACCGAAGACGGTGGACACCCAGGCGACGTACCCGATGACGGCCACCCCCGACCAGTCCAGGGCCCGCAGCGCGGCCAGGTCCCGCTCCGGCCCCTCCAGCAGCAGGGACAGGGCGGCCAGCGGGAGCACCGGGACCACGCAGACCCACACCATGAAGTTCAGCGCGTCGGGCGGGGCGGCCTTGCGCGTCAGGACGTTGGAGACCCCCCAGCAGACGGCGGCCGCGACCACGAGCGCGAAGCCGAGCACCGGCCCCGAGGCACCCCCGTCGGCGGCGGCCACGGCGATCCCGGCGAGCGCGACGGCCATGCCGATCACCCGCACCCGGCCCGGCCGTTCCCGCAGGACGAAGGCGGCGAGGACGGCGGTGAAGACGGCCTGCGCCTGGAGCACGAGCGAGGACAGCCCGGCCGGCATCCCGGCGTCCATGCCCGTGAAGAGCAGGCCGAACTTGGCGATGCCGAGGGCGACTCCGACCGCGACGATCCACTTCCAGGCCACCTTGGGCCGCCCGACGAGGAACACCGCGGGCAGGGCGGCGACGAGGAAGCGCAGCGCCGACAGGAGCAGCGGCGGAAAGTGGTCGAGGCCTATCTCGATGACCACGAAGTTGAAGCCCCAGACGGCGGCGACGAGCACGGCGAGTGCGGTGTGTACGGGACGCATGCTCCGAGCATCGACCCCCCGATCATGTAGCACCAGCTCGGATCTCTTGCGAGTTGAATGAAGCATTGCTTACGCATTCTTCTGATGCCACGATGGAGGCATGCTCGATCTCTCCCGGCTCCGCGCCCTGCACGCCGTCTCCGTCCACGGCTCGGTCGCGGGCGCGGCGGCCGCCCTCGGGTACACCCCCTCCGCGGTCTCGCAGCAGATCTCCAAGTTGGAGCGGGAGACCCGCACGACGCTGCTGGAGCGGCGCGGGCGGGGGGTGGCGCTCACCGAGGAGGCCCGCCATCTGGCCGACACGGCCCAGCAGTTGCTGGCGATCGTGGAACGTGCCGAGACCACGCTGGAGGAGCGGCGCGGGCGGCCGAGCGGGCTGCTGACGGTAGCCGCCTTCGCCTCGGCGGCGCGCGGACTGCTGCCGGGGGTGCTGGCCGACCTGGCCCGGCGGCACCCCGCGCTGGACGTGCGCCTGACGGAGGTGGACCCGCACCTGTCGGTGGACCTGGTGGCGCGGGGGGTCACCGACCTGGCCGTGGCGCACGACTGGGACATCGCCCCGCTGCCCGCGCCCGAAGGGATCGAGCAGGCGGTGATCGGCGACGACCTGTGCGATCTGGTGGTGCCCGCCGGGCACCCCTTCACCGACGGCCGGGTCGTCCGGCGAGCGGATCTGGGCGGGCAGCGCTGGGTCTGCCAGCCGCCGGGGCGGGTCTGCCACGACTGGCTGGTACGGACCCTGCGCACGGCCGGACTCGAACCGGACATCGCGCACGTCGCGGAGGAGAACCACACCATCGTCGCCCTGGTCGCGGCCGGGCTCGGGGTGGCCGTCGTCCCGCGGCTGGGCACGGGCGGGCTGCCGCCGGGAGCGGTGGCGGTGCCGCTGGAGCCGGGTCCCGTACGCCGGTTGTACGCCCTGTGGCGGACCGGCGCCGCCCGCCGGCCGGCGATCACCGAGGCCGTCCGCACGCTCCAGGAGCACTGGGCCGCCGCCGCGGCCGCGTAGGCCTCCGTCCGGGGGCACCGCCACCTGGGCGCCCGCGCCGGGACGGGCGCCCGCCGCGGCACAGCAGCCCCGGCGCCCACGCCGGGGCGGGGGCCCCCCCGGGGGCGGGGGCGCCGAGCGCCCCCCGGCC
>NZ_JBSGQV010000051.1:0-37733 GCF_053606025.1 Streptomyces sp. NPDC055254 | reverse complement strand
GATCAAGTGGGGCCTGGACTACATGAACGACCGCTACGGCAGCCCCGTCGGCGCCTGGAACTTCTGGCAGAACAACCACTGGTACTAAGCCACCAGCGGACACAGACGCACACCCAAGACGCTCGGCCGGGCTCCCCGGCCGAGCGTCTCGGCGTATACGGCCCCTGCGCGCCCGGCCCCGGCCCCTGCGCTCCCCCTTGCGCGCCCGGCCCCGCCCCCTGCGCGCCGCCCGGCCCCCTCCGCCCCGGCCCCCGGCCCCTGCGCTCCCCGCCCCCGGCCGCCATCTGGCCGTGCCCGACGGGCACAGCGGCGCCGCGACTGGTTGCGTCTGCCGGGTGACGCCCGACTCTCGGGCGGCCGACCCAGTGGAGAGACCCCATGCGCAAGGCAGTCCTCGTCATGGCACTCGCAGCCACCCTGTCCGCGACCGGACCGGCGGTGGCCGCGGACAACGACCGGCACGACCCCTCCCGCAGCGGTCTGAAAGTGGCCGGCCTGACCGAAGACCAGCGCCTGGTGTGGTTCCGCACCCATGACCCCGACCGGGTGTCCTCGGTGGGGACCGTCACCGGACTGGTGGGGGACACCGCACTGGTCGGGATCGACTACCGCGTCCAGAACGGCCTCCTCTACGGCCTGGGCAACGCCGGCGGCGTGTACACCCTCGACACCGCCGACGCCGCCGCCACGAAGGTCTCCCAACTCGGCATCGCCTTGCAGGGCACCTTTTTCGGCGTCGACTTCAACCCCGCCGCCGACCGGCTGCGGATCATCAGCGACACCGGGCAGAACCTGCGCCACGACGTGAACACCCCCACCGGCGGGACCGTCGCCGACGCCCCCCTCACCACACCCCCGGCCACCACCGCCGCGCTCGGTGTGACCGGCGCCGCGTACACCAACAACGACCTCGATCCGGCGACCGCCACCAGCCTGTTCGACATCGACACCACCGGCGACCGCGTGGTGCTGCAGTCCCCGGCCAACTCCGGCACCCTCGCCCCCACCGGCAACCTCGGTGTCGACGCGGGCCCCGACGCGGGCCTGGACATCTACTTCTCGCCCAGGAAGGGCGGCAACCGGGGCTTCGCCGCCCTCTCCACCGGCGGCTCCCGCCGCTTCTACGAGATCGACCCCCTCACCGGCGCGGCCGACGACGCCGGGGCCTTCCCCGCCGACCGGCAGGTCTTCGACATCGCCCTGCCCCTGAACCAGAGGTAACCCGCCCACCCCAGCACCGCCACCGCCGCCGAACACCGCCACCGCCGCCCACGCCGCCGAACACCGCTACCGCCGCCCGAACGCCCGGCGACGCCTCGACACCGCCGAGCGGCCGGTCCCGGGAGGGTGGTCTTGGCCCCGGCGCGCGCGGCGCACGCACCGACCGGGCAGGCATGCCCGGACAGCCGCCGGCCGCCGCCGGCGGAACACCGAAGTCGTGGAAGGGTTTCCCTGATGTCGCAGGTGAAGGAATCGATCGAGGTCGACGTGCCGTTGACGACGGCCTACAACCAGTGGACGCAGTTCGAGTCGTTCCCGCAGTTCATGGACAGCGTGGAGCGCATCGAGCAGCGCACGGACACCCTCACCCACTGGGTGACGAAGATCGCCGGTGTGAAGCGGGAGTTCGACGCGGAGATCACCGAGCAGGTCCCCGACCAGAAGGTCGCCTGGGTGACCGTGGGCGGCGAGACCGAGCAGTCGGGCCTGGTCACCTTCCGGCCGATCGACCCGGCCCACACCGAGGTCACACTGATGATGGACTTCGACCCGGAGGGCATGGCGGAGAGCATCGGGGACAAGTTCGGCTTCATCGACCGCCAGGTCAAGGGCGACCTGAAGCGGTTCAAGCACTTCATCGAGGACCGCGGCACGGCGACGGGCTCCTGGCGCGCCGACGTCTGACCCCGCCCGCCCCCTGCCGGACCCCCGGTCCCGGCAGGGGGCGGCCGGCCGGCCGGTAGGCCGCGCCCCGAAGCCGTGGACCGGGCGGATCAGGTGCCGCGCTGGTCGCGGCTGTCCCGGCGCAGCCGGTCGGTGTGCCGGGTCATGGCATCGATGCGGTCGGCCAACTCCCCGTCCTGGGGCCGCAGATGCGGCCGGGTGTCGGTCAGGGGCCCCACGAGGCGCGCGGCGTCGTTGTCGGCGAGGGCCAGGTTCAGATCGCTCATGGCGCCCTCGGCGCCGGTGGGCAGACCCGTGAGCGCGGTGACCCGGCCCGCCAATCGACGAAGGTCGGCGGCATTGTCGCGGGCCCAGGCGGTCACCGTGCGATCGGCGGCCCGCGTGTCGCGCGTGGCCCGCACGCGCTGCTCGCCGGTGCTCCCGGCCGCTCCGGGGCGCAGACGCAGATAGCGGCGCTCGGCGGCCTGCCGGCTGGCCACCCCCAGCGGCGCCGCGAGATCGGCCCAGCTCGCCCCCGCGTCCCGGGCGGTCTCGATCAACCCGCTCTCCCAGCCCGCGAGCTGTTCCCGGACCTGCCGCAGGCACAGCAGGGCCGCCAGCGCGGCCTGCGGCCCCGGCTCCCCGCCCGACCCCGCGCCCGGCGGCGGGGCGGGGACACGCGGGACCCGTGCCGCCTCCTCCAAGCTCGCGCGCACGGCCTCCAACGCCGCGGCCGCGGCGAGGAAGGACGGCGGCTGCGCCGTACCGGCGGCGGGCGAGGGCGGCTGCTCGGACGCGGCCACGGTCACCACCTCCCATCGTCATGTATCGGACGACATCCAGCATGTCATCAAAAGGGTGACACTCTGCTTGTCATCGTTTAGACGACATGCTACAACGGAAGCACGTTGAAGCGCATGGGCAGTTTCTGCCTGAACCAACCGGAGGTGATTTCGCGATGCTGATGCGCACCGACCCGTTCCGCGAGATGGACCGGATCGTCCAGCAGCTGTCGGGTACGTCGGGGACCTGGTCGAAGCCGTCCGTCATGCCGATGGACGCCTACCGCGAGGGCGACGAGTACGTGATCGCCTTCGACGTCCCGGGCGTGAGCGCCGAGGCGATCGACATCGACGTCGAGCGGAACATGCTCACCGTGAAGGCCGAGCGCCGCCCGGCCGCGAAGAACGACACCGTGCAGATGGAGCTCTCCGAGCGGCCCCTCGGTGTCTTCTCCCGCCAGATCATGCTGGCCGACACCCTCGACACCGAGCGCATCCAGGCCGACTACGACGCGGGTGTGCTGACCCTGCGCATCCCGATCGCCGAACGGGCCAAGCCCCGGAAGGTCAGCGTCGGCGGCGCCGACCGCCGCAAGCAGATCTCCGGCTGACCGCCCCGCGCCCCGCGCGGCGGAGGACGGACCCGACCCCCTCCGGCACCCGCCCTCCGCCACCCCTCCCTCCCTTCCCCCTCCCTCCCGCCCGGAGGTGACGTGATGCCGATGCGCCGGGAACCGTTCCTGGACCACGTCCAGGAACGCGGTCGGTACGAGACGCGCGAGGACGCCGAGCGCGTGACCCGCGTCGTCCTGGCCCTGCTGGGCGCCCACCTCGTCGGCACGGTACGGGCCCGGCTCGCGGCCCGCCTCCCCGAGGCGTACGCCCTGATCCTGCTCAACCCCCTGCGCGCCGAAGAGCCCCTCACACCCGAGCGTTTCGTCCGCGCGACGGCCGCCTGGATCGAGGGGGCCACCGAGAGCACCGCCCTCGGGGACATCGGCGCGGTCCTGTCCACCGCCGCCGCGGCCGCGGGCGACGACCTCACCCGCGAGGTCCTCCTCCAACTCCCTCCCGGCTACGACCTCCTCTTCGGCCACCCGCCACCCACCTGACCACCCCCGCGGGCCCACGCGCCCGAGCCCCGCACAGAAAGGCCGACGCACCGTCATGTACCACCAGACCCGACCGGAACGGTCCCTCACGGCCATGACGTACGACCAGATGCTCGAACGCGTCCGCTACGAGGGCGCCTACCCCACCCGCGAACGCGCCGAGGACGCCGTCCGCGCCGTGCTGGACGCCCTCGGCCGGCAGCTGACCGCGGACGAACGCGCCGACCTCGCCCGCTGCCTGCCCGTCGAAGCGGCCCTCGCCCTGACCGCATCGCCCCCCGCCACCACCACCGAACAGCTCACCGGATGGGGGTTCGTCAAGGACCTCGCCGCCCGCACCGGCGCCACCCCGGCCACCACCCGCTGGGACACCGGCGCCGTCCTCGCCCCCGTCGCCGCCCTCGCCGGCCCCGACCTCCTCGCCCGCATCCTCCAGCAGCTCCCCGGCGACTACGCCCTCCTCTTCGGCCAGGCGCAACTGCGCCTGCAACCCGCCGCCTGACCCGCCCCGCGGCCCCCAAGGACACGGCTCAGCGCGGCGGCCGGGACGGCGCGGCCATCGCCCACCGGATCGTCCGCGTCAGGGCCTGCCCGGACAGGCGTACGCAGGCCTCCCCGCGGCCCGTCGCCGCACGCAGGCCGAGCAGGGCGCACGCCCACGGCGGGAGCAGCGCGACCGCGTTCGCCGCGAGCAGCGCGTACGGGACCCGGACGGGCCCGGGCAGCGGCGGCCGGCGCAGGATGAAACGGGCCGCGTCCAGAGCCTCGGGCGTGGCCCGCAGCTCCGGCCGGTACGCCGCCAGCAACTCCGTCAGCGCCGCCCGGTCGCGCGGCGGGTCCACCACGCCCAGAGCCGCCGCCACCCGGGCCGTGTCCGCGACATAGGCGTCGCAGCCCGCCGCGTCCAAGGGGTACGCGCCGAAGCGCTGGTGCGCCCGCAGGAAACTGTCGACCTCCGCCGCGTGCACCCACCCCAGCAGATGGGGGTCGGACGCCCGGTAGGACTCGCCCTCCGCGGTGGTGCCCCGTATCCGTTCGTGGACCGCCCGGACCCGGTCGACGGCGTCCTGCGCGTCCCGCGCGGTGCCGTACGTGGTGACGGCCAGGAAGGTACTGGTGCGCTGGAGCCTGCCCCACGGGTCGCCGCGGAAGCCGGAGTGCGCCGCGACGGCGGCCATGGCGAGCGGGTGCAGGGACTGGAGCAGGAGCGCGCTCAGCCCCCCGACGAACATCGACGCGTCGCCGTGCACCCTGCGGATGGGCCGCTCGGGACCGAACCAGCGGGGCCCGGGCGTGTCGTGGATCCGGGCGCGGTTGGCGGGGCCCGACGGTCCGGCCACCCGGCTGAACAGCGCCGACCCGAGCCGCTCCCGCAGGTTCGCGCCCCCGCTCGCGGGCATGTCCATGAGGGTGTCCTACCCGCCCGACCTCCGCTCAATGCTCCACCGGACCGCCCTCCCCGCCCCTACCGGCCCACCCCGTCCGGCCCGCCCGCGCCCGTACCGCCCGTACGGTCCGCGCCGTCCGGCCCGCCCGCGCCCGTACCGCCCGTACGGTCCGCGCCGTCCGGCCCGCCCGTACCGTCCGTGCCGCCCGTACCGTCCGTACCGCCCGTACCGTCCGTACCGCCCGTACGGTGCGCGCCGTCCCCGCGGGTCGCCGGCGCGTGCCGCGGATGACGGCCGGGGCCCAGCGGATGGCCCGCCAGCGGGGTGGGGGAGAGGGCGGCCTCGCCCTCCCCGCTCTCCAGCAGGGTGTCGGCCGCACCGACGATCAGCGGGTCGGGCCGCCCGACCGCTTCCTCGTCCTTGCGGTCGTAGTCGATGCGCTTCAGAAGGCTGCGGATGGCCTCCAGACGCGCCCGCCGCTTGTCGTTGCTCTTGACCACTGTCCAGGGCGCGTGCTCGGTGTCGGTGGCCCGGAACATGTCGACCTTCGCGGTGGTGTACGCGTCCCACAGGTCCAGGGAGGCCAGGTCCATCGGCGACAGCTTCCACTGCCGCACCGGGTCGACCCGGCGGATCGCGAAGCGGGTGCGCTGCTCGGCGCGCGAGACGGAGAACCAGAACTTCACCAGCAGGATCCCGTCGGCGACCAGCATGGCCTCGAAAGCGGGGCACTGGCGCAGGAACAGCTCGTAGTCCTCCTTGGGGCAAAAACCCATGACCCGCTCCACCCCGGCGCGGTTGTACCAGGAGCGGTCGAAGAAGACGATCTCACCGGCGGTCGGCAGATGGGCGACGTAGCGCTGGAAGTACCACTGCCCCGCCTCCCGCTCGGTCGGCTTGTCGAGGGCCACGATCCGGGCCCCGCGCGGATTGAGCCGCTCGGTGAACCGCTGGATCGTGCCGCCCTTGCCCGCGGCGTCCCGGCCCTCGCAGATCACCACCAGCCGCGATCCGGTGTCCTTCACCCACCGCTGGAGCTTCAACAGCTCGATCTGCAGGATCCGCTTGCTCCGCTCGTACTCCTTCCGGCTCACCTTCCGGTCGTACGGATAGTTCTCCTGCCACGTCCGGATAGGGGCGCCGGCCGAGTCCAGCAGCACCGGCTGCTCCGGACGGTGGTCGTCCACACTCAGCCCCGCCAGCAGGTCCTCGTCATCCGGTTGCGTCAACTCTCGCTCGTTCACACCCCCACCCCTACCCACTGCACGCCCCGCCGGACATCCGCGCACCCGACCCGCGCGCCGACGTCCTGCCGCTGCCGCGCCGCCGGCCACGCGCCGCTCGGGTTCTCGCCCGCCGAGCCGCGCGAACAGCCCCTGGCCGTCCGACACGGCGAGCCGTACGCCCGGAGGATCACCGTCACCTGACACCCCCTCCCGCGCCGCCCGCCCATCCGCCGCCCACCCGCTACGAGATCGCTACGAGATCGGCATCGGCGCGCATCACACCGGATCCCGCGCATCACACCGGATCCCGGGGGCAGGCGGTGCACCGGAGCGTGCCGAGGGGCCGCGTCCTTCGAAGGGAAGTGTTCTCCATGAGCGTCGACGTCCTCCTCTCCCCGCGGACGGAGAAGATCCGGACCCCGCAGACGGCGACGACGACGGCGACGACGGCGACGGCAGTGCCCGTACCGGCGCCCGAGTCGGCCACGTCCTGGGCGGTGGGCACGCTGATGGCGACGGTGCCGGCCCCCGCCCACCTGGCCGAACAGGTCCTGTCCGCCGCGGCCGCACAGGCCGCCCGACCGGTGACCGAGGTGGCCGTGGCGATGGCCGCCGGCTCCCAGGGCGCACCCGTACCCGCCGATATCGAGCAGGCCCTGCACCACGCCGTGCGGGCCGCCCGCCGCACGGACACCGCACCGCGCGGGAACGGCCCGTACCTGATGCCCACCCGCGCCGACGCCGAGCAGGCACTCGCCCGGTTCTTCGACGCCCGGCTGCGCCTGGGCGCGGCTCCCGCCGATCCGGCCGCACGCCGCGCCGTGGACGACGCCCTCTACACGCTCTGCGTGCTGATGGCGCAGCCCTGCGCGCACGCCGCGGTCAACGAAGCCCTCCAGTACACGCACGCCTGACCTCCCCCCGGGGGGAGGAAGGGTGGAGTCCGGTCAGACGGAAAGGGCTTCGAGGAGGTCGCCCACCTGCGGGTCCGGCAGGGAGCGGGCGACGTCGGCCTGGGCCACGATCCCGACGAGGGTGTGGCCGTCGATGACCGGCAGGCGGCGGACCTCGTGCTCGCTCATGGTCCCCAGGATCTCCCCGGCCTCGTCGTCGGCCCCGATGGTGACCGCTTCCCCCTGGGCCAGGTCCCCGGCCTTGACCTGGGAGGGGTCCTTGCCCGCCGCAAGGACCTTCACCACCATCTCGCGGTCGGTGAGCATCCCCTTGAGCTTGTTGCCCTCGCCGCAGATCGGCAGCGCGCGCCGACCTAGAGCGAAGCCATCTTCTTCACTGCTTCCAGAACGCTCTCCTGCGCGCCGATACAGGTGGCGTCCTCGGTCATGATCTCGCGAGCGGTCACCATGACGTCCTCCTCGACGTCCTCCTCGGCCTCTTTGGAGCGGCGTGAGCCAGGCGCCGCGCCTGCCCACCCTTGCCCGCCCGTACGCCTCGGACCGGGTGCGGCCGCAGGCCCTCAGAAGGGCACGGCGCCCGCGGACCGGCGGGCGGCACCTCGTGCGGTGCCCGCCCGCCCTTCGCCCCGCCCGCCCGCCCCGCCCGCCGGCCGCCCGGCCCGCGGATGCGCGACCGCGCCCGTGCGGCGACGAGTTCGGGCCCCGGCGCCGGTCTACCCTGCAGACCCGTCCGTGCGGAGGAGCCGAACATGACCGATACGAGCACTGTCGACCTCGGGCCCCAGGCCCGGATCGTGGCCCGACTGGCGGCCGCCGTCCCGCCGGCCCGCCTCGCCGACCCGACGCCCTGCCCCGCCTACACCGTCGGCGACCTGCTCGGCCACCTCACCGGCCTCGCGACCGCCTTCCGCGACGCCGCCCGCAAGGACCTGGGCCCCACGACGGACACGGCCCCCGACCCGGCCGCCCCCACCCCGCCCGACCACTGGCGCCAGGAACTGCCCCGCGTCCTGGGCGAGCTGGCCCAGGCCTGGCAGGATCCGGCCGCCTGGACCGGCATGACCCGCGCGGGCGGCGTGGACCTGCCCGGCGACATCGCGGGCGCGGTGGCCGTCGACGAACTGGTACTGCACGGCTGGGACCTGGCCCGGGCCACCGGCCAGGAGTACGCACCCGACCCGGCCGCGCTGCGCGCCTCGCACACGTTCCTGCTGGCGGCCGTCGAGGACGAGGACCGCGCGGAGATCTTCGGCCCCGTCGTGCCCGTACCGGACGACGCCCCGCTGCTGGACCGCACCGTCGGGCTCGGCGGCCGCGATCCGGACTGGAAGCCGCCGACCCCCTGACGGCCCCGCAGCCCCCGCCCGAGCCCGGCCCGTTCACCCACGCCACCGGCCGATCCCCCCGACCGGCCGCGCAGAACCCGCCCCCGGCCGGGGGAGCACAGCCGGGCCGCCGGGCGTTGGACCCGTCGCAAGGGATTGACTGCACGTGCACACCGCACACCCGCGTGACGAGGAGGACACGATGAGCACGGCCGACGAGGGACGGCACTGGCCGGACGAGGTCAGCGTCGACAACGCAAGGACGACGCTCCTGCGCCTCCTCGCCCGGGCGGGAGTACCTTCCGGCGACGCCCGGGAACTGATCGGACTCATCGAGGCCGGCGCCCTGGCCCTCGCCCACAAGGAGCTGAGCTCCGCACGGCCCGGCACGCCGGGCCACAAGGACGAGGCGTACGAGTCGGGCCGGCTCGACGGAGCCGAGGACCTCCTGGAAGGACTCGCCGCCGTCGCCGAGCGGACCCTGCTCCGGGCCGTGGGCGCGGACGGCCCGCAGGACCCGTCCGGGCACCGCCCCCGGGCCGGGCGCATGGAGGTGGAGCTGACCGAGGTGGCGCTCACCCCCCTGTACCTGTCGTTCACCACGGTCTCCGAGCTGGACCCGGAGGTCACCGAGGAGGTGCTGGCCGCCGTCCTCACCACGATGCAACCCCGGCAGCGAGCCGCGTACGCCGGGCGGCTGAACGAGTTCGCCACCACCCACCGGGCCCGCCTGGAGCGCCTCTTCGCGGCCTTCGGACCGGGCAGCGGCATCACCGTGCACGGCCGCTACTCCCTCGTCCACTCCACCACCAGCATCGCCGTACTGGAACGGCTCGACACCGCGCCCCTGCACCTGCGCGAGGAATGGGACGCCGCCGAACTGCCACCCGCCTGGCTGGAAGGGCTGAGGACCGCCTGGAACACCCCCGCCCCCGCCGCACCGCAATGACCCGCACCGCCGCCCCGGGGCGCGGCCCCGCCCGCCCGGTCGCGCAGCGGTAGTCGCCCGGGCACGCCCACGCCGGGGTCACGCGCGCCCGGCCGCAGCACGGGGGACGCCTCACCCCCTGCGCCTGCCCCCGGAGGACAGCACCTGCCTGAACACCTGCGCGGAGCGCGGGTTCTGCCCGCACTGCCACACACCGTGCGGGCAGTAGTCGGTGATGCTGTGGTAGAGCGGCTTGTGCGCGGCGATCCACTCCAGCATGCGCCGCATGTACTCGGGATTGTCCCCGTGGCGGAACAGCCCCCATTCCGGGTACGAGATCCGCTTGCCGTGCGCCTTCGCGAAATCGACCTGCCTCTGGAGCCCGTCGACCACGTCGTCACCGGGGTAGCACCGGGTCCAAGCGATCGCGTCCCCACCGCGGTTGGGCGCGAAGTCGAAACGCAACCGCTGCCCCTTCACCGAGCGCATGGCGGCCACGGTGCGCCGCCAGTACCTCTTCCAGTTCTCGGGGTCGGGCCGGCAGCGGTGGGTGTAGTTGAAGCCGTTCATCTCCCACCCGAGCGCGATCACCGTGTCCGGCACCCCCAGGCCGACCAGACGCGCGGACAGCCGCCGGAAGTGGTGGTCGTAGGCACCCCGCGCGCCGGAGCGGATCAGCTCCGCGACCCGCCCGTCGGGGACGCCGGCCTCGTTGCGCTCCTGCATGGGCACGTTCAGGACGAACAGCCGATCGGCCCCCGCCTTGCGCCACCGTGCCCAACTGCGCAGGGGTCGGGCGCCCCCTCGATGTTCGACCAGGTGTCACCGGGCAGGTAGGTGTGCCCGGCGCGCAACTCGGTACCGCCCAGCCACCGCGACAGCTCCCCCATCCTGTCGACACCCGGCGAGCCGTAGTGGAGGTAGGCACCCACCGCGACCTCGCTCCCGGCGCCGCCCCTGGAACCCGGGCGCGGCGGCGGGGACAGGGCGCCCCCGGTGACGAGCAGACCGACGGCGACCGTACTCGCGCAGGCGACCGCCGGCCAGCGGCTTCGACGGGACATGACGCCTGCACAAGCCGCGCGAACCGATCCGGGTGACAGCGACGTCAGACACCCCACCCCCTCACGGCCCCCCGGGTGCCCCGGCGCTGGGCCGTTCGCCGCAGCCGGCCGTCCCCCTCGGCCCGACCGGGTGCACACCCTCCCGGCCCACGGCACGAGGGCCCGGACGCGGCGCCACCGGGCACGATGCCGGGACGGAGCGGCGGGGTCCGGCCGGCGGGGTCTACTCGGCCGGGTCGAGGAGGCGGGGGTCGTTGTTGCGGACGTTGTTGACCGCGGTGGACACCGCCGACACGGCGAGGCGTCCCTCGGCCGGGGTGTGCAGGAGGGCGCGCAGGTCGCCGGTGTGCTGGTGGGCGGGGTCGAGCCAGGCCCCGTAGTCGTCCGGGTCCAGGGCCAGGGGCATCCGGGGGTGGATCCGGCCGGCGGCGTCGGTGGCCTCGGTGGTGATGATCGTGGCCGTGGTGAGCCAGGCCGCCGGGTCGTCCGGGTCGCAGACGGCGGGGTCGCGCCAGAACTCGTACAGCCCGGCCATCGCCATCACCGATCCGCTCTCGGGGCGGATGAAGTACGGCTGCTTGTAGGCCTTGGCCGATGCGGTGGCCGGGACGGCGACCCACTCGTAGAAGCCGTCCGCCGGCAGCAGGCACCGGCGTTTGGCCAGAGCGCGCTTGTAGGCCGGCTTCTCGTGGACGCTCTCCACCCGCGCGTTGATCATCCGCGATCCCACCGACGGGTCCTTGGCCCAGGACGGCACCAGTCCCCACCGCACCGGGCGCAGCCGCCGCTCCACCTCCCCGGTGTCCCGGGAGGCGCGCTCCAGGACCGCCCACACCTCGTCGGTGGGCGCCACGTTCCACGACGGCCCGAGCGCTCGGCCGCGATCGTGGCGGGCGTCGAAGATCGCGGCGAGGTCCTCCGGGGCCCGGGAGGATGCGTATCGACCACACATGCCCCCCACTGTCGCACCCCCGCCCGCCGAGCGGTCGGAGCGCCCCGGACCGGGCCGGACCCGGGCCGGGGCGGCCGCGCCGGTGATCTCGGGCCGGTGATCTCGGGCCGGTGATCGGCTCCCTCACAGGCTGCGGGCGGTGATGTCGCCGTGGGCGGTGGTGGCGTGGATGGTGAGGTCGGGGGTGCCGGTGGTGTTGGTGAGGGAGTTGCTGATCCGGCCGTGGGTGGTGCCGGCGTCGAGGGCGGCGGAGGTCGTGCGGGCGGCGCCGATGGTGATGTGGCCGTACGCGGTGCGCAGGGTGACGACGCCGCGCCGGGCCTCGGTGATGTGGAGGTCGCCGTTCTGGGTGCTGATGTCGGCGGGGCCGGTGAGGCGGCCGACGGTGATGTCGCCGTCGAGGAGGGTGAGGTGGGCGGCGGCGGTTTCGTCGAGCTTGATCGTGCCCTGGGCGCCTTCGAGGGCGACCTCGCCGAGTCGTCCGACGCCGCGGAACTCGGCACTGGCGGCCTTGGCCTCCACGCGGGAGCCGGCCGGCAGCTGGACGGTGACCTCGACGGATCCGCTGTGACCCAGGAGCTGCTTCTTGGCGGCGGCGGTCCGGATCCGCAGGACCGCGCCGTCGTACTCGACCGCGGTCTGCTCGGCGGCCTTCACGTCCCGGCCCTTCGCGGCGTCGGCGGGCAGGACCTCGACGGTGGTGTCGGCCCGGTCGGCGGCGATGAACCGGATGCGTCCGGCGGGGATGTCGAGGACGACGGAGACGGGCGCGGGGGTGTCGAACGTCTGCATGGTGATCTCTCCTGCACCTGGTGGTTTCTTGTAATGGAAACGCTACGTTGCATTCAGAGGTCACGCAACAACTTCGTTGCGCCAAAATTTCATCGATGCAGTTCAAAGTGGCAATTTTGTTGCAACGGCCCTGCCGTCTAACGCAACGACAGATGCGCTTCTGTTGCAATGGACTGTGAGTGAACGCTACGACGAGGCGGCGTCGGGGCGGCGGTCGAGGCGGTGCCGGAGGGGGGCCGGGTACTGCGCGTGAAGAATCGGAGGGTCCGCTCGGGAACAACCGCAAGTCATTGATCGTTCAACTGGTGTGAGCGCGGGAAGGGACGATGCCCCCGGGCCCGACCATCCGCCTGTGGGGAAGATCGTTCGGCTGAAGCCCCGCAGTGCCCTCCGCCGCGAGGCGACCGCTCTTCCCGCCCTCACCCCGTACGCCCCGGCCGGCCTCCCCCCGGCCCGCCGGGGCCGCCCCGGCCAGTCCCACCCCCCCCGGGCTGGCCGGGGCCCCTCATCCCCCCGGAGTACGGCGTGCCGGCAGCCGGCCGGGGGAGCGGAATACGGCCTGCGTCCGACCCCCGTCCGAGCGGACACGAAGCCGACCTCGGCACTACCCGCGTGCGCGTCCCCGCCCGCCTCCACTCGACGTCCGGCGGCCCGGGGGACGCGGACCCCCTCCGAGCGCACGCTGTGCGCCGCGCTGAGGTCTCGCGCGTCCGGGCCCGGGGGACACGATCCCCTCCGACCGCACGCTGGGCGCCGCGTTGAGGTCTCGCGCGTCCGGGCCCGGGGGACACGATCCCCTCCGAGCGCACGCTGGGCGCCGCGTTGAGGTCTCGCGCGTCCGGGCCCGGGGGACACGATCCCCTCCGAGCGCACGCTGGGCGCCGCGCCGAGGTCTCGCGGCCCACACTGTGCGCGGCCGTGGACCCCGACCGTTGCGCCGTCGCCGCTTGAGCACATGCCCGACCGGCGGGGCACCCGCCCGGCCGCCGGTCCGACGACGTGCCCGAAACCGTCGCCGCCGCCCACCCCCTCCCGCGCGGTCGCCCCCACCGAGGAGTGGTCCGGCGCCACCGGACCGGCACCCCCGTCACGACCCCGGCCAACCGGCCACCTGCCGGCCCCGATGCCGCTGCCGTCGGCCCACGACGACCACCACCCCGTCGTGAAGAAGCCCTACGCCCACACCTTGCAGGGCCGGAAACCGGGAGGGGCCGGGGCCTGGCACAGACGACCGCCCCCAGCGACGCCACCGCGCCTTCCCCCAGCCGTGACCGACGCCCGGAGCGATCCCGCCACCGGAAAAGGAGCGCGCGCACGCGGCCACCCGCCCGCCGGCGAGCGGGTCGAGGAATACGGTGCGCCGCACCGGGCCCGGGGCGGGCTGCGCCCGTGCCTCGCCCAGCGGTCCGAGCACCCGGACGACGGCAACGGCCAGGACCCGCCGGACCGCACCGCCGCCCAGCGGAAGGCGACATCCGCGAGGGGGCGCGTGCCGCGCGACGGATGGGCCGGCCACGACACCCGCCCGGAGCCTCACCCGCCGGGCCCCATCCGCGGGCCCGGCCCGGCACCCGGCCCCTGCGCGCGGGCGGGACCGTACCCGTACCCCGCTCTGCGCGCGGGCGGGACCGTACCCGCACCCCGCTCTGCGCCTCAGCCGGTGGGCCCGACCCGCGGGACCGTACCCGCACCCCGCCCGGCGCCTCACCCGGCGCGCCCCACCCGCGGGCCCGGCCCCGGCACCCGGCCCCTGCGCCTCAGCCGGTGGGCCCGAGCCGCAGGACCGTACCCGCACCCCGCCCGGTGCCTCAGCCGGTGGGCCCGACCCGCGGGACAGGCGGCCGGACCGCCGCGCACCCCACACCCCGCCCTGGGCGCGGGCGGTGAACCCGACACGCGGGTCCGGCCGGCCGGACCGCACCCGCACCCCGCACCCGCACCCCGCCCTGCGCTCAGTCGGCGGGCCCGACCCGGGCGCGTGCCCACCACCGGGCCCCCGGACCCCGTACCGAGCCCGTACCCCGGCCCCGCCAGGGCCCTCTGACTCCCCGCCATCGCGGGCACGGCACCGCGGTGCGCCGAACACGCGTCGCGTCACGGACGTTTGTCCATCCGGACCGGTGGAAGAGTCGAGTCCGACGTACGGTCGACCGACCGGCCGGCCGGGCCTCGTCCGCCGTGGGCCGGTCCTCTCGACGCCACGACCCGAACGGGAGCCCGCCGATGCGCCTCTACGCCCAGACCCCAGCACGTCGGAACCGCCAGCTACTCGCGGACCTGATCGCCGTGGTCCTGGTCGCCGCCGCGGTGAGGTTCGCCCTCGCCGTCCACGAAGCGATCATGCGGCTGGCCGAGCCGGGGCGGAAGGTCGAGAGCTCGGGCGACAGCCTCGCCGCCGAACTCGGCAAGGCCGGCGACGCGGCCTCGGACGTGCCGCTCGTCGGCGACGTCCTGAAGAAGCCGCTCCAGTCCGCGGCCGACGCCAGTACGGGGTTCGCCGACGCCGGACAGTCGCTCCAGCACCTCGTCAGCCAGGTCGCCACCCTGACCGCGGTGGCCCTGATCGTCCTCCCCGTGGCCTTCGTACTGCTGCTGTGGCTCCCCCCGCGCCTGCGCTGGATCCGGAGCAGCACCACCATGCGACGCCTCCTCGACGCCCCCGGAGGCGCCGATCTGCTCGCCCTGCGCGCCCTCACCGGCCCGCTGGGCGACCTCGCCGCCCTCCCGGCCCCGCCGGGCGGTCTCGCCGACGCCTGGCGCCGCGGGGACCCACAGGTCATCGCCGACCTGTCCCGAGCCGCCCTCAGGCGCGCCGGCCTGCGGCCCTGAGCGGGCCGAGCCGCCACGCACCCCCAAAACGGTGCCGAAACCGGCTCGGAGCGAAGCCGAACAACAGGAACCCGGCGCTCGCCGACATCGCACCCGCAGCAACTCCCGTACGGGCCGGTCCGCATGCCGCCGCACGGACCCGGTGGACAGAAGGGGGGCGGCGGCCGCGGCGGACCCCGCTCGCGGGGGCCTTCGGGCAAGGCCCCGAACCACACCACG
Organism: Streptomyces sp. NPDC055254; assembly: GCF_053606025.1. Taxonomy (NCBI): domain Bacteria; kingdom Bacillati; phylum Actinomycetota; class Actinomycetes; order Kitasatosporales; family Streptomycetaceae; genus Streptomyces; species Streptomyces sp. NPDC055254. The sequence goes on along the minus strand of NZ_JBSGQV010000051.1, from coordinate 22,318 downwards.
GGCGACCAGCAGCCCGGCGCCCTCTGCGCGAAGGGCGCCGCCGCCCGGCCGCGGCACGGGCCCCCGGATCGCGCACCCGCACCCGCACCGCACCTGCTGGAGACCGTCCTGCACGGCTGGGACCTGGCCACCGCCACCGGCCAGGACCGCACCGGAGACCCCGACGCCGCCCGGACCACCCTGGCAGGGTTGGTACGGGAACCACCCCCACGCGATCCGCGCCGAGAGCGGCATGTTCGGCCCGTCCGCGCCCGCAACCGACGACGCACCCGCCCCCACCGCCTCGCCGCCCACTTCGGCCGGACCGTCCGACCCCACGGCCGGGACGGGCCGCCCCGGCTCCGGGTGGACAGGCGCGGACAGCAATGGACAGTCCCCGCCCCGGCCGGGCATGGAATGTGGACACCGACCCCTACGAGGCTGTGCGCCATGAACCTTGGACGCACGAAGGGCGAACCGCCCGCCCCACCCCGCCGGGGGGCCGCGCTCGCGGCGCTGGCCGCGGCGCAGTTCACCGTGATGCTGGCCACCTCGATCGTGAACGTGGCGCTGCCGCAGATCCGCGCCGGGGTCGGCCTCTCGGACGCCGGCACCACATGGGTGGTCAACGCCTACGGCCTGGCGTTCGGGGCACTGCTCCTCGCCGGGGGCCGGGCCGGCGACCTGCTCGGGCGCCGCCGGGTGCTGATCGCCGGCCTCGCGGTGTTCGCCGGGGCCTCACTGACGGCCGGGCTGGCCGCGTCCCCGGGCGCGCTGATCGCCGCCCGCGCCGTCCAGGGCCTGGGCGCCGCCGCCGTCGCCCCCGCCGCGCTCGCCCTGACGATGGACCTCTTCCCGCCCGGCCCCGGGCGCGGCAAAGCCCTGGGGGTATGGGGCGCGGTCTCCGGCGCGGGCGGCGCCGGCGGCGTCCTGCTGGGCGGTGTGCTCACCCAGGCGTGGGGCTGGCCCTGGATCTTCCACGCCGTCGCGCTCGGAACGGCGCTGGTCCTCACCGCCGTGGCGACACTCGTACCGCAGGGTCCCGGCCGCGTCCCCGGGCGGTTCGACCTGCTGGGCACCGCGACCGTCACCCTCGCCCTGACCTGCCTGGTCTGGGCCCTGACCAGCGCACGCGGCACCGGCTGGACGGACGCCCGGGTCCTCGGCGCCCTCCTCGGCGCCGTCACGCTGCTCGCCGTCTTCGCTCTGATCGAGCGTCGCCGACCGGACGCCCTGATCCCGCCCCGGCTGCTCGCCACCGGCCGCGTGGCCGCGGGCAACCTGCTGATGGCACTGCTGGGGTCCGTGTGGATCGCGTTGTTCTTCTTCCTGCCGCTCTACCAGCAACAGGTCCTCGGTATGAGCCCGCTGGCCACCGGGGCGGGCCAACTCCCCCTCGCCGCCGCCAACATGCTCGGCGCGCTCCTCGCACCCCGCCTCGCCGGCCGGATCGGTGCCACCGCCACCTTGACCGCGGGCCTGCTCACCGAGGCCGCGGGCCTGCTGTGGCTGTCCCGGATGAGCGCGGACGGGAGCTACCTCCTCGACGCCCTCGGTCCGAGTGTCCTGGTCGGCCTCGGCCTCGGCGTCGCCTTCGTCCGACTCACCGCGCTCGCCGTCGACACCGTCCCGCCGCGGGACGCGGGACTGGCCGGGGGACTGGTGAACACCACCCGCCAGGTCGGCGGTGCGATCGGCCTCGCCACCCTCGCCACCCTCGCCGGATCCGTCACCGCCCGCGCCTCCGCCCACCAGCCCCCTCCGGAGGCCCTCACCGCGGGCTACCGGACCGCCTTCGCGGTCAGCGCCGCGATCCTGGCGGCCACCGCCCTCCTCGCCCCGCCCCTCATCCGCCCCACCCGCCGCTCCCGCGCCCCCCTCCCACCCCGCGCGGCCACGACACCGCCCCCGCCCCCGCAGCCGCGGCCGAACGACCGCGCAGCCGCCACCTGACCCCCGACCCGACCCCACCCCGACCCCACCCCACCCCCCGACCCCACCCCGACCCGACCCGACCACCGAACCGCCGGACCGCCATCCGGCCGTTCCCAGAACCGACAAGGACACCGCATGCACGCCATCGACACCACCGCCCCCGTCGTCGTCAGCCTGACCACGCAGATCAACGCCCCCCTCGCCACCGTCTGGGAGCTGCACACCGACATCGACAACTGGCCGTCCTGGAACACCGGCATCGACCGGGCCCGGCTCGACGGCCCGGTGGCGGCCGGTACCACCTTCACCTGGCTCACCCACGGGCTGGACATCACCTCCACCCTCCACGAAGTCGTCCTCGGACGACGCATCGTCTGGGGCGGGACCGTCCAGGGCATCGTCGGCATCCACGCCTGGACCTTCGAAGAGACCGAGGCCGGCGTCGTCGTCCACACCGAGGAGTCCTGGAGCGGAGACCCCGTCGACGCCGCGGTCGACGAACTCACCCTCGCCCTGAGGACCTCCCTGCGGAGCTGGCTCGACTGCCTCACCTCCCGCGCCGAGCAGCCCCACTGAGACCACGAAGCCACCCGCTCACCGGCGACCGGCGACCGGCGACCTCGAACGGGCTGCTCCGCAGGTCCTGGTCCACCACGCCCCCACCCCGGCCCGGCCGCCGCCGCCCGGTACGCGACACCCCGGGCCGCACCGTCCTTGTCCGACCCGCACCCGACCAGACAGCCACTCCGGAGGTCCCCACCATGTCCCGCCCCGCAACCGCCCCGCCGCCCGTCGCCCCCACCCGGCCGGCCCGCCGCCCGGACGAGGTCGACAACCGCGCGGCCTACCTCGGCTTCGGACTCGCCTACGTGCTCGGCCACGGCGCCACCGCGGCCTCCCAGGGCGCCGACCCCCTGCTCGACCTGCCCGGTTGGCTGCCCATGACGCTCCTCGGAGCCGGACTCGCCGCCGGCGTCGTCCTGGCCACCCGCGCCGCCCTGCGGGCCCAACGCGGGGCCCCCGCACCGGACATCCTCTCCGGCAGAATGCTCGGCGCGGCCTGGATCGCCGCCTTCACCGCCCTCTTCCTCGCCATCACCGGCCTGACCTCCGTCCTCGACGCGCCGCAACTGCAGTCCGTCCTGTGGCCCGCCGGTTCCGGACTCGTCGTCGGCCTGCTCTACCTCGCCGAAGGCGCCGTACGCCGCAACGTGCTGCACTACACCCTCGGTGTCTGGCTCGCCCTGACCTCCACCGCGGCGCTCTCGCTCGACACCCCCGGCCTCTACTGGGTCCTCGCCCTCGCGGGCGGCGGCGCCTACACGCTCGCGGCCGCCCTCGAACACCGCCGCCTCGGCCCGCTCACCGCACACCCCCGGCTCGGGTAGGCCGCCGCCTTTCGGCAACGAAGCGCGGTCAGCGGGCCAACCGGAGCGCCAGGCCGTCGAGGACCACCTCAAGGCCGTCGGCGAACCTCTCGTCGCGGATACGGGCGGGATCCGCAGGGGCCGCGCCGGCGAGGTCTTCGTCGCCCGCCCGCTCCGGGGCGGACAGGAGACGGGCGAGGAACTCGCCCTCACCCTGCCCGGAGCGGGCCACCGTGGTCAGCCACGCCGTCTCGGAGGTGACCATGCCGGTGGCGTAGGAGTACACGACGTCGATCGCACCGCGCGGCTCGGGGAAGCCGGCAGCGGTGAACACGGCGTCCAGCCGCTCGGAGAGGGCCGCCAGGTTGGGCCCCAGATAGGCCAGGCCCGCCTGGCCCAGTACCGCGCACATCCACGGATGACGCACGGCCGTCGCCCGGAAGGAGTCGGCGTACTGCCTGACGGCCGCCCGCCAGTCCCCGCCGTCGGCCGGCGGGCGGACGATCTCCCCCAGAACCTCGTCCACCGCCAGCTCCATCAACTCGTCCTTGAGCGCGACATGCCGGTAGAGGGAGGTCGCGCCGGCATTCAGCCGGGCCCCGAGCTTGCGCATGCTCAGCGCCTCGATGCCCTCCGCGTCGAGCATCGCGATCGCCTCCCGGACGATCAACGCCCGGCTCAGAGCGGGCTGGTGCGGCGTCGGCTTGGGGCGCGCCCACACGGAAGGAATGGGTGTGGCCTTCGCCCTCGCTGCCATGGATGCCCTTCGGCGGATGCGTACGGTGTTCGCGTCGAGGGTACAGCCGGGCTCCTCGGGGCCGGGGGAGTGAAGCGGTACGAAACCACCCGGCCTCACCCCCGTGGCGGCCGGGTGGCCTCGTACCGCATCACTCCGCTCGACGGCACCCCGATGCGCACACTGTACACCTGCGCATACGGTGTGCGCATCGGAGCTCGAATACCCCTCTGACCTGCGAAATCTCCAATCGCCAGCCGTGGCGACCGCACGTTCGGTAGGAGCGGGGACAGCGGCGGGCGAACGCCGCACCGGCGGACGAGGCCCCCGTGGAGCCCTCTGCCGGCGCCCCGAGTTCGATTACCTCGCCGTCGGACACCTGAAAATCTGTCTCGGCTGGAGTAGACATTGCGCGGCGATCTGGTTATGGTTTCTCTCGTAGCCCAGAGAGACAGCAGGGCCCGGCAGGGACGAACTGCCGGGCAGTGGTATCAGCAGTACTCGCAGTACCAGCAGTTGTAGTCACCCGCAGTTGTAGTACCGGCAGTTGCAGTGCGCAGGACGGTGCGGTGGTGGAGTGTCGAAGCCAGGCGTGTGCAGGACGGCGACGGGACTGACGACCGGACCGGGCGGCCCGCAGTGATCAGGGGCGGCCGACAGCAGTACCGCAGTTCGCAGTACCCAGCAGTGCAGGCAGTACCAGCAGTGAAGTAGTGAGCAGCACCTCGGTGAAGGCGTCGGCTGCGGGCGCGCGCACCGGGAAGTTCGGCAGTGGGGTTCTAAGCCAGAGCAGACGCACGATGGGCGACGGGGCTGGCTGCCGAAGAGTGGCGCTGTCACAGGCCACGCAGCAGTTCGCATCACCAGCAGTACGCAGTGGAGCAGTATCCGTAGTACGCAGTACCAGTAGGACGCAGTATCGGCAGTACCAGCAGTACGCAGTATCCGTTTCACCAGTAGTTGATCACCGAGGGAAGAACGGAGGAGCCGAGCGCCATCAGGATCGCCCGGGCGGAAGTCTGAGCCCGGGTACCGCAGGACATCGATAGTGAGGTGGTCTCCGGTCAAGCAACCGCGATCCCCGCACACCCGGCAGCAGTAAGGTCGGGTCGGCGGACACGAAACGCCGGCGCAGCACAAAGGCCGGCAGATGGTGTAGCAGTTCCTTCGGGGCCCTGGTGCCGTACGGCACCAGGGCCCCTCCGCGCGTTCCCACGGTCCACGGTCACCCGTTTCACCCGTTCATGAGAGAGGTTCGATGACAGCGGACGACTCGTTCGGCCGTCTCGACGACGACGACTACCCCGCCTACACGATGGGCCGGGCCGCCGAGATGCTCGGCACCACCCAGGGCTTCCTCCGCGCCATCGGCGAAGCCCGCCTGATCACCCCGCTGCGCTCCGCCGGGGGACACCGCCGCTACTCCCGCTACCAGCTGCGCATCGCCGCCCGCGCCCGGGAGCTCGTCGACCAGGGCACCCCCATCGAGGCCGCCTGCCGCATCGTCATCCTGGAGGACCAGCTGGAGGAAGCCCAGCGCATCAACGCCGAGTACCGCCGTGCCGCCGGATCGGCGGACCCGACCACCACGGCCTCCTCCGACGGCTGAGCGCCCTGCGGCCGAGTGCGGGCCCCCGCTGCCGCCGGCGCCGCCCGACGGCAGGTCAGAACACCCCCGCCACGGTTCATTGCGCAGAATCTGGGAAGCAGGACCACACTCAAGCCCTGTCCCACGCGAGGAGTCGCCATGACCACCTTCGTCATCACTGTTCCCGGCACATTCGTCTCGGACGTCACCGATTCCGCGCGCTCGGTTCTCGAACGGAAGCTGGCCCGGCGGCACACCGACGTCAGCGAGAGCGAAGGCCTGGACCTCCTCACCCTGAACGAGGACGGCACCTTCTCCGTCCGCCTCGAAGTCGACGCCCCGGACCGGTACGAGGCCGAACTGGACGCCACCCGACTGGTCTCGGCCGCGCTGCGGGAGGCGGGGATCGCACCGGCCGACGCCCCGCTCGGCCCGCCGGCCGTCACCGGTATCGACAGCGACCTCTGACCCGGGGCGGTACGTGGCCCCCTACGAGGCCCGGCGTTCGACAGACGCGGAGCGACGCCGGGCGGCATGAGCGGTTACGGCGGGGGCGGGCCTGCGAGCGGGCGGCTGGTACGGCGATCGGCAAGCGGTACGGACGCACGCCGCCGGCGGGCCGGCCCGACCAGGCCCCGCTGCCCCCGCAGGGATCCCCGTACGGCTACCCGCCCCCTCCGCCGTTGCCGCCGCCCGCCGAGCCCTGACGGGCGCCGTCTGCCAACACCAGGTCGGCCGTCCACGCTTCGCCGAACGTGTGACCTGCCGCGCCGACCCCCGCGTGGACACCTTCCAGGCTCAGCGTCGCACCCGGTGCCGCAGGCTCAAGGACGTCGCAAAGATCCGGGAACGAGGACACGCCCTCCCCGTTCACCTTGGTGATCACGGCGCCTTGTTCGATGCTCGCCTTGTTGGCCGGGGAGTTCTTTCGGACGTCGAAAACGAACAAGCCATCAATTCCCGCATCCTCAAGACGCTTCTGTGCAGCTTTCGACGCCCCCTCGTCGAGCCCGGCGGCCGCAGCATCTCCAGCAAGATGAGGATCCGAAACGGAGCGGATCCACCAGCCGGGATCGTTCTTCATCGCACCGGCGGCCAGGGCAGGAAGTTCGGCCGTCACCTGATCGCTGCTTATGGCCGAAGATACGCCGTCCTCTTCTATCCACACCCCGGTGTTGATGCCGATGACTTCACCCGCACGATTCAGTAGCGGCCCCCCTGTCCCGGCGTCTTCCGTGGAGTGGTAAATCAGGGAAGGGTAATCGGGATTCGAGTGGTAGATGAGCTTTCCGCTCGGCTCCTCCTGCGCCTTACCGGGACGAGCGACCACATCTGCCTCGGGGGTGCCCGCATCGCGGTGGGTGAGAGAGGTGACGGCGTCGCCGTCGAACACCTTGTCGCTGTCCCCGAATCGCACATCCTTCACGCCCGCCTGCGGAGTGGTGAGCTTGAGCACGGCCAGATCCTGGCACAGGTCACTGCCCAGCAACTGGGCGGGAGCCTCCGGCTCCCCGGTCATGAGCACGCTCAGCCTGCTCTGCGCCGCAGTGATGTACGCCGTGGTGACGACAAGACCTTCGGCGGCGTCGTAAATGAAGCCGGTACCGGATGCGGTCTCACCCAGCACTTGGACGACAGCCGCCTCGGCTTGCCCGCCGGTTCCGGGCGAGGGAGCGCGTGCTGCCGCCCCCGTGGCCCCACCCAGTGCGATCAAGAGGGTCGACGCCACGAGAAGATCGGCATGTCTGCTCATCGATGGGTCACCTGCCCGCGCCCCCGGTACCCCCTGGCCGCCATGTCCGATGCGGCGCTGGACGCCCGCTTCTTCTTTCACCGTAGCCCCAGGCCCCCCAGGTGTCCTGGCAAGCCCACCCCGCCCGCTGCGGCGTCCCGTACGAGCGGCTCGCCGCCGCCCTCCGGGCGCGGCCGAGGGGGCGGATCACGAGGGCGCCGTCGGTGCGCCCGGGTGAACGTCAGGGCTTCCCGGCGTCCGTCCCCCGGGCGATCCGTTCCCACCTGCGGCGCCGCGGGATCCGGGCGGTGATCGCGCAGCCCGCCGACCGGACCGGCTGATCCGCAGGAAGTGCCCAGTAGGACTCCGTGAGGTCGTTCTTGATCTTTGCTTGAGTTCTCGGTAGTCGTGCTCGATGCGCCAGCGGAGCTTGGCCGGACGGACCAGCTCCTTGATCGGGGTGTCGGCCGGGAGGCTGGAGAGCGCGATCGTGGTCCGCTTCCCATGACCGAGGAAGGAACAGCCTCCAATGCATTGGGCAGGAGGCGGTGTCCGTCGCGGCGCGGACGCTGACCGCGACCTGGCAGTTGGCGCGTTTGCCCAGGGCTCCGCAGTACTGCGGAGCCACTGCGACCGACATTCTTCCGTCTTTGGGCAGCGACACATCGTCGATCATTCAGGCCGTCGGAGCGATGAGCGGCAGCATGCGTTCACAGATCCGGCGCTGCACCGGCGCCGCATCCCAGGTGGACTGGTTCACGAACTGCTGCAGGTTCTGCTCGTTGCCGTCCGGCAGTCGAGCGGCCATGGCGTGGATCGACTTACGTCGGCCAGGTGCCCGCCCGCGAACAGTCCGAACCGGAAGACCTGACGGAGTCCTACTAGGGGGAGGAGCCCTTTGGCTTGCGTCGAAGACCTTGTGGTCCTGCGTGTGCTGGAGCCGGAGGATGGGAGACCTCGTTCCTGCACGCCGGCACCCGCTTCGGGGGTTGTTCAGCGGTTGAGTTGGTAGGCCAGGCCGTCGAGCACGATGTTGAGTCCGGTGGTGAAGTTGTCGTTGCGGATGGCCACTGCGTCAGGGGTGTTTGAGACGGTGGTGGAGGTGTCGGGGTGGAGGCGGGTGAGGAACTCCACTTCGGTCTGTCCGGAGCGGGTGATGGTGTTCAGCCAGGCCGATTCGGTGGAGACCATGCCGATGGCGTAGGAGTAGATGGCGTTGATGGCTCCTTTGGGGTCGGGGAAGTTGGCCGTGTTGAACAGGGCGAATAGCCGTTCGTTCATGGCGCTGAGGTTGGGACCGAGATAGGCCAGGCCTTCTTGACCCAGGAGGGTGCACAGCCACGGGTGGCGCAGCGCGGTCGCACGGAAGGAGTCGGCGAATTCGGTGAGGGCTGCCCGCCAGTCGGGATGGTCTGCGGGGGGCGGGGTCACTTCTCCCAGTACCTCGTCGACCGCCAGTTCCATCAGCTCGTTCTTGAAGGCCACGTGGCGGTAGAGCGAGGTGGCCGCAGCGTTGAGCCGGGCGCCGAGCTTGCGCATGCTGAGCGCTTCGACGCCTTCCGCGTCGAGCATCAAGACCGCCTCGCTGACGATCGCCGACCGGCTGAGCGCGGGCCGGGCGGGTGCGGCCGTCTTGGGACGTGCCCACACGGACGGGATGGGGTTGGTCTTCGGATCTGACGCCATGGGAGTCCTCGGTGGTGCGTACGGTGTGCCGCCAGAGCGTACAAGAGGCACCTTTGCGTCCTCCGTGTGCCTTGTCGTCCTCCGCCGCATTTCTGGCTGGCAGCGCCGCTGAGGCATGACCGGCGGAGCAGGGGGCGACGGTTGTGATTGGCGTAGGGGCGGGTGGTGTTGTGGGATCGGGGTTCGCGGAGGTGGGTGCACGGAGCTGCCCGGCCCGCCCCCGAGCGGGTCGGGTGGCTCCGTGCCGTCTGGTGGGGCGCTCCAGCGCGCCGTCTGGCGATCGGTCGCGGGAGGGCCGTTGTTCCGGGCCCAGATCATCCCGACGGGCGATGCACCGCGGGAAGGGCGGGACCGCGTTGGTGGAGGGCGGTGTTCGGCCGTCGCGGTTTGCCGGTCAGTCGGAGGTGACGTCGCCGAGTGGGGTCCAGCCGTTGGGCCCGGAGACATCGCCGCCGTTCCATGCGTAGACGGCGGAGGCGCCGTTTGTCATCCTCTGGATGTAGTCGGCGTGGTGGTCACCGGTGAAGTCGGCGATCTGGACGCTGGTGTGGTCTTCGGTGACCCCGGTGGCGATCTGCCCGACGGTTTCCCACCCGCCGGAGCCGACCGTGTCCCCGCCGCGGTTGCGGTAGAGGTCCACTTTCCCGTCGGGCTTGACGAGGTGGTAGTCGGCGCGGTTGTCGCCGTCGTTGTCGGCGAACCGAACCCGGTTGCGGTCGTGGGTCGCGGTAGTGACGCGCCCGATGTGCGTCCAGCCGGCTGTTCCGGCCGTGTCCCCACCGCGGTTGAGCCAGACGTCGACGTTGTTGACCTCGTTGAACAGGACGTAGTCCGTGCGGCCGTCGCCGTCCCAGTCGGCGAACCGGACCTTGGTGGGGTCCGTGGTCAGACCGGTGGCCACCTGCCCGATCTCCTGCCACCCGGCCTGACCGGGCTTGTCCCCGCCCTTGTTGATCCAGGCGCTGATGGAACCGTTCGCGTTGACGACGAGGTAGTCGAAGCGGCCGTCACCGTCGTAGTCGGCCAGGCGGACGCGCCTGCGGTCGTTGGTGGTCCCGAACGCGACCTGCCCGAGCTCCTCCCAACCGCCCCGGCTGGCACCGCCCCGGTTCAGGCGTACGGACACCTTGCCGTCGTCGGCGATCGTGACGTGGTCGGGCTTGCCGTCGCCGTCGAAGTCGGCCCACCGCGCGCGTCCGTCGGCTCCCGACTCGTTGCCGGAGCGTCCCACTCGGGGCCTTTGCGCCCAGCCGTCCGACACGGCCCGGTCGATGGCGGGGCGGAACACCGCGGCCATTTTCCGGTACCCGGACTCCGACGGGTGCAGCCTGTCCGGTAGGTCGGTGGCCACGTCCATCGTCGGCGGAGCCAGATAGCGGAACCGCTGCCCGGCGGCCTGCCGTTCGGGCTCCGCGCCGCGCACGTACGCATTGAAGGCCTCGGTTCGCCCCTCTTGGCCAGGGGTGTCGGTGATCAGGCCCTGGACGAGCACTGTCAGGTACGGGTTGTTGGCACGCATGCGGTCGACGAGTTCAAGCAGCTGCCGGGCCGCCGCCTCGGGGTCGGCGCCATGGTGTTTGAGGTCGTTGATTCCCAGGTGCAGCAGCACCACGTCGGGGGAGGCGCCGGCCTGCCATCGGTCGATTCCCGACCGGACCCCGGCGATGGTCCAGCCGCTGTGGCCCTCGTGGTCACCGTCCGCGAGCCCGCCCTGCCGCCCGGACCCCACGAAGTCGGCCGCGTACGCGGACTGCCGAGCCATGGACTCCCACAACGGTCCCCGGTATCCGCCGGTGGCGGTACTGCCCTCGCCCTGGGTGATCGAGTCCCCGAGCGGCATGATCCTCACCAGTGGGGGAGAGGGCTGCGCGGCGGCCCCAGCCGGTGCGGCGGCGGCGCCCAGGATGAAGGAGCCTGCCAGAAGGGACCAAGCCAGTGACGCGGCGCGTTTCATGAGCTGTTCCATACCTAACGCAAGTGGGACGAGGATTGAGCAGGGGTGGCTCCCGGCGCTGGGCGGAGACGGGAGCCACCCCCGACCACGAGCGGGGAACGGACCTCGCTGTAGGCCCCCTTGTCGGGACCGATGCGGCCGTTGGAGCCGACCGGTTCGCCGCCGTTCTACGCACAGAGTGCCCGCCTCCCTTGCACCGGCGGAGCTCGGAGAACGACAAGGAGACCGTCCGCACCGTAGGGCATGAACGGCTGAACATCACCTCGGGGCCGCTCCGACAGTAGCGCCCAGATCGCCTGTTGCACACACTGTTCCGATCGGCATACGGTGTGCACATTCGACTGAACGACTGCGTCTCCGGCCCGGGAAAGCCGCAATCTGGAAACGGTCTCGCCCACTCGCTGCTCTCCCGGGCCCTTGGCGGTACTGCTCGCCAGGGACGGCCCTGCGGGGCGAAGGAAGACCCCAAACAGTCGGCTCCGGCGGGCCGGTGGCCGGTAGCGGGGCTTTCTGGGGCAGCGACCAATGGGTGGGCATCGGAAGTCGTATCGGGTGCTTGCAGGTTTATCGAGAATTCATGGTGGGGCAGCTTGGTTCAGCTTGGGCTCGCGCCCCGGAGTTGGGTCCGTCTGCCAGTAGTGGGGGAGAGTCGTGCTGGTGAAGAAGAAGTCTTCGCGAATGCTCGGTAGTTTTGCGACCGTCGCCGGATTGATGTTGGGGTCGTTTGGGGTGACCGTCGGTACCGCGACCCCGGCCTCTGCGGACGGTTGGATTCGCCTGTTTAACGATGCAACTGGTATGTGCATGCATGCGAGTTCGGGTGGCGGTCCGGGTGCCTGGGTGACACAGGAGCTTTGTAACCAGGATGAGCGCGGCCAGTTGTGGGCGTATGCCACGGACACGAGTAACCGCATGACTTTGCGCAGTTTCGATTGGGGTCTCTGCCTTGACGGGTACAACGGCAACAATCCTGGAACCGTCATTGTCTGGCCCTGCAACCAAGGGGCTAGTCAGGCTTGGACCCTTACCTCGAACCAAAGTTTCAAGAACGTAGGGAGTGGCAAGGTTATCGAGCCTCCCGGCCAGTCGGCGAACGCGGGGAACCAGTTGCTCGTTTGGCCGGAGAACGGCAGCAGGTATCAGAAGTGGTGGCAGCTGGGGTGACAGGTGAGCTAGGGGAAGCTGCCTGGGGAAATGCGTCGAATCCTTTCATGAGCGAGGCTTAAGGGCTGCTCAAAGTCCCAAGTGGGATGTGTTATCTGCAGGATCTTCTGCGTTATTGCGTCATCTTGTGAACGGGAGATATGTCTTTGAGGAAGAAAATGCCCCTGGCCCTTGGCCGCTGTGCGGCTGTAGGAGGTCTGTTGCTGGCCATGGCCGGAGCAGGTGTGGGTGGCGCTGCCTCGGCTTCAGCGCAGACTGGTTGGTTCATGATGGGCAACTACAACAGTGGTATGTGTATGCATGCCAGTTCAGGGGGAGGTGCCGGCGCTTGGGTCACTCAGGAAGTATGTAACCAAAACGAGCCGGGCCAATGGTGGCGAATTACTTCTGCCAGTAATCGTGATGTTTATCAGAATTACTTCGGAAAATGCCTGGATTCCCATAACGGGAATAATCCTGGAACGGTAATTGTCTGGCACTGTCACGCTCAAGACAGTCAGAATTTTTACTGGAGAGAGGACGCATATCTTGCGGTTGACAGCTCGGCAGGCGGCGTTTTTGCGCTGGAGCCTCCGGGTGAGTCGAAGCGGGCCGGCACGCAGCTGATCATGTGGCGGGCCAACGGCACCGTGAACCAGAAGTGGTGGAGGTTCTGGCTTTCATAGCTGGTGCGGCGCAGGTGTAGCTCGGGCTGCTCCGAGGGCCGTACGGCCCTGCTACCGAGGCCGGGTCGGTCTCTCCGCTGGTACTGACTCTCCCCAGCCGGGGGAGAGTGCTGGAGCCCCCTGGTGGACTACCCCAAACGTTCCCGGGTGCCTCTATTTCACGGTTCTGGCGCAGATCTTGGGGAGTCGTCGCGGAGCGTCATCGCAGCGTTCGATTGTGAGCGGCTCATGAGACGGCCGCGTGCCCCTGCCCGTTTCCCCAGTACCCGTCCACGAGCTGGAGGCTGTTCCTTCCTCGGTCATGGGAAGCGGACCACGATCGCAGGACGTCCACCCGCGTCCCGTCCGAGGTCACACACCGTGAGAAATGGCGGTTGGCCCTGGACATGCTCGACACGCTGAGCGACTGGGACATGAGGCCTCCGGTCGTGGTGGCGGACGCCGCCTACGGCACCAACGCACACTTCCGGGCCGCCCTCACCGACCGCGGAATCCACTACGTCCTGGCCATCCGAGCGGACGTGAGTGCCCACCCACTCGACGCCGAGCCCGAGGCGCCGGCCCGCAACGGGCCGGTCGGACTTGGCGGCAGGGCACACGCGCATCGAGCACGACTACCGAGAACTCAAGCACGGCCTGGGCCTGGACCACTTCGAGGGACGATCCTGGCCGGGCCGGCACCACCACGTCACCCTCGTGACCGCGGCCCAGGCCTTCCTCACGGAACAGCGACTGGCCCCAAAAGTCCCAGGACCGGCTCACCCTCCACCAGACCCTCGACGCTCTCCAGGACATCCTGAGGTGCTGGACCGGCATCTGCACCACCTGCCACCACCCGATCAAGAACGACCTAACGGAGTCCTACCAGTGCTGTGACCGGCAAGGTCCACCGGTTGCGACGCCCGGCACGGCACCTCATCCCCCGGACTTCGTCCGGGGGGACCCCCAGATCGTCGGACCGCGCACGTACGTGCCGTACGAGCCGCGGCCCTCCGCCTCGCGATGCACCGCACCGGACGCCGCAACCCGGCACACCTTTCCGGCCACAGCACTAGCCGTTCCCGGGCCGCGTGGACATCACCGGGCGGTCACGCATTCGGTCCGCGCGCCTGACGTACCGACAACTCGTCGCGCCCGTGAGCCGATTGGCAGCCCTTGTGTCGATTGTGGCGTGGGTCACTTGGTTGGAGAGTGGCCGCCTTCCCCATCGGCTGTCCGCCGCACGCGTTGAGAGGGCCCGCCCATGTCCCACAGTCCCAGCGCTGAAGTCCATCGCCTCAAGGCCAACTCGGTCGGTCTGCTCGGCGTGGTCTTCATGGCCGTCGCCACCGCCGCGCCGATCACCGCGATGACCGGAAACCTGCCCATCGCCGTAGGCTTCGGCAACGGCATCGGGGCCCCGGCCGGATATCTCTTCGCCACCCTCGTCCTGACGGTCTTCGCCGTCGGATACGTCGCCATGGCCAAGCGCATCACCGCCGCCGGCGCCTTCTACGGATACATCTCCCACGGCCTGGGCCGGATCGCCGGCATGGCCTCCGGCATGCTCGCCGTCCTCGCCTACATCGTCTTCGAGGCCTCGATCGTCGGCGTCTTCTCCTACTTCGCCCGCACCACCGTGCACGACCAGCTCGGCCTCGACCTCCCCTGGATCCTCTACGCGGCCGTGATGCTCTGCGTCACCGCCGTCCTGTCCCACTTCGACATCAACCTCACCGCCAAAGCACTCGGCGTGATGCTCGTCGGTGAGATCGCCGTCCTCTTCGCCGTCGCCACCGCCGTGCTGCTCGCGGGCGGCGGCCCGGACGGCATCCCGCTGGAACCGCTCGACCCGAGGAACGCCTTCACCGGCACCTCCGCCGGACTCGGCATCTTCTTCGCCTTCTGGTCCTGGGTCGGCTTCGAATCGACCGCCATGTACGGCGAGGAGTCCCGCGACCCCAAGCGCGTCATCCCCAAGGCCACCCTGATCTCCGTCGTCGGCGTCGGCCTCTTCTACATCTACGTCTCCTGGATGACCATCGCGGGCAACGGCCTGTCCAAGTCCGTGGAACTGTCCGCCTCCACCAGCCCGTTGGACCTCTTCTTCGCACCCACCCAGCAGTTCATCGGCTCCTGGGCCGTCGACTCCTTCCAATGGCTGCTGCTGACCGGCTCCTTCGCCTGCGGCATGGCCTTCCACCAGTGCGCCGCCCGCTACCTCTACGCGATCGGCCGCGAGGGCTTCCTCCACCCGGCGCTCGGCCGCACCCACGCCCGCCACGGCTCCCCGTACATCGCCTCCCTCGTGCAGAGCGCCGTCGCCGTCACCCTCGTCGCCGCGTTCTGGCTCACCGGCCAGGACCCCTACCTCCACCTCTACACCCTGCTCGCGATCCTCGGCACGATGGCCATCCTCATCGTCCAGACCCTCTGCTCCTTCGCCGTGATCGGCTACTTCCGCAAGAACCACCCCGAGGACCGGCACTGGTTCACCACCTTCACCGCCCCCCTGCTCGGCGGGATCGGGATGATCTCCGTCGTCGTCCTGCTCGTCCTGAACATGAAGACCGCGGCCGGACTCGCCGCCGACTCCCTCGTCTTCACCCTCATCCCCTGGACCGTCGCCGCCGTCTTCCTCGGCGGCCTGGCACTGGGCGCCTACCTCAAATTCAAAGCGCCCGAACGCTACGAGGTCATCGGCCGCATCGTCCTCGAAGACACCGCCGAGCGCACCGCATCCGGCGCCCAGAGCGCTTCCCCCTCCGCCGCGAACGTCTGACACCCCGGGAGCCACCCACATGGCCCGCACCTCCGTCATGCACGCGCTCAAGCAACTCGCCGCCGAACACGCCGCCGCCCGCCGCCTCGCCGTCCCCGCCGC
Source organism: Streptomyces sp. NPDC055254 (assembly GCF_053606025.1). Lineage (NCBI taxonomy): Bacteria > Bacillati > Actinomycetota > Actinomycetes > Kitasatosporales > Streptomycetaceae > Streptomyces > Streptomyces sp. NPDC055254. Next base: position 6,649 of record NZ_JBSGQV010000051.1, on the reverse strand, counting down.
CGACGTACGGGGCCTGTCCCGCCGCGCCCTGCTGGAACGCGCCGCCGCCCTCGGCCTGGGCACCGCCCTGGCCGGCGCCGCCACCACCGCCCCCGCCCGCGCCGCAGCCCTGCCGGACGGCGGGAAACCGCCGACGGGCAACCCCCGCGTCGCCGTCGTCGGCGCCGGCATCGCCGGCCTGACCGCCGCCCTGACCCTCAAGGACGCGGGCATCGCCTGCACCGTCTACGAGGCGAACCCCGCACGGGTCGGCGGCCGCATATGGACCCAGCGCGACCACTGGGCGTACGGCCAGACCTCCGAGATCGGCGGCGAGCTGATCGACACCAGCCACAAGAAGATCCTCGAACTGTGCCGCCGCTTCGACCTGCCCACCGAGGACTTCCTCGGCGGCGGACCCAACGGAGCCGAAGAAGTCCTCTGGTTCGACGGCGCCTACTACCCCCGCGCCCAGGCCGACGAGGACTTCAAGGCCGTCTACCAGGCACTGCGCCGCGACCTGCAGGACGCGGGCGAGGTCAGCTGGAACTCCACCACCCCCGCCGGCACCGCCCTCGACACCATGTCCCTGCACCAGTGGATCGAGACCCGGGTCCCCGGCGGCCACACCTCACGCCTCGGCCGGTTCATCGACGTCGCCTACACCGTCGAGTACGGCGCCGACACCGCCGACCAGTCCGCCCTCGCCCTGGTCCTCCTCATGGGCTACCAGCCCAACCCCGGCCACTTCAACGTGTGGGGCCTGTCCAACGAGCGCTACCACATCACCGGCGGCAACGACCAGCTCCCTCGGGCCATCGCACGGAACCTGCCCGCCGGCTCCCTGCTGATGGGACGCGAACTCACCGCCCTCAGAGCCAACCCCGACGGCACCCAGACCCTCACCTTCAACGACTCGGGCACCACCCGCACCGTCACCGCCGACCACACCGTCCTGTGCCTGCCCCTGCCCGTACTCCAGCGCATCGACCTCACGGCAGCCGGCTTCGACCCGCTCATGAACAACCTCCTGCGCGACGCCCGCATGGGCCACTGCACCAAACTCAACATGCAGTTCACCAGCCGTCCCTGGCGCGGCACCGGCCCCTGGCCCGGCGTCTCGGCCGGCGACTGCTTCACCGACTCCCACGTCCAGCAGACCTGGGACACCACCAAGCTCCAGCCCGGCAACGCGGGCATCCTGATCCAGTACGCGGGCGGCGCCCCCGCCGCCGCGCTCACCCCTGCGACCCCCTTCGCCACCGAGACCGACCCCTACGTACGGGCCCTCGCATCCCGCACACTCACCGGCATCGACGCGTTCTTCCCCGGAACCCGGGCCGCCTGGAACGGCCGCGCCCAACTGTCGGCCTGGCACCGCGACCCGTACACGCTCGGCGCGTACTCCTACTGGCCCACCGGCTACCTGCACCGCTACGCCCGGTACGAGGGCACCGCGCAGGGGAACGTCCACATCGGCGGCGAGCACTGCAGCTACGACTTCCAGGGCTTCATGGAAGGCGGCGCCACCGAAGGCGAACGCGCGGCCCGCGAGGTCGTCACCGCCCTCACCTAGTGCTGTGACCGGCAAACCTCGCCGGTCACAGCAGCAGACCGCGTCCGACGTCAGCGGGCCGGGCGGGACGTACGAGGTCATGGGGGCGCGGTGCGTGGGGAAGGGGGGCGGCGGGTGCGCGGCGGCGTACCCGGCGGGGGCGGTGGACGTCGCGGCGACCGCCGCCCACCACCTGGCATCCGTGGCTGCCTACCGGCAGCGGTACGGCGTCCCGCCCTCCACCACGCTCCACCTGCGTCCGGGCCCGGAGCGTAGCCCCGCCCCCCGGCGGGTAGGCGCGCGGCACTGCCCGCGAGTCGAGGAGGACCCGTATGCCGGCCCGGCCCGTCCCCGCGTACGGAGCACCACCCGAACACGACGCCCTGCTGGGCGGCCGCTACCGGCTCCAAGGCGTCATCGGATCCGGCGGTACGGCAGACGTCTTCCGCGCCGTCGACGAGGTACTGGGCCGGGAGGTGGCCGTCAAAGTGTTCCGCGCGGGCGCGGACACGATCACCGCCGACCGCTTCTGCGACGAAGCACGCACGCTGGCCCGCCTCTCCCACCGCGCCCTCGTCACCGTCTACGACGCCGGCCGCCACGGACAAGGCGCCTTCATGGTCACGGAGTTGATCCGCGGCGTCACCCTGCGCGCCCGCATGGACGCCGGGCCCCTCAGCCCGGTCCACGTCACACGGATCGGCGCCGACATCTCATCGGCCCTCGACCACGTCCACGCCCACGGCATCATCCACCACGACGTGAAACCCTCCAACGTCATCCTCGGCGAGGAAGGCGCCCCGCACCTCGCCGACTTCGGGCTGTCCAGGACCGTGCACGCCCACTCCCACAGCGCACCCGACACCCTGGTCGGCACCCTCGCCTACATGGCCCCCGAGCAGTTCCTCGGCCGCGGCGCGAGTACGGCCAGCGACATCTACGCCCTGGGAGTGACCCTCCTCGAAGCGCTCACCGGCCACCGCGAGTACCGGGGAACACCCGTGGAGATCGGCACCGCCCACCTCCTGCATCCGCCCCGGATCCCCGAGGGGCTGCCGGACGGCCTCGCCCGCCTGTTGGCAGCGATGACCGACCAGGACCCCCTGGCGCGCCCCGACGCCGCCGCCGTCCACCTGGGCCTGCAGGGCATCGCACACGCACCGCCCTCCCGCACCGCGACGGGCGCGGCGCCCCCCGACACCCTCACCCACCGCTCGCCCCTGCCGCCCCCGGCCGCTGCCGGTTCCCGCGCCGCACCCGCACCGACGCCCGGCCCGCCCGGGCGCGGGGCCGGCGGCCGTCGGCGAGCGGCCCTGTCGGGCCTGGCGGCGGTGAGCGTCGCGGCCACCTGCGCGCTGGTGGTGGGCGGCACCCCCGCGGGGGAGAACCCGCCGGGCACCGCCCCCTCGCGCGAGCAGTCCTCGGCATCGAAGGACACCGGGGCGCAACCGACGCCGCCTCCCGCCCCCGCCGCGCCGGCCACCCCCCAGCTCCCGGACGCGACCGCGTCCGCCGCACCGCAACAGGCGTCCACCCGCGACCCGTACTCCTCGGATCCGGGTGAGAGCCCGGCGAAGGCACCGCGGGAGGCACCGGGGGAGACGAAGGCGAAGGACACGCCGGGGAAGGCGAAGGGAAAGAAGGACAGGGGACAGGGACGCTGACCGCCCATCCCTCCCGTCCTCGCAAATGATCAGTGGACCGGGACGTTTGGAAACCGCCACACGGTGCAGACGATCGTTAACACCAACTTTATCCATCGAGGTAGGAGACGCATCATGGGCATTCTGGCCTGGATTCTCATAGGGCTGCTCGCGGGCCTCATTGCCAAGGCGCTCATGCCGGGCAAGGACCCGGGCGGCATCATCATCACGATGCTGATCGGCATCGCGGGCGGCCTGCTCGGCGGCTGGCTCGGCAAGGTCATCTTCGGCGTCGACTCCATCGACGGCTTCTTCGACCTCTCCACCTGGATCGCGGCCATCATCGGCTCCGTCATCCTTCTGGCCATCTACCGACTGGTCACGGGCAACAAGCGTCGCCACAGCCACGCCTGAGCGACGCGGTTCCCCCGCGAACGGAAACGGCTCCCCCTCTCTGCGAGGGCGGAGCCGTTCCGCTGTTCCCGACGGTTCAGCCGGCCCCGGCCCCGGCCCCGGCCCCGGCCTCGGCGCGGAGCGTGCTTTCGACGGCGTCGGCGAGGCAGGTGACGCGGTCGTGCCGGTGCAGGCCGCGGGTGACGTAGGCGAGCGAGTAGCCGAGTGCGGGGGAGTGCCAGGCGCAGCTGCCGCCGATGCCTCCCATCCCGAAGTCGCCGTTGGCGTCGACCCGGAATCCGAGGGACCAGCGGACGTGATCGCGCAGGAACCCGTCCCGGCCGGCCGCGGCGGTGGTGAACAGGTGTGAGCGCAGTTCCGCGCCCAGGAGCCGGGCGACGTGGCCGTCGGGTCGGGCGAGGTCGTCGTAGAGGCCCGCCAGGGAGACGGCGTCGGTGATCAGGCCCACCGCGCCGAAGGGAGCCAGCTGCCACGACGGGCTGTGCAGGGTCTCGGTGTCGAGGAGGCCGGCGGGGCGGAGCAGGGCGGCGCGGCCGAGTTCGTGCGCCAGGTAGGCGTCGGTCCATGCGGTGCCCAGGGGCTCGGGCCGGGCGACCAGGGGGAGTTCGTGCGGGTGGACGCCGAATCTGAGGCGGGCACCGAGTGCGCGGGACAGGAACGCGGTGGTCTCACGGACCGAGGGGGCGCCGACCGCGGTGAGGATGCCGTCGACGAGGTGCCCGTAGGTGGAGGCGTGTTCGGCGATGTCCCGGCCCGGCACGGTCAGCGGTTCCATGGTTTCCAGGTCGCGCACGAGTGCGGCGTGGTCGCGGGGGTCGATCCCGGCCGCGGCGGGGGAGAAGGCGTGCTTGCCCGAACGGTGGCTGAGGACCATGCGCAGGGTCGTGGGGTGCCCAGGCACGTCGCGATAGGCGGGCCAGTGTCGGGTGAGGGGATCGTCGAGACCGAGGCGGCCGTCGGCGACGGCCCGCAGGGCGGCCAGCGCGACCAGCGGCTTGCCCGTGGAGAAGACCTGGACGAGGGTCTGTCCACGCCAGGGAACCGTACGTGCGCGATCGGCGCTGCCGCCGTGCACCACGAGGGCGGGAGCGGGGCTCCCGCGGCGCCAGATCGCCAAGGAGCCCCCGGGCTCGCGGCCCGTACGGACCAGTTCCCGAAAGCGCGCGACGACCGACTCCCAGTCCCCGCTGGAGTGTTCGACACGAACGGCTGTGGGCATCGCGGGTCCTTCAGCTGCGAAGCGGCCCCGCCCCGGGCTCAGCCACTGCGGAAAGCGCGGGCGCGGCGGAGCCACAGCGTAGCCACACCGGCCGCGGCGGTGGGGGCGCGCGGCTCGGCGCCGGCGGCTACGCGCCGTCGCGCCCGGGGCGGCCCCCGGCGGGTCCGGTGTCCGGCCCGGGCCGCAGGTCCAGCATGGCCAGGAGCGAGGCCAGGTCGTCGGGGCTGGTGGTACGGGACACGACCGCCTCATGGGCCCGCTCGCTGCGGTCGGCGCCGCCCGGACGGGGGTCCCGGCATCGGGACCGGTTCGAGGCTCCCGATCCGGCCCCACCCGCCCGGCCGGAGCCCGACCGGTGCCGGGCGGCGGTCGGGCAGACGGCCGCAGTGCCTGCGCCCTGGCGGCGCCGGGCGCCGCGGGTGACGACGGCCAGGGCCCGCGTCACCAGGCGCGGGCCGAGCGCCGCCGGCCGCAGCAGTGAGCCGACGGTTATCCGCCCGGTGGTGCGTCGGGTGTCTGTCACAGGGGCTCCTCCTCGTTCCGGTCGGGGTCCTGCCCGGCAGCCGGTCAGGACCCCGCTGTCGGGTGCGGTCGGTGGGGCTGCCCGGCGAAGGACCGCGGCACGCCGGCGGATCGGCCCGCCCTCAGCGGGATCCGGCCAGGGTGGCGGCGACCGCCTTGGCGCGGCGGACCGTACTCGCCGCGGCGGCTTCCGCGGGGCGGCGGACGGCCTTCACCGGGTGCCGGTGGTCCAGTGCGTGCCGGGAGCGGTAGGCGAGTGAGGGTTTGCCGTGGGTGTCCGCGGCGGCGATGAGGAGCCCTCCGAACGCGGAGAGGTCGGTCAGGAAGCGGGCGCGCTGCCGTGCCCGCTCCTCGGGGTCCTCCACCGTCCAAAAGGCGTGCGCGGTCAGGGAGGTCGGCACCAGTGCGGCAGCGAGGGCGAGCGCGGCCAGGCGCGGGGCGCGCCCCGTCGCGAGCAGCAGACCCGCCCCGGCCTGGACCGCGCCGGTGACGCGCACCAGTTGCCGCGGATCCCCGGCGAGGGCCGGGACGCGCTTGCCGACCGCTCCGGCGACGGGTCGGACGACTTCCGCGACGCCCTCGGGGTGGCGCAGGGCGCGCAGCCCCGCGGTGACGAACGGGGCGGCGAGCAGGGGCCGGGCGAGCTTTCGTAGGACAGCCATGTCCCGCTGGTGCCCAGCCCCGCCCCGTCCATCCCGTCTCCGCCCCGGGTCGCTCGCACCGCCGCGCGCGGCGGCGGGCCCGCCGTCAGCGGGCGTGGTGCTGGATCCCCCGCTGAGGGGGGATCTCGGTCAGCCGGGGTGCGCCGGAGCGGTGGCGGCCGGCCCGGCGCCGGCGGCCCGGGAAGGGGTTGCGCCGCGCGGGAGCGCTGGGGGCCAGGGCCAGGAGGCCGATGAGGGCGAGGACCGCGACGAGGATGAGCACGGTGACGAGGGTCATGTTCCTGCCTTCCGTCGGGTTCTGACGGTCTGTAGCTACGTGCTGTCTGTAGCTACTTGTTGTTACCGAAACCCGAGCCGATAAACACGGTGGGTGATGTTTACGGCGTGGAGGAGGGGCATACGGCTTGGCGTAAGGCTTCCTACCGCTTGGAGTGATGACTGTGTCCGGTGAAGAGAAGGTCCAGGCCAAGGGCGAGCAGGCCAAGGGCAAGGCCAAGGAGACCGCCGGCCGCCTCGTGGGCAACGAGCGCCTGACCGCCGAAGGCCGTGCCGAGCAGACCAAGGGCGATGCCCGCGAGGCCAAGGAAAAGGTCAAGGACGTCTTCAAGGACTGACGGGTGGGCTGATGTGGGTGGGGGCGGACCCGGTACCGGGT